>NZ_JAIUGQ010000068.1:0-16898 GCF_020164715.1 Mesorhizobium sp. ESP7-2
TCTGGGTTTTGACCAACCGATCAAGCACGGCGAATCCTGCAGGTCCCGATAGGGTGTAAGATCGAGGTCGGGAGGCACCTTCCTGAGCTTCTCTTGGTCTATCGGCTTCTCGTTGAGCTTCATCAACGACTGATATCTTTGCCAGCGGACGCCTGCGGCCATGACTGCATCGCGCTCGGCACATAGCGCGATTTGATGGGCATGTAGATAGTGCAGCCTAAGTTCATCCAGCAGCGCCTTTTCGATAATTTCATGGGTCAGCAAGAAAGGGGACAGCCTCACTCTTTGACCCTTCCACGGCATCGTGCGTGGCAGGTGACGGTCAATGTAGACCGTGCGTCGATCAATGCTGTAGCCTGCAATGTAAGGGATATCGAAGTCATGGCTGATCTTGACACGACGATGGAGAGCCATGACGACGTCCCCCAACACATTGTCATCCACCTCTTCCGATCTATGGCGAATCTCGGCTTCGCGTTTCATGTGCTCTCCAGTCCGCGAAGGCATCTCAGCTGCCCGTTCCGTCAAGAGTTTCAACTATGTCAGGCTGCTCACATACCTAAGGTCTTTGGGCTGGTGGGTGCTTCAGCAAACTCCCCCAGCGCGTGCTCGACTCCAACAACTGCAGTTCCTCCGGACCGTCGAGATTGATGGCGACGAACACTCGTGCGGACTGTTTTGGTGACGCTACTGAAGCGGAAGTAGGCTTGATGCCCAGAGGCGCTTATCCATAAACGGGCGCGGACCATCCAAGATGCGCTGTCTCGACAAAAAGGGGAACCGAACGCGTGCCTTGGGCCTTTCGTTCTTGAACGGACAGGAAGGAGCCTCATCATGTATCGTGCTCAAAATAGCGTATTGGAAGCCGGTTGGCTTCTGGCGGTCCCGCTCTCACTTGCGATTGCTGTGCTGCTTGCAGGCCTCTTGTTGAGTTAAATGATGGGACACAAAACTCGACCCAACACGCCAAATCCGACAATGCTCGCTGGCCGTCAAAGAAGCCAAAGCCGGGCGTGTGCGGCGGCACAGGATCAAGGTGGACGTTATCGGCGTGCTTTCCGGCATTCCGCTGACAGGGCGTCAGGTTCGCTGCAGAATCAGCGCTCGCCGCTGCCGGTGGAAATCGGTCTCCGGTCGTGAGGGTAGGCTGGGTTCGCCGGCGAGATGCCGTCGCTGGTCTGGACCTGAAGTTAAAGAGCTTTCTGGCGATTTTTTCCCCGGTTCGATTCACCAAACTTGTCCGGCCCGTGGAGCAGCACCCGATTGCGGCCGGCTTGCTTGGCAAGATAGAGGGCCGTATCCGCGTGACGCTGCAACTGCTCGGGTGAGATGGCCTCCTCAGCCGACTGAACCGCAACCCCAATGCTGAGGGTGACGCAGCGCGATACGCGGGATCCGGGATTGGATAAAGCGGCGGCCTCAACGCTCCTACGAATTCGCTCAGCTACAGAGACCGCCTCTTCCTCGCTCACCTCGGGCAGAAGCACCAGGAACTCTTCGCCACCGTAGCGGGCAACTTGATCGCGATCGCGCCTGACATTCTCCTGGATGATTCTGGCCACCTCGACCAGACAGCGATCGCCCTGGGCATGGCCGAGGTGATCGTTCAGCTTCTTGAAGTGATCGATGTCGCACATCAGCATCGCGACAATCTCAGGGCAACCTGTGCCGCTTCCCCATAAGTTGTTGAGTGTTTCCGTCATCCACCGCCGGTTGGCAATGCCGGTGAGGGGATCAGTTCTCGCCAGGAGTACCAGTCGGTCGTTCGCTTTAGCCAGTTCGGCGACCCTGCGTTGGTCGCGAAGCTCAAAAAGAAAAGTCTTTTGAGCGAGAATTGTCATGATGCGCCGCGCCGCGACCGTCGCGAAGATACCGCTGGCAAAAAACAGCGTCGCGGCGACGGCGCTCCCAAACTCGATAGCAGGGTTCTGCAACTGAAAAACAAGATAGAGACCGAGCGCGAGGGCGGCAATGACCGCCGTCCAGGCGAGAGGGATGCCGAAGATGATGATGGCTGTTATGGCCACGAACAGCATAATGTTCAAATGCCGTTCATAGAACTCGCCACCCGCGCTGACGCCGACCAACGCGACCGACAACAAGATGAAGAACATGCCCGCGATCAGCGAAGCCCCTTGAATCCAATGCGCCCGCGGCCTTCGCCACACAAAAAAAGTGGTCGCGGCGATCGGCGGGATGATGGTGCCAGGCAAAAGCATAGATAGCGCGATCGGCCTTGGCAGGATCAACATGTTCAGCGCCAGGGTCAGCACGTCCAGCAAAGCCACCCAGATCATCCAGGCGCGGATAATCTTCGCCGTTTGCGACCAGACACGTGCTCGAAACAGCCGCTTGATCTCGCCTTTGAGGCGAATGTCGCGCGTGCGGCGCGCCAGAAGCCGGTCAACCTCGGCGATTAAGGCAGGGTCCTCCTGCCCGTCGTTGTGCATCAGTTCGGACACAGTCGATGGATCCTTAACCGCTTTCTCCCGAACATCCGTCGAGCTGTCCGGTCGCCGCAACGGAAAAGCTTGGCAAGTTATCCTAAAGATTTGATTACGACCTGATTTGCTGATTTTCAGGGCCGGCTGCCGCGTGGGTCACTGTAGCGTTGAGCGCGACTACAAGCCATGGCTACTCCAAGCCGACGAGACCGGCTCCGGGTCGGTTAGCTATCGGACACCGGCAAACTGGAGCGGACTGTTCGCCGGCGATGCCACCGTCCGCTGGCGTGCCGGCACGGGATAACGCCGTTCATGAGGCGACCTCGACCTGACTTCTGCGCGACGTTAAGTTTCAGCCTGCGAGCCGGGCTGCAACACCGAGGCAAATGAGAGCCTCGCTCGTGAACCATCCTGGTTGAAGTCGGTGGCGAGGTCTAACAGTTTGCACCATTGCGTGGCTTGCCAGAGTTCGTTTCTTGGGCTTCCATCGCTCAAACTCAGCAAATTCGCTCGTTGTTCCTGATTTGCTCACTGTAGCTGGGTGAACATTAGGATAAGCTCCGACGATGGTTTGACCATTATACGATAAGAAATATCACATCCACGGCGGCAAAAAGCCCGCTGACAACAAGCAACGGGCTTTCTGACTAAGGCGGGGAAGGTGTAACACCTGCCTCGTGGCTGGTTCGCACTTCCGTTCCGCGGGGCCGATTAGCGGCGGGCTATCAGCAGGCAGAGCTGGCGCAGATCGCGATCATAAGTCTCTTGACTGCTGAGCACGTCAGCGCAGCGCTTCTTCATCCGAGCCAACTTTGCACCCGACATGTCGGCGACGACGCTGGCTAACTTGGGACTGGTCGGGCTGGTGGGGGCCGAGGGAATACTTAGGCTGCTTGGATTGGTTCCGATCCCAACCCCGACGCCCGGATCGATGCCGCTGCCGACGCTAACGCCGATCCCACTGGTGTCGCCTACTGTCGCGCCCACGCCTGCCGTGACGGCGCTGGCTGCGCCCATTGTCGTCCCGGCGCCGGCGTTTATCCCATTGGACCCGTCAACCGAGGCTCCGAGACCAGCGACGGAGCCGCTTGATCCACCAACCGAAGCACCGAGTCCAGCGTTCGCATCACTCGAGCCGCCGGCTGACGCGCCTAGTCCGGCATTCACGCCACCCGAGCCACCGATAGAAGCCCCAGCCCCAGCATTAGCGCCGCCGCTCCCGCCAACAGACGCGCCGGCGCCTACGCCGATTCCACTGGCGTTTGCGGGGACACACAGAACTGCAATGATTACACCACTCGCCAATGCTTTGGCGGTTCTCGCGAAGATACTAGCCATGACACTCTCCTGTGATTGACTAACGCGCAACAAGCGCTACGCTAGCGGCTCACATTAGTACGTGCTAAGGCGTCACTTGGTTTCAGAACAGCGAGGAAGTTCCGGCGCTATAGTTTCTCGTCCCAGTATTATAACTTTCAAATTTGTCGAAATAGCCGACCAGGCTTGCGCTTCCGGTTTGGCCATCTTGAGAGCGCGGGAACTTCAGCCGTAGTGAAGACGAGGCTTCGGCAACGTTCCAGTAAATTGGACGCCGATCCGGTCATTCCTGCGCCACCGCAGGACAGCTTGATAGGCAACACCGTCGGTTGGCACGTAAAGGACGAACCGTTCAGGCACCCGCGCTTCCACGGACACGTTAAGTTCAGCGCCGCCGCTGTTCTGGTTCCGAATCGTGCAACTGATTTCTGAGTTCGTGACGCCGTTGATGATCGCTGCGCCTTTCAGCACTCGCTGCCGCCGTTCGCGGCGATTCCCGGCTTCGTCAACCATTGTGACCTCCGTTAGGTCACCCCGCCCACGATAGACTAAACAAACTAGCCAACCGGCGGAATGCCTATGAAGAAGACTACCAAAAGCCTAAGCTGGCCGCTCGCCCGCTCGATGACCTCGGCTTGAACTGCGTATTACGGTCAGTTCAATTCTGGCCGTGAGCCATACCGCAAATGCGATCATCGCGATGATGGCAGCGTATTCCAACGGAAGGCGCTTTGAGGGCATTCGATCGACGCAGCTTACCTGTGCCTCATTGCGACCGCAGCCGCTTCAGGTTCATACGCCTTCCAACTATCTCGGCCCTTCGCATTGGCCTGATAAAGTGCCCGGTCGGCGTTCTTGAGCAAGCCTTCCGGGTCCGCTTCGTCCTTGGGAAAAATGGTGTAGCCGATCGTTCCGCCCGGAAGCAGCGTAACATCGTCGATCTTCAACGGTTGCGCCAGGTTCTTCATGATCCGGGTTACCAAGCTGACATCGCCGGTTCCGTCGGCATTGCCGTACATCAGCACTCCGAACTCATGGCCACCAAGTCGTGCGGCCAGATCGCCTCGCCTGATCGCCTTCTCCAGACGCCGTGAGTCTTCGACCAGCGGGACGTCTACTGCGGCATGACCGAAATTGTCGTTGACCTCCTTCAGAACGATCAGGGAGCCGCTCGGCGCCACCGCGACCGCCAGCAGGATAAGGTCTCTATATCGAACGAGCCGCCGGAAACGCCGGGAGACGCTTCGAACGCCATCATCATCGAGCCGGTTGTGCCGGCGGTCATTACGACGCCGACAAGAGCTGTTGGTGCCGTCGGCCTTTCCGGGGCACGAAATCGCCGACGGAACACCACGCCACCAGCATGACTGCGGCAAGGGCAAGGTTTGCAAGGAGAGGTTGCCACATGGCGACCACGGTGCCTTTCGGCGTTGATATCGAAACATTGTCCTGGCCGCGAACTACCGAAAGATTACGCGGCACCAATAATTTGAGCCAATGGTTAACCGCTCGTGTCTCACAGGCGTCCGCCCATGCAACACCTTCTCAGCTGACCGCAATAGCGGGATAGCTTTTTACTTAAGTTTTCTCTAATATTGTGAAGGGGAGGCTTAGGCGATGGGGCTGCCCAGCAAGTTGGATAACTTGAGGTTCGCGCAGGCGATGTTGCGCGAGCTCCGGCAAGTGACTCATGCAGATGGGGAGCGCCTGCTCACCTATTTAATCGATATGGCTTATCTCGAAGTGAGTGACCGCGCTCGGGCCTCTTGGGCAGCCCAGTGCGACGAGAATAGTGGAACGATCTCACCGCCTAGCGATTAGACGGTTAGTGATCGATTTCTCGGGTGCAGCCGCTCTCGATGTAAGACACTGCCGGCTCGGCCGATTCCCTCGCTGGGGCGCAGTCTTTAGTCCAAGCGACATATCACTCGCAACCAACCCTCATGCTGTCCGATTGAGCAAGGCGGCCACCGCAGTGATGATCTGGGCCATGACGAACGGCTTCGAGATCATGATACTGTTTGGCACCCCTTGTGATGCCCAATCATCTGCGCCATCGCCGCTCATGTAGATCACCGGCAGATCGGGGTTGACGCTACGCATGTGACGGGCCACCTCCCACCCGGTTGGACCGGCCCCAAGCCTGATGTCCGACACGAGTGCTCGGATGGGCTCGGGGTCCCGATCAAAGGCCTGTATAGCAGCCGATCCGTTCATTGCGGTGACCACGTCAAAGCCGGCCTCCATGAGTGAATGCTCGACGTCGATAAGAACTACGCCCTCGTCTTCCACTAGGAGGACAACTGTTGATGTCATGCCAGATCAGACCGTTGGAGACCCATCCCACCACCGCTCGCAACGGTTGGAGTGTGGGTTGGTTCCGTTTATCCGACAAATACTCGGAGAGCAGGACACCCTCCTCGTTGGCAGCCAGGCTGAAGCACCTTCGGGCTTCCTGGGGTGTCGCCAAGTCGGCCAGAGCGGCCATGCAAACGCTCACTGCACGGTGCCACTCAGGGCCACGTTTGGTCCACTTCAGAAGTTCTGCGGCGGCAGCCTCAGCATTGCTGACGTTGAACCGCATGCCTGGCTCGGTGGTCCTTATCGTGATCGGGGGGTGAACCAATGGAGGGAGATGGCGGCTTCCTTTTGGACGCAAGTTCTTTGGCGGCCTCGGCCTTGTCAAGGTCATCCAACAGAGTCGGCAATGGGTCAGGTAGGGTTGGCTCTACGGGCAGACCCAGGACCCCCGGGAGCTGTTTCCGAAAGACCCTCGACCTGATGAGCAGCAGCCATGCTCGATGCTTTCCTGAAACCATTAGGCCTAACTTGGGTTGGCCCTGAGAGTTCCACCCTTTCCTCGTGAAGATCGAACACCAGGAACACGTCATCCATGGTTGCTATACTGATCATCAACTCGATCAGCTCACAGTCCGTCTTGGTTAGCTGAGGACACTCCCTACGAACAGCTTCGAGGGTTGCCTTAACGGAGACCACACTGCCCACGGGGGCGTCCTTCAACACTGCACTGATGACGTCCTGAGCGGTGTGTGACGGCAGACGGGATGTCTGAGCACCCATGGTCGTCTTCCTCCCCCAAGCGTCGATTCGTGCGCCACTTCTTGAAAAAATCAAGAGCCGGAATCGTACCAAAGCAGAGGAATGTTTGGTAGAAAATTCTGAGCGGGTGATCGGATAGCTGGCACGCGCCCCGACCCCCCGTACCCTCATCATCCCGCGCCCGCGTGGGACCGTGGTGCGCGAAAAAGACCGCGCGCGAATGCCTGTCATGTCACCGCCTACAACAAGTTCTGGATCGCAGGCTCCGATCGGATCCTCCCGAGATCCCGTTATCCCCGGCTCGGCCGCCGGCATAGCCGGTCTGACGCGCAAGGTCTCGGTAAGGGCCTGGCGATCGCTGCAGAGATGGTGCATCGTAAGGTCCCTTGTTCGCGTTGCGGCGCTGGTAGGGAAAACCACAGCGACTCGCCCGAGCACCGTTACCTGTTTACGGGTCCCAGGATCTCGATCCTCATCCGACAGCTTTCCGGGCAGGCGAGCGGCACTTTCCGCCGTTTCTGGAATCGGACTTGCGCTCTGAAAGCTTCGCAAGCAGAGCCGCCGATCCCATCGCATTGAGAACCCGTGTCCTTGGGACACCTCCCTTGCGGGCCATCTCGACCCCCCAATGCATGTGGTCGAGTTCGCGGATTGAATGAGCGTCCGGATTAATGCTGAAGATGCAGCCGTAGTCGAGTGCCTTCTGATGCCACCGCCAGTCGAGATCGAGCCGCCACGGATGCGCATTGATTTCGACAGCGACGCCATATTTCGCGCACGCTCTGATGACCTTGTCGACGTCGACATCGTAGCCGGGACGACGCAACAACTGGCGGCCGGTCATGTGGCCGATGATTGTCGTGAGGGGATTGGCGATTGCCTCAATGATACGGTCCGTCTGCTCTTTCTTGGGCAGGTTGAAGCGGCTGTGCACGCTCGCGACAACGAAATCGAACTGCTTCAAGACGTGGTCCGGATAATCAAGCGATCCATCGACCAGGATGTCTGCCTCGATGCCCTTCAGGATACGAAATTCTCCACCATACTTCTTGTTTAGCCGATCGGCTTCGCGGTGCTGTTCAGCAATCTCTCGCAGCGTGAGCCCGCCCGCGTAGTGGGCCGATTGCGAATGGTCGGCGACGCCATAGTACTCGAACCCACGCTTGCGGGTCGCTTCAGCCATTGCCTCGAGCGTCTCGGTGCCATCGGATGCGGTCGTGTGAGAATGCAGGATGCCACGCAGATCTTCGTCCCGGACAAGAGGAGGTAACTGCTGCCTCGCTGCCCGCTCAATCTCGTCCCTGCCTTCGCGCAGTTCGGGTTCGATGAACTGTAGGTCCAACGCTTCGTAGATTTCCTTCTCTGTCGCTGCCGCGATCAGCTTTCTCCCGTGGTAGAGCCCGTTGGGTTTGAGGGCGAACCCTCTCTCGGTCGCATACATCTTCAACTGCTCAAGATGGGCCGCCGATCCGGTTGCTTCGAGTAGGCTGGCGCCAAAGTGCTTCTTATCCGTGACGACAAGCTGGAGGCTGGACCGCTCGATTTCGGTCGGCTTCTTCCCCAGCGCTACCAGCGCGAGGTCGGCAACAAGTTCGCAACCGCGCCGGAAATCACCGGCAATTTCCACGCGCGAAAACTCTGGATGCTCTTGCTTCACGGAAATGACGGCATGCTCAAGGAGAGCCGCGGCCTTGTGCAGGTGAAGCTGTGTTTCGCCGCTTCGAGCGATAGCCAGGTTTTGCAGGATTTTTGTCTGAAGCGAAGCACCGAGGCGTTTGACTGGCCGGATGCGATCTGCCTTTGCGGCGGCTTCGAGCTCAGCCAACGAGTTCACGCCGAGCGCCTGATGAAGCTTCAGTATCTTGTCGGGCCGAAGCCCTGGTATAGCAAAAAGCTCCATCACCCCCGCCGGGACCTCCTCGCGCAGTTCCTCAAGGCGTGGGTGCGTGCCCGTTTCATAGAGCTTGCGCACAATGTCCGCGATCGCGTCGCCGATCCCCGGGATTCTGGTGAGGGCGCCGGCGGCGATGATCCGGTCGAGCGGCTGCGACAACGCAGCCAGACTATCGGCGGCGCGCAGATATGCTTTTGTGCGATAGGCGTTGTCACCGCGCAGCGCCGTGCGATGTCCGTATTCCCTTAGGAGGCTGGCGACTGTCCGGGCGTCGGTTTTTGCCATGGTTGAGGCAAACGGGGCCGATCTTCGCAGGTTCCATCAGGCCAAGGCAGCGAACCCTTGACCCAGCCTTGCTGCCTTTCGCGGAGCGGGGCTTCAGACTTGGCAATGATTGGTCGGCTCGATCCCATCCCACCAGAAATTTGCTGGTTGCGCGTTTCTTCAATTCAGGAGCATCGCCGACGTGGAAATGCGATGGCGCATCAAGCGTCTCCATCTCCGCCCAAGTGATCGGCGCCGCGACCGGAGCGCCGCGCGACCATCTCATGGCGTCCAACGCGGGAGACCGCCGCATCATCGACCTCGCCGAAAGAGGTAGTCGTGCGTGGTTAACGGCTAGCTCCGCCGCCGAAAGCCATTCGAAAATCCAAGGCCAATGGTGAATAGGCCTACGATCCGCTGCTGCCAGACCCGTACGCGAGGCCGCTTCATTATCCACGCGCCAAGTGTGCCGGACGCCAAGGCGTAAGTTCCTAAGACCAAAAACGCCCGTCATCTTCTGGGTCGCCCCTAGGAGCAAAAGCTGCAACGTCACTGAGTCCCCATGCGGATCGACAACTGAGGCAGGAACGCGACCATGAAGCCGATCGGCCAGAGGTTTACCAGATTGGCAATCATGCCCTCCCGCGCGGCGGCGAGCGGTGTCACATCTCCCACCTGCCAGGCCGTCGTAGCGGATGAGGTGAACGCTAGCCGTAGTCCGAGCCAAACGAGATAGGCGGCTCCCGCCCATTGCAGCATTTTGAATGCGAGGTGGGATGCGCTCACGAGCGAGGAAATCCCCAACACGATTAGCGGCAGTTGCACCATCCCCGCGCCAACTGTCATGCCAAGAACGGTGAACAGCGCGGTCGCGCGCCCCTGTCCAATGCCTCGCGCCATCACCAAGATACTATCTGGCCCCGGTGGCATCTGCATTAGGATGACCGTTCCAACAAATGCTATCCAGAGGGCGGAATCGATGAGCTTTTCCTCTTACAATGACTGGAGTCGCTTAATCGAAACTATGGCAGCCGGGTAGTTTCTCAACGGAGACCTCGTTCACTCATTGGAAACTTGCCGTCTCAAGGGCTCAGCCATTCTTTCACCGTTCCGGTGTCAACCGTGGGTAATGTTCCCAGCGAGGTCAGCGCGATCTTTTAATGAGACGATTCTCAGAGGCGCGCCGCTTGAACCGCCGAAGGAGGCACCTGCGCCGGCGTTAACGCCGTTCAATCCGCCTGCGGAAGCGCCCAGCCCCGACCAGCCCTTGGTGGATTGGGGTCCGCTTTCGGGGTTTCCACCGAGATGGAAATGGTCGATCTCAACCGTGCCGTCGAGCATGTTTTCCCGCGCCACCATCAGCCGCAGTGCGTGACCCATCCGCCAGGCCGTCGGCTGGCTCACTCCAAGGATCTCGGCGAGCCGGACAGAGGACAAACCCTTATCCGATTGCAGCAGCAGCCACATGGCCTTCAACCAGACACGCAAGGGCAGCTTGGTCGAATGCAGCGGGGTATGGGTCGTCACGGTGAACTGAAACCGGCAATCGCCGTTGGAGCATTGATAGAGACCCGGTCGCGCACGCCGCTTGCCGGTGTCGCGACCAGCAAGCGCGATCGAACGCTTGTAACCACAGGCCGGGCAAATGCGACCATCCGGCCACACCATGCTTTCCAGCAACCGACGGCAATGCTGCTCATCCCCGAAGGCCAGGATCATCTCCTCAACGGTCCGGATACTGGAAAGCGCGGCGAGCATCGCTTCAGGCATTCTCATCTCCTTCGGATCAGGTCCAAAGAATCCCATGAAACACCATGTACAGCAAGGGGATTGCTGTCTTTCGGTGATAAAGGCCCGACACGCTAAGGTCGAACGGAGCATCAATGTCATGCGGGCCTGACGTAACCGAGCCGGAAGCCTGACCGACCGGAAGCCTTCAGGCATCTGATGTTCTGCATTCCCAGGTGTAGATGCCGGTCAGATTGATGTGTTCCCAGCTCAGCGGCGATACGTGCTTGAGCAGGTGATCCGGAACCTCACGATGCATTTTGCGTAAGTGGGTGACGGCCCGCTCGAAATAAACCGTGTTCCAGTGTACGATCGCGCTGACGACGAGATTGAGGCCGGAGGCGCGGAACGCCTGGCTTTCGAACGATCGGTCACGGATTTCACCACGCTCGTGGAGAAAGCTAGAGCGCGATTTGCCGCCTCACTCGCACAGCACGGTGACGATGCCCTGATAGTTGCCGGCCGGGAAGATGCCGCTCAATTTGGTGGCAGTGAGGTCGACCTGCATGGCGTGGGTGCCGTTGACTACCCTTTGCGGCACTCCCCCATTGTTGTCGACGCCCGAGCCATCGAGGCGGAAGACCGAGACGAAGGTCACGTTGGTGCCACCGCCGCTTGGCGCGGACGAGAATGCCCCAGGCGCCGGCGCAGAAACCGAATAACAGTCCAGCAAGCTGAACAATGAGCACAGCGCGGAGCTTGCCACCACGGTGGCACTGGCGCTCGATCCGCCTGCCTGCTTGGAGCTCAGTATGCCGATGGCCGGATTTGCGGTCATCGTTCCCGATGCCCCGACCATGACGGTGCAGGTGCCGATGATCGCCGCCTGCGCCGGAAGGCAAAAGCCGGCAAGTGCAGCTATCGCAAGCAGCGCTAGGTTATTTCTTCTTCTTTTTCTTGCCATCGCCGCTTCCGGTCCTGATGCTCCAGCCCTGGTTGGCCCATCCGGGTGAAGCGGCCACTGGCGTGGGAACGCTGGCGGTTACGCTCGCCGTCGGGCCGTCGCCGCCGAGGCCCATCTTGAGCAGTTTCAGCTCCAGTTGCAGGCGCTCGACCTCAAGCTCATAGAGGCGGCTGCAATCGACACGCTTCGGCGTGCGACCGATCGGGATCACCACGCGGCCGTAGGTGGCGACGTCGTTGTTCGACTGCTTGTTGCCTCTGATAACGCCGAGGTCGAGATAGGCGCCGCTGCCGGAGACGGCCGATCGGCAGGTCGTGCCGTCGGAAGCGTGAACTTCGTCCTGGCCCTGGGGCAAGGTCACGCCGGGCAGATTGAAGCCGCTCTCGTTCTGATTGAGGTTGTAGACATCCTCGGCCAGAACCGGCGAGATCCCCGTCCACATTGCCGCAAACGCGACTGTCAGGACTTGCGGTGCCCAAAAAACTTTCCGCATATCTGTGCCCTTATTTGCGTCTGTTCATTGGGGAAAGGGATGCTCTCGGTACAGATACGCACTTTACGCTCGGCAGCGCCGCCGAAGGGCACGACCACAAGGACAGGACGGGAGGCCTGCGAGCCCAGTTGGAAGACGCTCGGAGAGATTTTGGCGTCCACCGGCTGAAAATCCTGATCGTATACGTGGATTTCGACCTTGATCTTCTGGCCGTAGGGATTGGCGGGGAACACGCGGACCGCGAAGGCATCGGTGAAACTGTTGACCTCACCACGCATCGGCGACATCGACTGGGCGCCGGCGGCAATGGGCATCAGTCCAACGGCCAAGGCCGTCGCCAGGTTTAGAATATGTTTCAAGGACCCCTCCTTCGCGGGGACGTCATTCGCAGCGCAGCGTTACCGTTGCCTGATAGTTTCCGGAGGCGAAGCGATTGCTGCCGCCCTTTGTGCCGGCGAGATGGACCGAGACGAGGTCGGCGCCAGGGATGGCCAGGGCGGTGGACGCCCCCGTTTCTGCGATCGTGTGGGCACCGCTGGCCAAATAGGTCGGTGTCCAGGTGGTGGCGGTGCTGTCAGCGGCCGGCACGGTGGTGAGGGTCACCGGATCGACGCTCAGCGAAACACCTCCAGTGGTGGTGAGCGTAACCGTTCCAGCCGAACCGCCGCTGTTATGCGAGCTCAGGGACTGGAGGTCGGGGCTCACCGTCATCGTGCCGTTGGAGCCGACAACGAGCGTGCAGGTCGCGGTGACCGTGCCATTGAAGATGACGTTCTGCGTTGTGGCCATCGCGCCGTGGTCGAGGCACGCGACCAGCAAGGCTGCACCAAAAGCGGTGCGGAACAATGTCATCGAGACCCTCCTATTAAATCGGACTGCCCGAGTTAATATTGAGTCATCATCGCTTTAGGATGGTTAATTTAGCGTAAACTTAAATGAAGAAACGGCTCGCCATCCTGAATGAACCCGGCGGTTGTAGCCAGTTGTTTCCGGAAATCCAGAAAAGAATTACTTCGCCCGGGAAATTTGATATTTTCCCGGTGCGCATAATTAAAACTCGACATTTCCAGACGAAATCTGCCCGCCTCCGGTCCGGCTTGCAAACTAGCCACCGCCGCCGCCCTTCCCACTGCCACCTACCGAGGCCGCGCCAATCGCGCCAGCAGCCAATGCAGACTTCAATCTTTTCTGCCGCATTCTTTGCCCGCGTGGCCCGGATTAGCGGAAAAAGCAGTGGCGCTGATCGGTTCCACGCCCCGTATTTCGTCTATGACTTTCTCGATCTCGCGAAAAACAGGACGCATTCAAGCCGCAAGGCTCTTGGCGGAATGTTCTACTCGTCAGAAGCTTTGCGGGCGACTGGATAGCGCCACTCTATATCATCAGTCTTGGTTGAAGCAGGGCTTCGACGACGGCCTCTTTCTCGTCTCCGGCGGCAGAGGCCGCGCACCGGTGGCGTGCTTCTCGCAAAGGGTACCGACCGGGCCGGGATTGAGGCCCGTGCCGCGATGGCCACGTCGAGCGCGTGGCGTCCGCGCAGGTAATCGAGTTCCGCCCGTCCAGGCTAGACCCACGCCTTGCTTTCCTGGAGGAAGCCAGAACGGCTTAGGTTCGACTTGACGTTCTGCACAGCCGTTCAGGCGGATGCGGACGCGGTTTATTGCGGATTTCGCGACGAGACGAACGCCCGCAGTTTGCCAGGACTGAACTTTTCCCGGGATGAACTCGCGCAGGGCGTGCGTTTCGCGCACGACCACGGCAGCAAGGTTCTGGTCGCTATCAATACCTTCGCGCGTGTCGATGCAGTCGATATTTGGAAGAAGGCAGCAGACACGGCGGCCGAAAGCGGTGCGGACGCTATCATTGCCGCAGATTTCGCCGTCCTTGACCATGTGGCGACGACCCACAGGCAGACCCGCCTTCATCTGTCGGTGCAGGCCGTGGCGGCGACACCCGAAGCGATCGGATTCTATGCGGCTCATTTCGGCATGCCCGAGTCGTCCTTCCCAGGGTGCTTTCGGTTCAGCAGATAGCCGCTCTGAACCGCGCGATCGACGTGGAAACCGAAGCGTTCGTTTTCGGCGGGCTTTGCGTGATGATCGAGGGTCGCTGCTATCTATCTTCGTCAAGGCCGCAGGGGTGACTGCGCTGAAAATCGAGAGTCGCCAGCGCGGCAAGGGTACGTGAGCGAGGTCGTGCGCGCCTTCAGGAAAGCCGTCGATGGGGTCGAAAAGGATGGTGCCCCTGTCGACATCGATCGGCTTCTAGCAGGCCAGTCAGGAGGAGCTCGGCAGACAGCGGGCGCCTATGAAAACAAATGGAGATAGCCGATGTCCGAAATCGCGTGGACGCTCGGGCCGGTCTTCTTTCATTGGCCCCCAAACCGTCTGTTCTACCGCAGGATAGCGGACGAGGCCCCGATCGAACGAGTTCACATCGGTGAAGTAGTCTGTGGAAAACGCATGCCGCGGCATGAGGCTGGGTTTTGTCTGCCAAACCAGGGGCAGTCCATACCGGTCAAATGCTGTGAAAGGGCGGTCTGTGTCCCACCAACCAAAGAGACCAGATCCGACACCGATCTCTCACCATCCATAGGTGTTCCGGCCGTGAGAGAATGCATAAATTTTGATCGATCGCATTAGACCTTGGTTTGCCGGCTGCGTGGTAATTACACGGTCGCTAATGTCTGTTGGGGTTGGATATGTTCAGGGTTTTGCGCGGCTTTGCCCGTTCCCGCAGCGGGTCGATGATGCCGCTCTTCCTGGTGATGCTGATGCCGCTGATCGCGGTCATCGGCTTCTCGGTCGACTATACCAGCGCGGTGCAGACCAGGTCCAACCAGCAACAGGCGCTGGATGCAGCGATCCTGACGATCACCACCATGGACACCACGTCGACGCTGCCGCAGCGCCAGACGCTGCTGCAGGATTCCTTCATCGCCAACGGCGGACAGGGCACCGCGACGCTGACCAACTTCGTGGCGGGCACCACCGCCACCGCCGCCACCGCGCAGGCCACGGCAAGTTTCGCCATGCCGACTGTCTTCATGAGCATCGCCAGGATCAATACCGTGCCGATCGCCGTGGGTGCGGCGGTCAGCAAGCCGCCGGCGCTGGTTGCGGCGACGTTCAAGGTCTCCGGCGTGTCGGGTTACTGGAACAAGACGATGACCCTCTACGGCACGCAATTCGGCGCGACGACGGCCAAGCCGCTGATGACGATCGACTATACCTATGGCGGCACCGGAGACCCGAAGGGCTATGGCACCACCAATGTCAACGTCCTCACCACCGATTCAACCGGCAAGACGGTCACCACCCTGGTCCAGACGCAGGTCTGCACCGTCGGCAGCAAGGCGCCGAAGGGCGTGACGCTCAAGACCGATGCGAGCGGCACGAAATATTACTGTGTCGACACGATGTACCCGGCCAACAGCGCCGGCGCGTCGGTCGACGTCAGCCAGATGGGCGGCCTCTATTTGCAGATGGATGTGCCGTCGGGCAACCCGAAAAAGCTGATCTCGAACGATCCGGCGACGTCCAACCGGCTCTATAGCGGGTTGAGCGCGACCAACCTGACCGAGACCGCCACCGGCCAGCCCGTCGACATCTTTGGCGTCGTCCCTTGCGGCGCGACAGCCTATCAGGCCTGGGAAGACGGCGGCAATCCGGTTCCGGCGCCTGTCAGCAACGCCGACTTCTTCTACAACGTCACCGGCAAATGCGACTTCAACAAGCGGCCCTCGGACACCGCGCTGACGCAGTGACGCAGACGATCCCCACAAGGGGAAGAGATCGGATGTGGTGCGGTGGCGCGTCAGTGTCTCGCCTGCGGCGGCTGCAACGTACCAAATGGGCGCCCGACAAGGCTACGGGAGCAAACCTTGAGTCTGTTGAATGTACGGTTAGGTTGGTCGGAAGAGGCGCGAAGTCAACATCGCGTCACCGTAGGGTATACCCCTACATGACGTCACTCGAACTCCCCTTCTCGGCGTAACATTTGAGCCAAGGTCAGCCATTATTACAGCGTCGTGCCGGGCTTAAAACCTGATGTGACGCCCGGCGCCGATGATAGGTCACGCGCCTGGAAGGTCCCGATTGCCAGTAATGCCCGGATTGGGGCCGGGGAACGAACCCGCTGTTTAACATGCTCGCCACCTCGCAAACTGGTTTAGTCCATTCACGCCACTTCTGCACGTGCTGATCAATCAAAGCGTCGTACCTTCGTCAGGGCGACTTTGTCCCGAGTAGAATGTCCGACTGGGATGCACCCGGCGCTTCTAGCGCCGATCGCAGCCAATGAAAGCCCGTCTGGCCGATGGCCGGGTCGGCCGATGGCCGGGTCGACCTCCAACAGCCTATCCAATGATTGAAGCGTATCGGCCGAAATTTCTTCGACCAGCGCTCTCTCTGCCCGCCGACGAGCAATGGCGCGGGCGGCAAGACCGATCCGTTCGATCGTGTCGATTGGACCCGTTGCACTGGGGCGGCGCAACATGGCGTCGATTGCTTTTCGCGGCTCATCTACATCTCCTGCGCGCTTTCTGACTGTCGATCGTGTCCCACGCGTGGTGTAGTTAACGCTGTGGTGGCCGCCCTATCCGGCATGGCCTTTCCTCAGCTTCGGATCCGCAGCTCGGTCGCCGCCGTGCCTCCCGGTCGCGGTCGCGGTAGCCGTTGCGCAGCCGGCGCGGGTTCTTCTCGCCATAGCCGTCGCCGGTCGCGGCGCCCGGCC
>NZ_JAIUGQ010000069.1:0-16641 GCF_020164715.1 Mesorhizobium sp. ESP7-2
CTCCGAATCATGGGACCCCCATGGAATCAGATCAGCCGCAATCCCCAAAGCGCGTTAACCCGAGTTCGCAGCCCTGGGCCAGCGAACGGGTCGATTGCGGCGGCGCAAAATTGATGCTAGCGGACACTCCGCATGTTCGACTTTGCTTTGATCCGGTTTGACCGACGACGAAAGGGCGCCCGCGCTTGATGAAGCGCTGACTGGCGAATGCTGCCGTTTGCAGCAACCTTTCCTCCTCTACCGGAACGCGACGACCATGAGCCTTGCCGACGTGAAGTATCTGCCGGAAACCCCGGCGCACGATCCTGAAATCGAAGCCATCAACGACGAAGCCTTCGGGCCTGGCCGTTTCGTGCTGGCCGCCTACAAGATCCGCGAGGCCGGCGGTCACGAGCGCGCCCTGTCCTTTGTCGCGGTCGACGGCGACCTCGTCGTCGCCTCGGTGCGCATGACGCGCATAGCGGCCGGTGCCGGCCGGGCGCTGATGCTCGGGCCGCTCGCGGTACGGCCGGCCTTCAAGAATCTCGGCATCGGCCGCCGGCTGGTGGCAATCGCGCTGGAGGCGGCCGCCAAGGCCGGTGCACCCGCCGTGATGCTGGTCGGCGACGAGCCTTATTACGGGCCGCTCGGATTCAAGCGCATTCCGCGCGGCCAGATTTCGATGCCGCGGCCTGTCGACCTCGACCGCCTTTTGTCGCATGAGATCATGCCGGGCGCGGTTGCCAGGCTTTCGGGCGAGGTCGGTCACGCCAGCAAAGCCAGGATTGCCGAGCACGCCTAGCGATGGCTTGACCTGGCCCGTCGATCCGGGCCTGATCCGTCCTTGTTTTCATAGGAAAGCCCATTCTCACTGGAGGGATGACGCGATGAACCCCAATGGCCAGATCGCGATCGTGACCGGCGGCGGCTCCGGCCTTGGCGAGGCAACAGCGCGCGCGCTTGCCGCCAAGGGAGCCCGCGTCGCCATCCTCGACGTCGGCTTGGAGCGCGCGGCCAAGGTTGCGGCCGAGATCGGCGGCATCGCCGTCCAGTGTGACGTCGCGAGTGCCGACAGTGGCGCCGCCGCCCTCGCCGATGTCGCCGCCAAGCTGGGCGAGCCGCGCATCCTGGTCAATTGCGCCGGCATCGCCATTGGCATGAAGACGATCGGCAAGGACGGACCCCATCCGCTCGACCAATATCGCAAGGTGATCGAAGTCAATCTGATCGGCACCTTCAACATGATTCGCCTCGTCGCCGACCGCGCCGCCAAACTCGAGCCGCTGCAGGGCGGTGAGCGCGGCGTCATCGTCAACACCGCCTCGGTCGCCGCCTATGACGGCCAGATCGGCCAGGCGGCCTATTCCGCCTCCAAGGGCGGCGTGGTCGGCATGACGCTGCCGGTGGCGCGTGATCTTGCCCGTTCCGGCATCCGGGTCTGCACCATCGCGCCCGGCATCTTCAAGACGCCGATGATGGCCGGCATGCCGCAGGACGTGCAAGATTCGCTGGGCGCCGCCGTGCCCTTCCCGCCGCGCCTCGGCGAACCGTCCGAATATGCCGCGCTTGCCCTGCACATCATCGAAAATCAGATGCTGAACGGCGAGACCATCCGCCTGGACGGCGCCATCCGCATGGCGCCGAAATAGGGCTAGCCGAACTGTTGTCGGAGGGACCGGATCCGGCCGGCAGCACCGATAAGCGGGACAAATTGTGGCGAGCGTTTTGATGCAGCAAAATCAAGATAGGGATGTAATCCGCGAGACCGACGCCGAGGCGATCCGGTTGGCGAAAACGCTTCTGCGCAGTGCCCGCTTCGGCGCCCTGGCGGTGCTGGAACCACAGACCGGATCGCCACTGGCGAGCCGGGTCGGCGTCGCCACCGACATCGACGGCGCGCCGCTTATCCTGGTATCGATGCTTGCGGCGCACACATCAGCCCTGCTTGCCGATCCGCGCTGTTCCCTGTTGCTTGGCGAGCCCGGCAAAGGCGATCCGCTGGCGCATCCGAGGCTGACGCTGATCTGCCAGGCATCACGGCTGGAGCGCGGCTCGCAGGCGCATGCCCGCGCCGAGCGCCGCTATCTCAACCGCAATCCCAAGGCGGGCCTCTATGCCGGGCTCGGCGACTTTTCGATCTTTCGCCTGGAGCCGCAACGCGCCAGCCTCAACGGCGGCTTCGGCAAGGCCTATCTGCTCGAACGGTCCGACCTCCTCACCATTGGGCCCATCATCGAGGAACTCGCCGGAAGCGAACAATCGGCCATTGAGCACATGAATGCGGACCATCTCGAGGCGATCGCCGTCTATGCCCGTCATTTCGCCAAGGCATCCGGCGATGGCTGGACCATTGCCGGTTTGGACGCCGATGGCATGGATCTGGTGTCGGGGGACAATGTTTGCCGGGTGTTCTTCCCGCAACCATTGATAAATGTATCGGAATTGCGTCCCGTTCTGGTTGTCATGGCCAGGGCCGGCAGGGCCGCATCGGAGGCATAAGACGCGACTAAATTGCATTTGATCAAAAGCAACCCTTGAGATTTGAAAGAAATGTTCTAGGCTTTGGTTCTGGCGCTGACTCGTCGGCGTCCTTCGCAAGTGAATTTATGGATTCAGGCACCATTGCCCCCATGGCGCCTCGATGAGCAAACAGCATGGGGCATCAATGGTCTCGACAAAGCTAATCGCCAACGCCGAATCGGCTGCCGAATTTCTGATGCTGATGGGCAACGAAAAACGGCTGTTGATCATGAGCTATCTGATCGACGGTGAAATGTCGGTCGGCGCCATCGCCGACAAGGTGATGCTCAGCCAATCCGCTCTCTCGCAGCACTTGGCCAAGTTGCGCGCGCTCGACCTCGTGGACACCCGCCGCGATCGTCAGATGATCTACTATTCCTGCAAATCCGATGCGGTGCGCGAACTGCTCGCCATGCTGGATGGCATTTTCGGCAGCGGCAAGGAGGATCTGTCGCAGATGGCGCAGAGGTTGCGCCGCGCCGGGACTTGACCGGACGCTGCCGCGGCCGTTTACCTCGCTGACAATTTGCGGAGCGTGGCTCGTGTGTCTTTCCCGGTACACGCGCCACGTTCTTTATTGTTGAGCGGGACATGGACCCAATTCGTATCGACGATCCGCGCGACCCACGTGTCGCTGCCTATCTCGATATCCGCGAGCGCGATCTGGCGGGCCGGCAAGGCCGCTTCGTCGCCGAAGGCAAGGTGGTGCTCGACCTGCTTTTGTCGTCGCGCCGCTTCAGCGCCGAATCCATCCTGATCCTGGAAAATCGGCTTGGCGGCCTGGAGGGCATGCTGCGCAAGGCACAAGCGGACCTGCCGGTCTACATCGTCGCCAGTGCGGTGATGGACGCGATTGCCGGATTCCATATGCATCGCGGCATCCTGGCCATCGGCCGCAAGGAGACGCCGCACCCGGCCGGATCATTGCTGGATGCCTTGCCCGCTCAAGCCCTGGTCGTCGTGCTTGTCGGCATCGCCAACCATGACAATATGGGTTCGATCTTCCGCAACGCCGCCGCTTTCGGCGCCGATGCGGTGCTGATGGATGCGACATGCTGCGATCCGCTGTATCGCAAGGCGATCCGGGTTTCGGTCGGCGCCGCGCTCAAGATCCCTTTCGCGTCCTTCACCGACGCGGCGGACTTCACGGCGGACCTCGATCGGCGGGGCTATGACCAGTTCGCACTGTCACCGCGCGGCCGGATCGACATACGCGACGCACGGCGCGGCGAGCGCCTGGCGCTCTACCTCGGCACCGAGGGCGCAGGCCTGCCCGAGAGCCTGCTTTCCCGATTGCAAACGGTGCGGATCACCATGTCGAAAGGTTTCGACAGCTTGAACGTCGCTGCCGCCTCGGCCATTGCCCTGCATCATTTCTCGCGCGGACTTTGATGTGAGTCAGGACGCGACGAAAGCGGCCAGCCCGCACCCGTCAGTTGGCTTCCGCCTTCTGCAAGGCGCGCACACGGTCGGCCAGGCTGCGGTCGTTGCCGGCGGAGCGGTTGTCCTGCGGCGCCGCCAGCGCCTTGGCGATTGGTGAATCGGGACCCTCGAGCTTGGCCGTCAGATGGACGACCTCCGCCGCCAGTTCGTTCATCTGCTCACGCAGCGCGGCGCCATTGCCATTCGCCAAACCCGACGATGCCACGGCGCCGAGATCCGCCTTAAGCCGCTTGTTCTCGCGCGCCAGCGCCGTCAGCCTGGCCTCCAGCCGTTCGCGGTCGCCGTCGAGCTTGGCAATCGCCCGGTCCATGTCGTCGCGCTTACCGGCCTCGTCATGCCGGCCGGCTTCATCGGGCTTGCCGACCAGCCGCAAGGCCGATGCGCCGTCCTCGGCTTTCGCTTTTTCCCGCAACCGTACCAACTCCTTTTCGCGCCGATCAAGCTTGTCCTCACGGTCGGCGAGCGTTGCCAGCAGCCGCTCGACCTTCTTGTCGAGTTCGGCGGCTCTTTTCTTCTCGGCCTTCAGGCCATCACGCGCGGCCTTGCTTTCGGCCGCGATCTCCTGGCTGCGCCGATCCGCTTCCTTGCGCTGACCGCGCAGCAGCGAGATGTCGCTGGCGAGCTTCTGCAATTCGGATTCGCGGGCCACGAGTTCGATCTGGCGGCTGCTGGAGGCAAAACTGGCGTCGTCATACATGTGCTCCAGCTTCTCCAGTTCGAGCGCCCGCCTTTCCAGTTTTCGCTCGGTTTCCTTGAGCCGCTCCGAAAGCTGATGCAGTTCCTCTTCGCGCTGGCGTAGCGCTTCGCTCTTGGCGCCGAGTTCGGCGAGCGCGTGATCCTTGCCCGCGCGCTCGACCGCCAGCCCCTTCAGCGCCTCGCGGCCGCGATTGATTTCGACGAGTTGTTCGGCCACCTTCTCGCGCAACGTCTTGACGTTGATTTCAAGGCGCCGCGTCGACATGGCGTACTCGGCCCGGATCCGGTCCTTGTCGGCCTGGATTTCAGCTCGCGTCAGCGGGATGGAGGCTTCGATGCGCCTGCGGGTCAGGGCGACGGCACGCCGCCAGACGGCCGGAGCCACCATCAGCGCCAGAAAGCCGGCACAGAGAAAGCCGAGGGCAAAGAACAGGACCGACTGAACCAAAGGACTACCCGTTATCGACGACAACTTGGAAGGCTGGACTGTGCCATGTTGGCATGGCGGAAATCCGGCACCGCGGCAAGGGCTTGCCGCGGGTCATTCGGGTCGTGGCTCGGGAATCCGGTCGAACGGTCCGCGATTCCATCATATCGGACAGATCAGAACGGATTCCAGGTCGCTCGCTCGGTCAGTTTCAGGTAGCCGAGATTGACGCCGAGCCGGGCGCCGACGCCGGTACGGATCGGCACCAGCAGCACATTGTTGTTCTTCAGAACGTTGAAGCCGATACCCGCCACCACATAGGCCGAACCGGCGACGCCGCCATAGCGATTGTAGAGGTTGCCGACATCGTCGAGATTGTAGACCAGCATCATCACGCGTGACCCCTCGCCGCCGAAATCCCAGCCCAGCGACGGGCCTTGCCAGAACACTTTGTGATCGCCGGCATTCTTGGTGTAGAGCGTGCCTTCGCCATAGGTCAGGCCGCCGATCAGCGCACCGGATCCCTCCTCGCCGAGCAGATAGCCATTGGGCAGACCGTAGGAGGCGAATATCTTCTCCACGACGGTGGCCAATCCGCCCGATGTCGCGCCGAAGAACTTGTGGCCGGAATCGACAATCTCCTGAGCGGTGTACTCCTGGGCCCGCAAGGGCGATGTCGTGAAAACGAGAACGCCCATGAGCGTGATCGCCATTGAGAGGACACGGAGAAAACTCCGGTCATAGAATCGGGAAAACATGCTTCCAATCTCCGTCATGAAGCACTTTCGCCGACGCCTCGCATCCGTACGGCTCTTTAGGCGGCCGTTAAGGATGACTGTTAGGGGCAAACTATGCCGTAATCCTTTTTCAACCATTAAACTCCCACATGAAGATGGCGGTTCGAAGGCTGTTTGGCCGCTTGAGGGGACACGCAGCCTGCGTGAATGCGCCATATGCCATGACGACAATTTGGATTTGTTGCTGCACGCGCGGGCGCTGTGTATTCAGAAAGCCTTGGGTTGAAGCGTGATTCGTGTGGGCAGGCGCGAAGATCGATCGCTTGGCCACGAACTGGAAGATTTTGCAGGGATTTCGCCGATGGCCGATCTGTTCACCCTTTCCGCTCCCGACCTGGCGGCGCTTTTGTGCAGCCGCGTCTGCCACGACATCATCTCGCCGGTCGGCGCGATCAACAACGGGCTTGAACTGCTCGACGAAGGCGGCGCCGACGAAGACGCCATGCGGCTCATCCGCCAGAGTGCAAGGAACGCCTCGGCCCGCTTGCAGTTCGCCCGGATCGCCTTCGGCGCCGCCGGCTCGGCCGGCATGATGATCGACACCGGAGATGCCGAGGCCGTCGCCATCGCCTTCCTCAAGAACGAAAAGCCGGAGTTGGTCTGGAACGGAATCCGCGCGCTGCTGCCCAAGAACAAGGTCAAGCTGCTGCTCAACCTGCTCCTGGTCGCCAATGCCGCCATTCCGCGCGGCGGCAAACTGGTCGTGACGCTCGAAAATCTCGAAACCGAGCCGCGCTTTTCGCTTTCGGCAAGCGGGCCGATGCTGCGTGTGCCGCCGAAATTCCTCGAACTGCATTCCGGTCACAAGCCGGAAGAGCCGATCGACGCGCATTCGGTGCAACCCTACTATACGCTGCTGCTGGCCCGCGAGGCCAACATGACGATTTCGATCCATGCGACGGCTGAAGAAATCGTCCTTTCAGCGGCCTGAAACCGGCGCCCGGTGGCGCGCGACCGAACAAAGTATTTCAGTCTGAAATATTTCATTGACGCCCCAGATAGGCGCGATGATCTTTGCCCGCCGAAGCATCCGCAAGGAAAAGGCCTTCGAACGACATCTTTGCAAAAATTTTACCTAACGGCTTTTCGGCTTCTTTACCAGATCGGTCTAGGCTACGCCGCAGATGCCCCGAACGACCCGGCTGTCCAAGGGCAGAGAGGAACCGGAAATGAAACGCTGCATGTTCGTCGACGATTCTAGCGTCATCAGGAAGGTGGCAAAACGCATCCTGGGCGGTTCCGACATGATGGTCATCGAGGCAGCCAGCGGGCTTGACGCACTGGAGATGTGCGCCGCCGACATGCCCGACATCATCGTCGTCGACGGCGCTCTGCCGGACGTGCAGGCGGTCGACCTCATCCGGCGCGTCTGTGCCATGGAAAGCCCGATCAGGCCGCAGATTTTGATCTCGCTGGTCGAGCTCGATATCGCATCGATCATGCGGGCAAAGCGCGCCGGCGCCCAGGGCTATCTGTTGAAGCCCTTCAATCGCCCGCAACTGCTCGAGCGCTTTCGCGCCTTGAAGATCGCTGCCTGAACGCTGTTCCAGGAGACCCGCGCGGCGGTCCGCCGTCTCGCAGTGCGCAAAATAATTATCGGCTCACATGCAAAAACCCGGCCATGGCCGGGTTTTTGAGAAAAGCTCCGCCCACTGCGCTCAGGCGCTGACGCGGATGTCTTCCGGCTCGCGCAGCACATAGCCGCGGCCCCAGACGGTCTCGATATAGTTCTGGCCACCGGACGCGGCGTCGAGCTTCTTGCGCAGCTTGCAGATGAAGACGTCGATGATCTTCAGTTCCGGCTCGTCCATGCCGCCATAGAGGTGGTTGAGGAACATTTCCTTGGTCAGCGTGGTGCCCTTGCGCAGCGAGAGCAGCTCCAGCATCTGGTATTCCTTGCCGGTGAGGTGCACGCGCTGGCCACCGACCTCGACGGTCTTGGCGTCGAGGTTGACCACCAGGTCGCCCGTGGTGATGACCGACTGGGCGTGGCCCTTGGAGCGGCGCACGATGGCATGAATGCGCGCCACCAGCTCGTCCTTGTGGAACGGCTTGGTCATGTAGTCGTCCGCGCCGAAGCCGAGGCCGCGTACCTTGTCCTCGATGCCGGCCATTCCGGAGAGGATGAGGATGGGCGTCTTTACCTTGGACAGGCGAAGCGTTCTCAAGACCTCGTAACCGGACATGTCGGGCAGGTTGAGATCGAGAAGGATGATGTCGTAGTCGTAGAGCTTGCCCAGATCGACACCCTCTTCGCCGAGGTCCGTCGTATAGACATTGAAACTTTCCGATTTCAGCATCAACTCGATGCTCTGTGCGGTTGCACTGTCATCTTCTATCAGCAGAACACGCATTTCATTCCCCTTTTCTGCCGCCGGACCATTTCACGACCCGTCCTGCCCCGGAGCAGTGGTTGCCTTGTAGAGAGGCTGCCATCGAATGGTTAACAAAACCTAATTTCCCGTCCAATACGGTACCAGATTTTTTAACCCCTTTCTACACCCTCTTGAATCTAATAACGAATCACAGACCAAATTTCCTAATGCGACACATTAATAACCTGGACTAAGTGACTCCAGGGACTCATCGACGCGGCTTCGCTTCGGCGGCCGGAATTTTTACCCGGCCTTAAGCCCTGACACGTATGATTAACAATGCCCGTAAACGAATGGTTACCATCGGCAAAAAACTTTAGGGTTTTGTTTCCCATAGTGCGGGGAAAGCCGGTGGACACGGGCAGCGCTTGGGCCTTTCCAAGTGGTTTGGACGATATGTGCGGGTGTGCGTTTCCGGGAGTACCGAATCATGAAGTCACGTGAAAACCTCGTTCGGCTGAAACAGTTTCAGGTGAATGAGAAGCGTCGCCAGATGCTGCAGCTCGACATGATGATCGCCGAGTTCGAGCGCATGGCCGTCGAACTGGAGCTTCAGATCACCGCCGAGGAAAAGAAAGCCGGCATCACAGATATCAATCATTTCGCCTATCCGACCTTCGCCAAGGCGGCGCGCCTGCGCCGTGACAATCTAAGGAACTCGCAAGGCGACCTCGCCCTGCAGCGAAGCGCCGCCGAATCATTACTCGGTGAAGCTGAAGCGGAGCTTTCCAAGGCGGAGATGTTGGAATCGCGCGATACCAAGATTCGCGAGGCCGAAACCGGTGGCCGCAGCGCCATGATCGGCTGAAGCGGACATCCGCGCCATTCGGCGCGCACACAAGCGCGCCACCCTGTCGCGCGACAGCCTGCACCCGGCGCCGGCGGGCCGCCGCGAATGCGCTGATGGCATGCAAGGCCTAGGCCGCCCAGTCCCCCTCATTTCCGGCAATCGCCCTTGCCCGGGCATCCTTGATATCGGGCGCATGCTGCTCCGCCCATGATCTGATCTGGGCAAGCAGTCCCGCCAGGTTCTGACCGAGTTCGGTCAATTCATATTCGACGCGTGGCGGAATGACCGGATAGACCTCTCGCCGCACCAAGCCATCGCGCTCGAGCACACGCAAGGTCTGGGTCAGCATCTTGGGCGTGACGCCTTCGAGCTTGCGGGCAAGCGCACCATTGCGCTGCCGGCCTTTGCGCAGCGCGCAGACCACCAGATAGACCCATTTACTGGCCAGCATCTCCAAAACGGTGTGCGACGGACATGTCCGCCGGAACGCGTCGTAGCCGAAGGGGGAATCGCAATCACTATCCATGAGGTGCCTATATATCAAAAAGGTGCATACTGGACAATAGGCCCTTACTCTCCAAATGATAGTGGCGTTAGTCAAGCAGGAGAGATTTTATGCGTGCCGTAACCCAGAATTCCGTTGGCGGGCCCGACGTTCTTGTCACCGCCGAATTGCCCGATCCCACGCCGAAGGCCGGCGAGGTGCTGGTCCGCGTCAAGGCGGCCGGCATCAATCCGGTCGATGGCGCTGTGCGCGCCGGCCACTATCCGCTGCTCGGCGAGCCACCCTTCATCCTTGGCTGGGATATTTCGGGGACGGTCGAGGCGCTGGGCGCCGGCGTCACCGGCTTCAAGGTCGGCGACGAGGTGTTCGGCATGCCGCGCTTCCCTAAGCAGGTCGCGGCCTACGCCGAACTGGCGGCCGTGCCGGCCGATGAGATCGCGCTGAAGCCGAAGCGGGCGGACCATATCCAGGCCGGCGCATTGCCGCTGGCCGGTCTCACCGCCTGGCAAGGCCTTGTCCGCCATGGCGGACTGAAACCAGGCCAGCGCGTGCTGGTGCACGCCGGAGCTGGCGGCGTTGGCCATCTGGCCGTGCAGATCGTCAAGGCGCGTGGTGCTTACGTCGTCGCCACGGCCAGCCCGGGCAAGCTCGACTTCGTACGCAAGCTCGGCGCCGATGAGGTGATCGACTATACCAAGGGTGATTTCACCAGCCAGATCAGCAATATCGACCTGGTGCTGGAGCCGGTGGGCGGCGACCATGCCGATCGCTCGCTGAAAGTGCTTAAGCCCGGCGGCGTGCTCGTGTCATTGCTCAATGTCAACGACGCCACGCGCGCCGACGCCAGTTCGCGCGATATCAGGGTCGAGCGCATGTCGGTCGTGCCGGACCGCGAGGGCCTGCTTGAGCTGGCCGGTTTGATCGAGGCGCAAAAGCTTGCCGTTCACGTGGCCAGGACTTTTCCGCTCGACCAGGCGGGAGCCGCCCACGCCTTTCTCGCCACAAGGCCGATCGGCAAGGTAGCGCTGACGATCTGAGCGGCGACACCGTCGCTCCGAAAGAAAAAGGGCGCGGCATGCCGCGCCCTTTGCTCGTGATGTGACCGGCCTAGTGCCGGTATTGCTGGATGCGCGTGGTGCGCAGCCCGGCAAGGCCGTATTCGTCGATCGACGCTTGCCAGGACAGGAATTCCTCCGTGGTCAGCTTGTAGCGCTGGCATGCCTCTTCAAGGCTCAAAAGTCCGCCGCGCACCGCTGCAACCACTTCCGCCTTGCGCCGGATAACCCAGCGACGGGTGTTCGTCGGCGGCAGATCGGCAATCGTGAGAGGGCTGCCGTCGGGCCCGATAACATACTTCACTCTAGGTCTAACCAGATCGGTCATCGTACTCTCTACAAAAAACTCAAAGACCCAATCCCCGCCACGTTACCGCCACAGCTTTAAAAATTGCCTAAGCAGACCCTAATGACTAGGTAAGGATCGTGAACGCCGCGTTAGTCTTTTGGCGGGCATTTGAAATATCCGGCTGGAAGCCCTGTTTCAGCCGGGAGAAATGTACCCATTCACCACGTCGCCACGCCGTGGGTCGCCGTGCAAGCTGGCGCCGCATGAAAGCTTGACCTATATTCTCGACATTGGCATTTGAGCTGCCGCAGAATGAAAGCACCATGAACAGTCTCGACCTTCCCAGACGTCCCGAAGAGACCCGCATCGTCGTCGCCATGTCCGGCGGCGTCGATTCATCCGTGGTCGCCGGCCTGTTGAAGCGCGAGGGCTACGATGTCGTCGGCGTCACCTTGCAGCTCTACGATCATGGTGCGGCAACGCATCGGGCCGGATCATGCTGCGCCGGCCAGGACATCGACGATGCCCGCCGCGTCTCCGAGACGCTGGGCATTCCCCATTATGTGCTCGATTATGAGGAGCGGTTCCGCAAGGCGGTCATCGATCCCTTCGCCGAAAGCTATGTCGCCGGCGAGACGCCCATTCCTTGCGTCTCTTGCAATCAGACGGTCAAGTTCGCCGATCTCCTGGCCACGGCCAAGGATCTCGGCGCCGACGCGCTGGCCACCGGCCACTACATCCGTTCCGGCGCCAATGGCGCCCACCGCGCGCTCTACCGGCCGGTCGACGCCGATCGCGACCAGAGCTATTTCCTGTTCGCCACCACGCAAGCGCAGATCGACTATCTGCGCTTTCCGCTCGGCGGCCTGTCGAAGCCGCAGGTTCGCGCCATCGCCGAGGAGATGGGGCTGACGGTCGCCGCCAAGCAGGACAGCCAGGACATCTGCTTCGTGCCGCAGGGCAAATATTCCGACATCATCGCCAAGCTGAAGCCGGCGGCCGCCAACCCGGGCGACATTGTCCATATCGACGGCCGCGTGCTCGGCCGCCACGAGGGCATTCTGCGTTACACGATCGGCCAGCGCCGTGGCATCGGCATCGCGTCCGGCGAGCCGCTCTATGTCGTCCATCTCGACGCCGAGCGCGCCCGTGTCGTGGTCGGCCCGCGCGAGGCGCTGGAGACGCACAAGATCTATCTGCGCGACATGAACTGGCTGGGAGACGGCGGACTCGCCGATGCTCCCGCCGGCGGCATCGAACTGTTCGCCAAGGTGCGCTCGACCAGGCCGCCACGGCCGGCCGTGCTGCGCCACGAGGCAGGCGTGACCTCGGTCGAACTGGCCGATGGTGAATCGGGCATCGCGCCCGGACAGGCCTGCGTGCTCTATTCCGAC
Source organism: Mesorhizobium sp. ESP7-2 (assembly GCF_020164715.1). NCBI lineage: Bacteria > Pseudomonadati > Pseudomonadota > Alphaproteobacteria > Hyphomicrobiales > Phyllobacteriaceae > Mesorhizobium > Mesorhizobium sp. ESP7-2. The sequence continues at coordinate 12,271 of NZ_JAIUGQ010000069.1, forward strand.
GACGGCAACGAGGCCCGCGTCTTCGGCGGCGGCTTCATCGAGCGTTCCGAGCGCGGCGCCGAAGCCGAAGCGATGCTGAGCCGGCTCGCCGCGAGGCCGGCGCAAGTTCCCGCCGACCTTTGAGACTGTTTCGAAATTCGCTCTGGCGAGTCATATGGTGGTGGTTTCGAGAACCGGAGCGCAGCGGACATTTGCGTCCGAGAGCAGCGCATGACCCCGAAAATCGAAAAGCGATTTCGGAAAGGATCATGCGCCAAATCAAGTGCTACGGCATCCCTTGCGCGTCCAGAGGACGCGCGGCGCCGTAGTAGCGCAGAAAACGCCATCAGATGGCCGCCAGAGTAGAATTTCCAAACAGTCTCAGGATTTGGTGTGGGTGACCGTGCCCGCCGTCAGGATGCGAAGCACCCTGATCGCTTCCTCGCCGCTGGTGCGTGGTTCGGCGCGCGTCTCGATGCACTGGATGAAATGCTCCAGCTCGCGCGTCAGCGGCATGCCTTGGGCAACCGCGACATAGGACGGCTCATTGGTGGTGAACGCCCACTGGCCGCTGTCCTGCCACACCGCGTGCCGGTAGACGGCAAGCTTGCGCTCCCATGGCTCGACATCGTCGAACACCGCCATCGCCTTGGTGCCGACCACCGTCAACCGCCGCTCGCGATAGGGGTTGAGCCGCGACGTGAAAAGATGGCTGCGCAGCCCGTTGGGAAAGCGCATGTGCAGATGCGCGAAATCGCTGAGATTGTCGAGGAGTGCCGCCCCCTCGCCGCGCACCTCGATCGGCTCGGTGCCGGTGATGGCCAGGATCATCGACAGATCGTGCGGCGCAAGGTCCCATAGCGCGTCGTTCTCGGTATGGAACTTGCCGAGCCCCAGCCGGTGCGAATGGATGTAGCGGACCTCGCCGAGTTCGCCCTTGTCGATCAGCCCTTTGAGCGTCTCGAAGGCGGGATGGAAGCGCAGGACATGGCCGACCATGAACACGCGGCCATTCTCCTTGGCTGCCTGCACCGAGCGCTCGGCATCCGGCACCGTCAGCGCGATCGGCTTTTCCACCAGCACGTCCTTGCCGTTCTCGACGGCGCGCACGGCAAGATCGGCATGGAACTGCGGCGGCAAGGCCATGATAATGGCGTCGATGTCATCGCGGACGAACAGCTGGTCCGGCTCGATCGCCAGGCAGTCCTGTTCGCTGGCGAAACCTTCGGCGCGGGCACGATTGGTGTCGGAAACCGCGTGCAATGCGCCGAGCGCCTTGAGGGTGCGGATGTGGTTTGAGCCCCAGTATCCGCAACCGAGGACTGCAATGCGCGGCTTCATATGTTTCAAACTCTAAAAACTCGTGGCCGAGACATAGCGACGTGCCCCGTCGAACTCAACCCCAGCGGCCGCAACCAGGCGTTCGCGCGGCAAAGCTTTTCGCCAATAGGAATATGCGCTGATATCGAATGCATCGAAGCTTGACAGGCTCGCCCTCCCAACCTTATATCCGCGCGACCTTGGCGAACGCCGCGAAATGCCTTTCGATTTGAGGCGGATTTCGGGCCTGTCGCCGCCCTGGCGGGGTAGCTCAGTTGGTTAGAGCACGGGAATCATAATCCTGGGGTCGGGGGTTCAAGTCCCTCTCCCGCTACCACTTCACACCCACTATCGTCTCTGACGGCCGCACCGTAGCGGCCGCCTAATGGGGTGGGCTTTCCAGTGTACCGGGCGGTAGGGAACGCTGCTCCGCCAATAAGGGCGGCGAGCTTGCCCTTGACCTCGATTTCGAAGCCTTTGCGTGCAGGTTTTGGGTGCACCGTAACGCTATGAACAAGCTCTCGGAAGTTTTGGATGAGTGGGCCACGGTCATCTGCAGCAGTCGCGTGGTCGGCCAACGCCTTTGAAAGGCCATCGACGGTTTTGGTATACCGCTGCAAGGTGGCTGGGTGGAGAGCCACCGCTGATGGTGGCTCATCGAGACTAAAGAGTTCCGCCTCGATCAGAGAAAGCTGTGACTTGAGTTCCGCGATCCGCTGCTTGGCATCCTCTTCAGCAATCACGCCCCTGATCACAAGGTCGATCGCCCGCTGAAGTTCGCCTTTTGCCCGATCGCGCTTGCCTTCTAGCGCTGAGCGCATCGAGTTCGACCGTGCCGCCAACTCTCGGCGCTCCTGGTTATATTTGCGGATGTATGCCTCGATCAGGTCCGGCGCTTTCAGCTGCTCGCGCATGCCATCGAGAACTGCCCTCTCGATCTCGGGCAGGTAAATAATGCGCCGATTGGAGCAACTCCCGCTTTCACGAACGGCGGAGCACCTGATACGCGTTTTGCCCGTCTTGTCACGATCGTGAACCGACATGCCCGATCCGCAGATGCCGCAGCGAAGTAGGCCGGATAACAAGTGCGCCGGGCGACGCTTGAAATGAGAGGATGCGTTCACCCTCGCGACTTTGAGTGCCTGTGCCTTTTGCCAAACGTCGTCGTCGACAATGCGAAGATGCGGAACCTCTTTCGTCTGCCAGTGGTCCTTCGGATTTGGCCTGGAGACGCGCTTGCCGGTATCGGGGTTCTTCACCATTCGGACCTTGTTCCAAATGATCCGGCCGACGTAGAGTTCGTTAAAGAGCAGACCCACCCCGCGTTGGGCATTTCCGTTGATGGTGGAGCCGTTCCAGCGTGTTCCCCGCGGCGGCGCGATGCCATCGCGGTTGAGATCACCAGCTAGGTCTCGTGGGGTTCGTCCGGCAGAGTAGGCGTCAAAAATGCGCCGGACCACTTCTGCCTCCCGTTCGATGACTTCAAGTTCGCCAGGGCGACCTAAGATAGGTCGATAGCCATACGCCCGGCCTCCGGCGTGACGTCCATCACGGACGACGCCAGCCATGCCCCTCCGCACCTTCTTGGCGCCATCCTCCCTCTGCATTTGACCGACCAGTCCACGAATACCGATAAGGACCGCATCGGCGATACCATCATGAACTGCCTGGATTTCGATACCGAGAAACGAGAGCCGCTTATGAAGACCCGCGAGATCCGCCATGTCGCGTGAAAGGCGGTCAAGCGCTTCGACGACTACCGCATCAAACTTTTTTTGGCCTGCCGCCTCCAGCAAAGTCAGGAGCCCGTCGCGACCGAATAACGACGCTCCGGAGCGCGCCTTATCCTCATAGACGGCAACGACATCGAGACCGTTGCGAGCTGCATAAGCGCGGCAAAGGGCAATTTGGTCTTCGGTGGACTTTTCGTTTTGAAGCTCGGTCGAAAAACGAGCGTAGATCGCGGCTCGCGTCATATCTTGGGAGCCTTCTGGGCGTGATCCGATTCAATTGCGGAACTTCGGTCAATCGAAGAGCCGATAGCGACGAGATGATCGCGCCTGGCATCAGCGATGGCAAGCGCTTCGACGAACTCAAGCATAGCTTTGCGAAGCTCTTCCGGCGCTACCGCAGCGGCGGCTTCGTTGAGGGAAGAACCATTGCCTGTGTCTGGTGCCGGCTTCACGAGAGCTAGCATCGCGATGACCCGCGACGAGCAAAGAGACGCGTCCCATCAATCGTGCAATTGGCACGCCGCAGCGTATAAATCGGACAAGGGTCAACTGAACGAGGTTGGACGGCGATTTGTTTTCGCCACTGTTTATATCACGAAGCTCGTTGCGGGGCGTCGCCAAGCTTTCCAACCTGCTCCTATCGGCACCATTCTCCAAGGGAGAGGTGCACCTGGGCTGGGGGCCCGCGCCTACGACGGCAACGCAAAGTTCACGAGACAGGCGCATTCCGCTGGGGACCCTCGTCCGAAAGCGCCGTCACAAACTTGGTGGCTTCGTTCCAATATCTCGCCACGTCAGCACGGGTAATGGCGCGTTCCGGTCGACTGAGATATAGATTCCCTGTGATTGCCTTCAAGTCCTTTAGGACGGAAGCGATATGCGGCCATGGGAAATCGGTGGGATCACCGATATCCCTGTCGGCGCCGGCAATCATTTCCAACTTAGCAAGAATGCCGAGGAGCGATGAGGACCGGAGGTCGGGCATTTCGTCCTGAAGTTTGAGCGCCTCGGTCATGGCAAGAACTTCGGCTTCGCAAGCTATGGCGTATCGAGAGGCTGCGTCGGACGTCGCTGCTGATCTTCGACGCGGCGCGGACGTGCCTGCAGTCAATACCTGAATTCCGTTATCGACCATCATTCGCGCCTCCAATCGCTGCTGCACCCGACATAGCATCAGCGACACATATCGAGCCTGTTTCCACTCGGCCCAGAGGGCAAGAACGAGATCGAGAGAGCGGTCGCTTTCGATCGTGTCCCGCAGCGTGGTGTAGCTGGCGGCATTGGTCGCCGTGCTCTCCGGCATGGGCCGGGCTGATCAGCGCGCCACGGCTGGCAGGCT
>NZ_JAIUGQ010000007.1:0-227553 GCF_020164715.1 Mesorhizobium sp. ESP7-2
CCCCCCTCTGTCCTGCCGGACATCTCCCCCCCGAGGGGGGAGATTGGACTTTGTCTCCGCCTTCGCCAATTGCCGACGTTGAAGGACTGGCGCCGATCGAGCGAACTGCCAATGTCCCCCCAAGTGGGGGAGATGTCCGGCAGGACAGAGGGGGGCGCCGTAGAGTGCTTCCGTCTATCGTTAGCTTTCCTGATTGCCGCTTTACTTGGCCCCACGCCCGCCTTCGCGCACGCCTCCGACCGTGGCCACGTCCTGCTACTCCCAACCGGCTACTACCTGATCGGCGGCGCTTTCGCCGTAGCCGCCAGTTTCCTCATGCTGACGCTGCTGCCGGCGGATTGGATTGACCGTTTCTGGCATCGGCGCCTGCCGCTCTTCGCCTTCAGCGACAGCGCCCGAATCGCCGTCAGCGTGATATCCTTTGCCGGCTTTGCAGTTCTCGTCGCCGCCGGCTTCCTCGGCAGCCGCGATCCCCTCTCCAACCCGCTGCCACTGGTGATCTGGACGCTGCTATGGGCCGGCCTGACGCTGCTGCAAGGCGTGTTCGGCGATCTCTGGGCGTGGCTCAACCCTTGGTACGGCCCGTGGCGGCTGCTGTCGCGGCTCAGCGGCAGAGGCGATGAGGCGGCCTGGCAACTTCCGCAATGGCTTGGCCGCTGGTCGGCCGTCGTCATGTTCATCGCCTTTGCCTGGTTCGAACTCGTCTATCCAGCTCCTGACGATCCGGCACGGCTTGCATGGGTCGCCGGCCTCTATTGGCTGTTCACATTGATGGCCATGCTGGTGTTTGGCTACGACAAGTGGAGCCGCAACGGTGAATTCCTCGGCATATTCTTTTGGATGGTGGCGCGCTTCGCGCCGATCGAGCGCGGCGACAAAGGCCGTCTTGCGCTGTGCTGGCCGGGCGCCAAGCTGCTCACGGCCGAGCCTTTGCCGGCCAGCGGCATCGCCTTCCTGCTGCTCGCTCTGTCCTCGGTCTCCTTCGACGGCCTGTCGAAGACCTTCTTCTGGCTCGGCCTGTACGGCATCAATCCACTGGAATTTCCCGGCCGTTCGGCGGTGATCGGCAGCGGCAGCCTTGGCCTTGTCCTGACATTCGTGCTGCTCGCGGCAGTGTTCCTGCTTGCCGTGGTCCTCGGCCAGCGCCTTGCCGGCAGCGATCGGCCTCTCGCCGAGGCAGCGGGACTGCTGGTGTGGTCGATCGTGCCGATCGCGCTCGCCTATCATGTCGCGCACTATCTGACGGCGCTGCTGGTCGACGGCCAATATGCCTTGGCCGCCCTGTCCGACCCCTTCGCACTGGGCTGGAATCTGTTCGGCACCGCCGACATGCAGGTCGAAGCCGGGGTCGTTGCCGGCGCGGCGTCGGCGTGGTGGCTGTGGAACATCCAGGCCGGCGCCATCATCCTTGGCCATGTCCTCGCGGTTCTCGTCGCCCACGGCTTTGCCTGGCGCCTGCACCCGCAGCCGGCCCGCGCCGCGCTCAGCCAGTTTCCGCTCACCGTCTTGATGATCGCCTACACCATTTTCGGCCTTTGGCTGCTTGCCACGCCGACAGTCGGATGAGACAAGCTGTCCGCGTGGGCCATCCGGGTGAGCCATGCCCCGGCGGAAAGCTCGCTTGCCAGGTCAGGCCTTTGGTGATTTAGTTTGTACACATGCAATTTTGCATCCTCTTGCCGAGGATGTTCGAGCCGCCTTATCGTTGGTCAAAACACAAAAACAGGGGAACGAACGTGACTGACAAGAACGGATTTTTCGACCTCTCCAAAACCACGCTCACCCGCCGCACGGCGCTGAAGGGTCTGGCCGCCGGCGCCGGCGTCGCCATGGCGCCCGGCTTCGTCCGCTATTCCCAGGCGCAAAGCTCCGCGCCGATCAAGATCGGTTTCCAGTCGCACCGCACCGGCATTGGTGCTGCCTATGGCCGCTGGTACGAGAAGACCACCGCCGCCGCTATCAAGGCGATCAACGCCGCCGGCGGTATCAATGGCCGTCAGGTCAAGGTTATCATCGAGGATGACGGCACCGATCCCGGCCGCGGCGCCGAAGTGGTCGGCAAGTTCGCCACCCAGCACAAGACCGACATCGTCTTCGGCACGCTGTTCTCGCATGTCGTCATCGGCTCGGCGCCTGCCGCCGGCGAAAACAAGATGCCCTACTTCGTCGTCAGCGAAGGTCACCACGTGGCCTCGACCAAGCTCAACCGCTACGTCTTCCAGCCTGGTATCACCGACGTGAAGAGCCAGATCCAGTCGATGGCTCCGTGGATCGCGGCCAATGCCGGCAAGAAGGTGACGCAGATCTTCCCCGATTTCGCCTTCGGCTACGACCATCGCGACTACCTGCCGCCGGCGCTGAAGGCGCAAGGCGCCGAGGTGATCGCGCAGATCGCCATCCCGCCGACGGAGAGTTCCTTCACCAAATACTTCCCGCAGATCCCTGCCGAGACCGAGGTCATCTACCACGTCATGGTCGGCCCCGCGGTGCTCACCTTCGTCAAGGAACTCGGCGAGTTCTACGGCTCCAACCGGCCGCAGCTCTTCGGCTTCATCGATTCGCTCGAGGCCGTCGACATCAACAGCCCCGGCCTCGAATTCCTCGACGGAAGCCATTTCTGGGAAGGCTCGCCGCGCTACGCCCAGCCCGATGACACCGAAGCGCAGAAAGCCTATCGCGCCGCCGTCGGCATCGACGACAATGGCGCCGCCGTCGGCGACCCCAAGGACGTCTCCACCGCCGCGCACATGTTCGGCTGCTGGGAAACGCTCTACGTCGTCAAGAAGGCGATGGAGGACGCTGGCTACAAGGGGCCGGAAGATCGCGCCAAGCTGGTCGAGGCGACCGAGGCGCTGAAGGAATTCGCCGAAGGGCCGGAGCATCCGCAGGGGCCGAAAACCTTCAACGGCAAGATCCACCAGTGCTTTGGCATCCAGAACATCTCCAAGGTCGAAGGCGGCAAGCTCAAGGTCGTCCACAAGACCAAGATCGAGGACGGGCTTTACGAGGCCGAAGGGGATTACACGACGCAGGCGCTCTAGGCTCATTCCAGCAAGGGTGCCTCGCGCATCCGCTGGTGCATAGATGCACTTCGGCCCTCACCTCCTCCTCGCCGCCCTCGAAGGCCTCGTCACCTCGGCCGTGCTGGCGCTGACCGCGCTTGGCCTGTCGCTGGTGTTCGGCGTGATGCGAGTCGTCAACGTCGCCCATGGCGAGTTCTTCATGCTGGGCGCCGTGCTTGCCTGGGCGATCACATCGGCAATCGGCGGCCACCCGGCCCTCGGCTTCCTGGCGGCCCTGGTGATCGCTCCGCTGATCGTCGGCGCCATCGCGCTGTTCGCCGAACGGCTGGTGCTGCGCCGGCTCAACTACAATCCGGAAGCCACCATCGTCGCCACCATCGGCATGCTCTACATCATCCAGCAGCTGGCGCTGACTTTCTATGGTCCCGAAGCGCGGCCCGTCGAGCCGCCGTTCAGCTATCGCATCCTTTTGCCGTGGTTCGGCTATTCCGGCTACAAACTGTCGATCATTGCCGCATCCGCCCTCCTGCTGATCGCGACATGGCTGGTGCTGACGCGCACGAAAATTGGTCTCATCATGCGTGCCACGCAATATGACAGCGAGACGGCACAAGCCTTCGGCATCCCTGTCGACCGCGTCTATGGCGGAGTCTTCGCGCTCGGCGCCATGCTGGCGGCCATTGCCGCGGTGCTGATCGTGCCGATCAGCCAGGCGCATTACCTGATGGGGCAGGATCCGCTGCTCTTGTCCTTCATCGTCGTCATCATAGGCGGCCTCGGCTCGTTGCGCGGCACCGTCGTCGCCGCCGTGCTGATCGGCCTGTCCGACGGCATCATCTCGATGTTCTTTTCGCCGACGCTGGCCAAGATCATCGCCACGCTGCTGGTCGCCTTGGTGCTGGTGTTCCGGCCGCAAGGCCTGTTCGGGACGGCGTCGCGATGAGCGAAGCTTCGCCGGCAAAGGCCTACGCGCTGCATCTCGGCGTCATCGGCTTGCTCTTCGTGCTGAGCTTCCTGCTGCCGGACTATTATCACGGTCTGCTCGCCCGCATCATGGTGCTGGCGGTCTTCGCCATGGGCTACAACATGCTGTTCGGCTATGTCGGCCTGCTCAGCCTCGGCCATGCCATGTTCTTCGGCGCCGGGCTTTATGGCGCCGGGCTCGCCGTCATCCAGCTCGGCTGGAGCGTGCCGGCGGCGTTCGCCGCTGGTCTCGGCTGCGGAGTGGTTCTTTCGCTGATCATCGGCCTCCTGGCGCTGCGCACTACGGGTGTCGCCTTCATGATCGTCACTATGATGTTCGCCCAGGTATTTTATCTCGCCATCCTCTATTTCGCGGCCTGGACCGGGGGTGATCAGGGCATGGTCGTGCCGCAGCCGGCACGTGTACTCACTTTCGGCGCCACATCGCTCGACCTCACCAACCCGACCGTGCGCTACATGACAGCACTCGGCTTGTTCTCTCTCGTGCTGCTGATCACGCTCGCCGTCGTCCGTTCCAGATATGGCCGCGTGCTGGTCGCAATCAGGGAGAACGAGGAACGGACGAAGATGCTGGGCTACGACACCTTCTCCAACAAGCTCGCCGCCGTCGTCGTCTCCGGCGCGATCTGTGCGGCGTCCGGCGCCGCCTACGCGCTGCTGTTCGGCTATGTCGGCTCGAGCTTCGCCTCGGTGCAGTATTCGATCCTGCCGCTGCTGTGGGTGCTGCTCGGGGGTGCCGCAACAACGCTCGGGCCGCTGATCGGCACGCTGTTCATGTACTATGTCATCGACGTCACCAGCGGCTACACATCGGCCTATTTGCTGATCGTCGGCGTCGCGCTCATCCTGCTGGTTCTGTTTTTTCCCAAGGGCATTCTCGGCACCGTCCGCCAGCGCTGGCTCGGATGGCTGCCATGACGCCGCTGCTGACCACGAAGGCTCTGTCGCGCAGCTTCGGCGGCCTGCGCGCCGTCGACAACGTCGACTTCACCCTGATGCCCGGAGAAATCCGCGCCGTCATCGGCCCCAACGGCGCGGGCAAGACCACCTTCGTCAGCCTGGTCAGCGGCCGCATCCGGCCCTCTTCGGGAGCGATCCTCTTCGACGGCGCCGACATCACCGGCCTGCCGGCCTATGTCAGGGTCCGCCGGGGCATCGCCTACACCTTCCAGATCACCAGCGTCTTCGCCAATCTCAGCGCCTATGACAATGTCGCGCTGCCGGTGCAGCGCACGCTGAGCGACGGCCGCTCGAAGGGTGCTGTGCGTGCCGGCGTCATGTCGGCGCTCGAACGCACCGGGCTGGCTGATCGCGCCCATATGCCGGCCGGGCAATTGTCCTACGGCCATCAACGATTGCTGGAAGTGGCGATGGGCCTGGCGCTGAAGCCGCGCCTGCTGATCCTCGACGAGCCAACGCAAGGTCTGGCCGATAGCGAGATCGACAATTTCATCGAGGTCGTGCGCGACATCGCAGGGAACGCCACCGTGCTGCTGATCGAGCACAACATGCCGGTCGTCATGCAGCTCGCGCACCGCATCACCGTCTTCAACGCCGGCAGGATCCTGGCCGAGGGTGCGCCCGAAGCCATCCGTGAGAACGCCGCGGTGCAGGAAGCCTATCTGGGGACCGCCCCATGACGGAGACGAGCAAGACCGATGCACTGGTGATCTCGGGGCTGGATTGCTTCCATGGCGAGGTCCAGGTGCTCTACGGACTCGATCTCGTGCTGAACAAGGGCGAGGTGCTGTGCCTGTTCGGCCGCAACGGCGCCGGCAAGACGACGACGCTGAAAGCGATCATGGGCCTGGTTCCGGCAAGTGCCGGTTCGATCAGGCTCGCTGGCCGGGAGTTGACCGGCCTGCCGGTGCATGAGGTGCCGAAGGCCGGCGTCGCCTATGTGCCGCAAGGAAGGCGATTGTTCGCCGAGATGACCGTGGCCGAGAATATCGAGATCGGGCTGATGGCGCGCGGCAAGGACAAGGCGACACGCGAGAACGTCCTCGATCTGTTCCCGCTGCTGCGCCAACGGCTGCGGCAGCGCTCGGGCACCTTGTCCGGCGGCGAACAGCAGATGCTGGCGATGGCGCGTGCGCTCTGCCTGGAGCCGCAGGTGCTTTTGCTCGATGAGCCGACCGAAGGGCTGATGCCGTCGATGATCGCCAAGATCCGCGAGACGGTGTCGAAGCTGCGCGAGATGGGTGTCTCCACCATACTGGTCGAGCAGCGGGTCGATGCCGTGCTGTCGGTCGCCGATCGTGTCTGCTTCATTGAAAACGGCCGCAACCGCGAGACGGTCGATGTCGAGGCCCTGCGCGCCGACCCGTCGGCGGTCCGGCGCTATGTCGGCGTCGGTTGAGACTGCCGCAACACCCTGCGGACGATAGCGCCGCCCCTCATCGCCCTGCCGGGCACTTCTCCCCGTATAGTGACGGGGAGAAGAACGCCTTCGCCAATGGTTTCGCCAAACATCAACGTCGCCGGAGGGCGTCCTCGTTGCGGCCCTCTCCTTCTCCCCGTCACTATACGGGGAGAAGGAGCCGGCAGGCGGATGAGGGGCAGCGCAAACGGTACAATTCAAAAGCGCCAATTCACCCACCGAAAAACAGAAAACCCGCGATCAGAAAGGTTGGGATCAGCACCAGCCCGGACCACAGCATATAGCCGAAGAAGCCCGGCATCTTGACGCCGCGATGTCTGGCAATGGCATAGACCATGAAGTTGGGTGCGTTGCCGACATAGGTGTTGGCGCCCATGAACACGGCGCCCGCCGAGATCGCGGCGAGCGTCGAGGCGAACTCCGTCATCAGGTGTTGAGGGTCGCCGCCCGCCAGCTCGAAAAACACCAGATAGGTCGGCGCATTGTCGAGGAAGGATGACAGCGCCCCGGTCAGCCAGAAATAGGCGAGGTCGCTGGGCGTGCCTTGTGCCGACGTGACGAGCGCGACCAGCGGCGCCAGCGCGCCGTCATGGCCGGCTCTCAAAATGGCGACCACCGGAACGATGCAGATGAAGATGCCGGCGAACAATTTGGCCACTTCCGCGATCGGACCCCAATTGAAACCGTTCGCTTGGCGGTGGCTCTTGTAGGAGAGGGGAAGCGATAGCAGGGCCAGCGCGAGAATGACCGCGTCGCGTACCAGGTTCTGCAGTTCGAGACCGACGCCGAACACGGAAAAGCTCACGCCCGGCTTCCAGGCCGCCGACAGCAGGATGGCGCCGATCACACCGACCAGCAGCGGAAGGTTGGCCAGGCCGCGCAGACGCACTTTCGTATCCGGTGTTGGATCCTTGATCTTCGGCGCGCCGGCCTCGCGCCGGTGCAGGATGAGGTCGATCGCCAGGAACACCGCCAGCACGACGACGCCGACGAACAGCGTCTCCCGGTAGAGGTTGGTGGTCGTCCAGAAGAAATCGACGCCGCGCAGGAAGCCGACAAACAGCGGCGGGTCGCCGAGCGGCGTCAGCGAACCGCCAATGTTGGATACCAGGAAAATGAAGAAGATGACGACATGGCCATTGAAAGGCCTGTTGTCGTTGGCGCGCAGGATCGGCCGGATCAGGATCATCGAGGCGCCCGTCGTGCCGATCACCGAGGCAAGCAGCGCCCCGACCGCCAGCAGTCCGGCATTGACCAGCGGTGTGCCGTGGATGTTGCCGGCAAGCAGGATGCCGCCCGAAATCGTGTAGAGCGCAAACAGCAGGACAATGAACGACATGTATTCGGTGAGCAGCGCGTGCAGCACCGCCTCGGTTGCCGCCGGCGCGCCGAAGGCAACCGCGAGCGGCACGATCACCAGCGCCGCCCACAAGGCCGCGATCTTGCCGTAGTGATGTTCCCAGACATGGTGGAACAGCAGCGGACCGGTCGCGATCGACAGGAGCAGCCCGGCAAAAGGCAGCGCCCACCAGAGCGACATCGTGGCGCCAGGCAGGCCGTGTTCGTCGGCCGCGAAGGCCGACACCGGAAACAGCATCGCGACGACGATCGCACCGGCCGCCCCGATCGCCATCGGCATGGATCCCCTTCTGACCCCCACGGTGCGGTCAGCCCGACGTGTGATCTTCGAGCGTCACGCCGGCATCGCGCATTTTCGCCAGCATTGTCTCGAGCGATCCGTTGAGATCGATGCCACGGCAGGCATCGAGCCTGACCGTGGTGCTAAAACCCTGTTTGACCGCATCCAGCGCCGAGAAGGCGACACAGAAATCGGTCGCCAGGCCGACCAGGGTCAGCGTGTCGATGCCGCGCTCACGGAGATAGCCGGCGAGCCCGGTGGGCGTCGCGTGATCGTTCTCGAAGAAGGCGGAGTAGCTGTCGATGGCTGGACGAAATCCCTTGCGTATGACGAGTTCGGCCTTGGTCCAGGCAAGGCCGGAATGGAAATCCGAGCCGAGACTGCCCTGAATGCAATGATCCGGCCACAGCGTCTGCGGACCATAGAGCATCTCGATCGTCGAAAAAGGCTGCGCGCCGGGATGGCTGGAGGCAAAGCTGGAATGGCCGGCGGGGTGCCAGTCCTGCGTCAGCACGACATGGTCGGTTCGCCGGATCATGTCATTGACCAGCGGCACGATCTCGTCGCCGCCGGCAACGGCCAGCGCGCCGCCCGGGCAAAAATCGTTCTGCAGGTCGATGACAACGAGCGCTTCGTCGGCCATGGGGTTTCCTTCCTGTCAGGCTAGGGCTCGGGTTCCGAACGAGGGACCGGGCGAAAGAAAAAGCCGCTGGCGCGACCGGAGGGAGAAACTTGACCAGATGGCGGGCCGCGTCAACCTCCAGCGGCATAACTAATGCGTGGCGATGCCAGCCACACGGGCGCCGCCGCAAACTCTGGCTTTGACAATTTCCGCCGTCTTGATATCATTTGCATACGAATGAATTTGCCGGATTGAAACCGGCAAGATATCCCCGGGAGCAAGCGCCTTGGGAGGGCCGATTTCCGGGAAGGCCCATTTTGTTGGGAAGGCCCACCTTATTGGGAAGGAAAGCGTGATCCGTTACGCGAAACCCACCACGGTCGACGAGGCGCTCGCGCTGCTTGGCGAGGGCGCCTGGCGTATTCTTGCGGGCGGCACGGATTTCTATCCGGCACAAGGCAGCAAGCCGTTTCGCGACAATGTCCTCGACATCAACGGCCTGACGGCGCTGCGCGGCATCGCCGAGACCGGCAGCCACTGGATCATCGGCGCGCGCACGACATGGACCGATGTCATCCGCCACCCCTTGCCGCCAGCCTTTGACGCACTGAAACAGGCGGCGCGCGAGGTCGGTTCGGCGCAGATCCAGAACGTCGCCTCGGTCGCCGGCAATCTGTGCAACGCTTCGCCGGCCGCCGACGGCGTGCCGGGGCTGCTCGTGCTCGACGCCGAGGTCGAGCTGCGCTCGGCGGCGGCGACGCGCCATCTGCCCTTGTCCGAGTTCATCCTGGGCAACCGCCGCACGGCCTTGCAGCCTGGCGAGATGGTGACGGCCATCCGCGTGCCGAAACCCACCGGTACATCGGCCTTCGTCAAGCTCGGCGCCCGGCGTTATCTCGTCATCTCCATCGCCATGGTGGCGGCGCGTCTGGTTGTCGAGAATGGCATTGTCGCGGATGCGGCCGTCGCCGTCGGCTCCTGTTCCGCCGTTGCCAGGCGGCTTGCCGGTGTCGAGGCGGCGTTGCGCGGGCTTCCCCTGGACGCCGGGCTTGTTGCCGCGGTCCGGTCGGCGCAGATGGCTGAGCTGTCGCCGATCGCCGATGTGCGCGGCAGCGCCGAATACAGGCTCGAAGCGGTGCGCGAGATCGTTGCGCGCGCGGTGCTCGAGGCCGCGGGCAATCCGAAAGGCGACAAGGTGGCCGCATGAGCATGGATCGCGCCGATATCGCCTTCGCGGTCAATGGCGCCGCCGTCTCGATCTACGTGCCGCCGCTGCGCCGGCTGTCCTCGGTGCTGCGTGACGAATTGCGGCTGACCGGCACAAAGGTCGGTTGCGACGCCGGCGACTGCGGCGCCTGCACGGTGCTGGTCGACGGCGATCCCGTCTGCGCCTGCCTGATGCCGGCGGCTTCCGCTGCCGGCACCGCGGTGACGACGGTCGAGGGCCTCGCCAATGGCCGGCTGTCGGCGCTGCAAGCCTCGTTCCTGGCGCATGGCGCCGCGCAATGCGGTATCTGCACGCCGGCGCTGCTGGTCGCGGCAACCGCGCTGCTGGACACGAAACCCAGTCCGACCGAGACCGAGGTGCAGGATGCACTGGGTGGGATACTCTGCCGCTGCACCGGCTATCGGAAGATCATCGCGGCGGTGATGAAGGCCGGACAATTTGCAATAAAGCCATCGACGGATAGCGCTGCCCCTCATCCGCCTGCCGGCACCTTCTCCCCGTATAGTGACGGAGAGAAGGGAAGCGCTCCAGCGTTGGCGCCCCCCTCTCCCCGCCCCTTGCGGGGAGAGGGTAAGGGTGAGGGGCAGCGCCAACTTTATGAACTGGATCGCGATTTCGATCGGAGGATGCCGGCCTCGGGCCATGCCGTTGGGGCTTCGCCGGTCAGGCTCGATGGCGTGCCGAAGGTAACGGGCGATGAAAAATTCGGTGGCGATTCCTTCCCGGCCGATGCGCTGGCCGTGCTGGTGATCCGCTCGCCGCATTATCATGCCGGCTTCGCCTTCGGCGACATCGATGGCTGGGCGAGAAACCATCCCGGTATCGCGGGCGTTTTCACGGCCGACGATATCCCAGGGAAAAACTGTTTCGGCGTGATCGGCCCGTTCGCCGACCAGCCGGCGCTGGCCGAAGGCTTTGTCCGGCTTCGCGGCGAGGCGGTCGCCCTGGTAGCCGGTGAGCGCGAGGCGATCCTCGATCTCGATCTGTCGGATTTCCCTATCCGCTGGATCGAACTGCCGCATGTGCTCCAGCCCAGCGACGCGCAGGCCGAAGGTGCGGCGCTGATCCATGAAAACCGCCCGGCCAATTTGTTGACCAAGGGCTTTGTCGAGCGCGGTGATCCCGAGTCGGCACTTGCCGGTGCGGCCGTCACCGCCAGCGGCGCGATCGACACCTCCTATGTCGAGCACGCCTATATCGAGCCGGAAGCCGGCTATGCATATCTCGACGGCGATACGCTTGTCGTCGTCGCCTGCACCCAGGCGCCCTACATGGACCGTGACGATACGGCGAAAGTGCTCGGCCTCGCCGTCGACAAGGTGCGCATCGTGCCGACCGCGACCGGAGGCGGCTTTGGCTCCAAGCTCGACGTTTCCCTGCAGCCTCTCATCGGCCTCGTGGCGCTGAAGACCGGGCGGGCGGCGGCGCTCGCCTACACCCGCAACGAATCCATGATTTCGACCACCAAGCGTCATCCGGCCCGGATGAAGGCCACCATCGGCGCCGATGCCGACGGCTACGTCACCGGCATGGTCTTCGAGGGCGATTTCAACACCGGCGCTTATGCGAGCTGGGGCCCGACGGTCGCCAACCGCGTGCCGGTGCACGCCTCCGGCCCCTATGCGACGCCCAACTATCGTGCAGAGGGCCGCGCCATCCACACCCATGGGCCGATTGCAGGTGCCTTCCGTGGTTTCGGCGTGCCGCAGGCGACGATCATGCAAGAGACGCTCTATGACGAACTCGCCGGAAAGCTCGGCATGGATCGACTCGACTTCCGCCTGAAGAACTGCCTTCGGAACGGCTCCGAAACGGTTACTGGGCAGCTTCTGGAGTCTGGCGTCGGCATCGCCGAATGCCTCGAAGCCCTGCGGCCGCATTGGGCGCGGGCGACGGTCGATGCGGATGCTTTCAACAGCGCCAGTATCGATCGAAAGCGCGGCGTCGGCGTTGCTTCGTGCTGGTATGGCTGCGGCAACACATCCCTGCCCAATCCGTCGACCATCAGGGTCGGCATCGCGGCTGACGGCGCGGTCATCCTGCACCAGGGCGCCGTCGATATCGGCCAGGGGTCCAACACCGTCATCACGCAGATCTGCGCCGACGCGCTCGGCCTGCCGCTGGAAAAATTCAGGCTCAAGAGCGCCGATACGGCGATCAGCCCCGACGCCGGCAAGACTTCGGCCTCGCGACAGACTTTCGTGAGCGGCAAGGCGGCCGAGAGGGCGGGGCGGGCCCTGCGCGAAAAGATCCTGCGCTTTGCCAATGTCTCGGACAAGGCTTCCCTTCAACTGGATGGCTCGGCGATTGTCATCCGCGAAGGCGAGGCGACGCGCCGTATCGATCTTGCCTCGCTCGATGCGGATGCCGAGGGCTTCGTCTTCCGCGCCGAGGAGACCTATGACCCGCCAACCCTGCCGCTCGATGCCAAGGGCCAGGGCAAGCCCTATGCGGTCTATGGCTATGGCGCGCAGATCGCCGAGCTCGAGGTCGATCTCAGGCTCGGCACGGTCAAGCTGATCAGGATCATCGCGGCGCATGACGTCGGCAAGGCGATCAATCCGCTGCTGGTCGAGGGCCAGATCGAAGGCGGCATCGCGCAAGGCATCGGCATGGCGTTGATGGAAGAATACATTCCCGGCCGCACCGAGAACCTGCACGATTATCTCATCCCGACCATTGGTGACGTGCCGCCGATCGAGACCATCCTCATCGAGGTGCCCGATCCGGAAGGACCGTTCGGCGCCAAGGGCCTTGGCGAGCACGTGCTGATCCCGACGGCGCCGGCGATCCTCAATGCCATCCGTCACGCCACCGGCGTGCTGGTCACAAAGGTGCCGGCAACGCCAAGCCGCATCCTGGCGGCCATCCGCGAGAAGGAGGCACGTGCATGAGCGAGCTTGCCGAACGCTTCGAAACCCATGAACCCGGTGAGAAGCTGGTGGCGGAAAAGATCCGCTGCGACGCCTGTCCCGTCATGTGCTACATCGCAGACGGGCGCACCGGCGCCTGCGACCGCTATGGCAATGTCGCGGGCCGGATCGTGCGCATGGACCCGCTGACCATCCTCGACCACGCAGCCGAAACCGGCGCTGCCATGGTGCCCTTTGTCGCCGAGGGCGAACAGTGGGACGGCGAACTGGTCAACACCGGCCGCCGCTTCGTCACGGCAATCGGCGCCGGCACCACCTATCCCGACTACAAGCCCGCTCCCTTTATCGTCAGTCAGGAAGTCGACGGCGTCGATCTCGTCACCGTGGTGACCGAAGGCATCTTCTCCTATTGCGGCGTCAAGGTGAAGATCGACACCGACCGTCATATCGGACCCGAAACGGCTGTTGTGCGGGCAGAGGGCGAGGCCGTCGGCCACGTCACGACGGGCGAATACGGCTCGCAGATGCTGTCGCTGGGCGGCGTGCATCATCTGACCGGCGGGTCCAAGGCGGAGGGCCGCACCACTTGCGACGCGCTGCTCAACTTGTGCAACCGCAAACCAGTGGAACTCAGCATAGACGGCGGCGCCACCGTCATTGTCGAAGCCGGCAAACCGCCAGTCATCGACGGCAAGCAGGAACACCGCATGCGCGTCGGCTGCGGCTCGGCCACCATCGGCATGTTCGCCACGCAATGGCGCGGCCTGGTCGACGAGGTCGTGGTGGTCGACGACCACATCACCGGCGTCGTCTCCGAGCATCAAGCCGGCAAGGTGCTGGGCTGGCAGGATACCGGCATCAAGATCATCGGCCGCCGCTCCACACCGGGCCGCTATTTCAAGGTCTCCGAGCCCGGCCTCGGCTGGGGTGGCACCAGCATTTCCGATCCGCTGTCGATCCTCGGCGAGTGGAATGCCAAGAAGGGCGCGCGGCCGGGCCTGTCGCTGCTGATGGTTTCGACCACCGGCGAGCAATTCGCCTACTACGAACTCGACGACGAGCTGAAGCCGGTCGAAAAGCCGTTTCCGGACCGGCTGCAGAAATCCGTCAACCTGATCGAGGACAATTGCGAGCCGGCTTTGTGCACCGTGCTGTTCATCGGCGGCGCCGGCGGGTCGCTGCGTGCCGGCGTCACCGAAAACCCGGTCAATCTCACCCGTTCGGTGCAGGGCCTGAGAACCTACGTCACCGTGGGCGGCGCGCCGGTCTATGTCTGGCCGGGCGGCGGCATCACGCTGATGGTCGATGTCAGCAGGGTTCCGGAAGGCGCCTTCGGCTACGTGCCGACGCCGGCGCTGGTGGCGCCGATCGAATTCACCTTGCGCCGCGACGATTACATCAGGCTCGGTGGCTACGAGGCCGAAATTCGCAGCGTTGCGGACATCGTCGCCAAGGGCGGCGAGTATCTCAACCCCCGGCGCGGCACGGGTGCCCCGTCCAGCAATCCATGGCCGCCGCTGGCGCAGTTGCGCCGCGCGGGCTCCAACGGGGCTGGCTGATGGAAGGCCCGCAAGCGCATTGGCTTCAGGACGGCAAGCGGCTGCATCTCAACCACGGGCCGATCGACCTGATCGTCGAGGCCTTTGGCGAGGCCGATGAGTGTCGCGCCGCCTACGCCCAGGCCGTCGCGCGCTTCCAGACGATCCTGATCGAGTTGGTCGAGGAGCTTCCCGAACTGCGCCTTCAGGCATTTTTCCTGGCGCCGCGCGCCTTCGCCGGCCCGACGGCGCGCCGCATGGAAGCAGCCGTCATGCCGTTGGCGGAATGCTTTATCACGCCGATGGCCGCCGTTGCTGGATCGGTAGCCGACGAAATGCTTGCCGCGCTGCTTGCGGGTCGCAAGCTCGATCGCGCCTATGTCAACAATGGCGGCGACAGTGCCCTCCACATCGGCGCGGGCCGATCCATCGGATTGGCGGTCGCCGGCACCGGCAACGGTCTGGCCGACCGGATCACGATCCGCGCCGAGGATGGCGTACGGGGTGTTGCAACCAGCGGCTGGCGTGGCCGCTCCTTCTCGCTTGGCATTGCCGATGCCGTCACCGTGCTCGCGCGGACCGGCGCCGAGGCCGATGCGGCGGCGACACTCATCGCCAACGCGGTGGACCTGCCCGGCAATCCCGCCATCAGGCGCATTCCCGCACGCGACCTGTCGCCCGACAGCGATCTTGGCGCGCGGCTGGTGACACAAGGCGTCGGCACGCTTGTACCTGACGAGGTGGCGCGGGCGCTGGACAATGGCCTTGCCGTCGCCGAAGATTTTCGCCGGCGCGGCCTGGTTGCCGCATCGGCGCTGTTTCTTGGCGGGGAGGCCCGTATCAGTGGCTCCGTTGCACTCGGCCCGCCCAACAAGCATGAACCGGAGGAAGTTGCCCATGCCTGAGTTTCCGATCCGCAAGATCGCGGTGCTGAGCGAAGAGATCTTTCACGAAGGCGGGCCTGTCGCCGCGGTGCCGCGCCGGCGTGCTGCCGCCATGGCCGTGGTCAGCAACCCGTTCGCCGGACGCTATGTCGAGGAGCTGCAGAGCGCCATGGACGATCTGAAGCCGCTCGGCCTGCTGCTCGCCGACCGGCTGATCGCCGCACTCGGCGGCGACGTCAGACAGATCGACGGCTACGGCAAGGGCGCCATCGTCGGCACCGCGGGCGAACTGGAACACGGCGCGCTCTGGCATGTGCCGGGCGGCTACGCGATGCGGGAGCGGCTCGGCGATGCCAAGGCGATCGTGCCCTCGGCCAAGAAGGTCGGCGCCTTCGGCTCGAAGGTCGACGTACCGCTCGGCCATATCAACGCCGCCTATGTGCGCAGCCATTTCGACGCCATGGAAGTCGGCATCAGCGACGGCCCGCGCCCCGACGAGATTCTGTTCTGCCTGGCCATGACCTGCGGCCCGCGCGTCCATAACCGCATGGGTGGCCTCGCGGCGGACGACATAAAAGCCTGGGACGGGCTGCGGTGAGCGGCGAGGACAATCTGCTCGAGCTCGTCGAGGCCGAAGAAGCCGAAGACGGCCATGACTACCTCCTCCAGGAACAGGTAGGCTTCATCCTGCGCAAGGCGCACCAGCGCCATGTCTCGATCTTCGCCGCCCGTATCGCCGACCTGACGCCGCCGCAATTCGCAGCACTGGCCAAGCTGCATGATGTCGGCGAGACTTCGCAGAACCAGCTCGGCACGTTGATCGCCATGGATGCCGCAACGGTAAAGGGCGTGATCGACCGGCTGAAGGCGCGCGGTCTGGTCAAGCTTTCCAGGCATGAGGTCGACAAAAGGCGGCTGCTGGTCAATTTGACGGCCGAGGGCCGCGAAGCGATCGAGCGCCTGATCCCGCTCGCAAGGGAGATCACGCAGGAAACGCTGGCGCCGCTCACGGCCAAGGAGGCCGCCACTTTCATGAAGCTGCTGGCCAAGCTGGCATAGGCGCCGCCCCGCCAACTGGGTCGCCGCCCCCTGAAAAGAGCGGCAATCGTGGCCCAATCCAAAACGCAAATGTGAAGCATCTCCAAGCCTTGACTTGGGTCCCTGCCGATCCAGATGGCTCTGGACGGGCCCAGAGTTCATGCATTCACGCACCGCTCCTCATCGTTGATTTGCTCGAAGCTGACGAATGCCCGCCGAAAGGAGACATCTGTGAAAAACAAGTCGCTCATCGTGCTGGTCACATCACTGGCTTCCGGCCTCATGCTTGCATACGGCGCGACGTCGGTGGCGCTCGCGCAAAGCGGGACCAACATCGTCGTCGGCGCGGATACCACCTTCCCGCCGTTCGAGACGGAGACGAACGGCGAGGTTACCGGCTTCGACATCGACATGATCAAGGCAATCGCCAAGGCGGAAGGTATGACGGTCAGCCTGAAGACACTGCCGTTCAACGGAATTATCCCGAGCCTGCAGGCGGGATCGATCGACGCGGCGGTCGCAGGGATCACGATCAAGACCAGCCGGATGCAGAACGTCGATTTCAGCGACGCCTATTACAAGTCCGGCCTTTCGGTGCTGGTCAAGAAAGACTCCGACATCAAGGGTTTCGACGACCTCAAGGGCCACGTGGTTGCCACCAAGAAAGCCACCTCGTCGGTGGACTATATGACGGGCAAGGGCTTCCAGTCCGACTACATCAAGCAATTCCAGAACATCGATGCCGCCTATCAGGCGCTTGAGACTGGTGGGGCCGACGCCGTCATCTTCGACAATCCGGTCAACGTCAATTTCAAAACCGCCCATGACGACGTCAAGATCGTCGGCCCGCTGCTGACCGGCGAATATTACGGCATCGCAATCAGCAAACAAAAGCCCGAGCTGGCCGGGAAGATCAATGACGGCCTCTCCAAGATCAAGCAGAACGGCGAATATCAGAAGCTGTTCGAGAAATATTTCGGCGGCGATACCAGCGGCATGGTCAAGGAAGTGCAAAAGCCGGCGAGCGTTGCGATTTCGGGCTGAGTCTCGTTCTGATCGTCTGAACGGCAGATAGCTCAGCCTCCCGGCCGTCCAGCAGGTGACCGCAAAGCAAGTGGCGAGACCACTGCGATGCGTTCTTCTCGCCGGGACGGTCGGGGATATCCAAGGCACGGTTCATGGATCCCATCCGGCAAAACCTACCCGTTCTACTCGACGGTTTGCGGCTGACGATCCAGTATTCGATTGTCGCCATCATCCTGATGGTGGTCATCGGCCTGGTCGCGGCACTCATGCGCCTGTCGGCGGTCGCGCCGCTGCGGTGGATCGCCACCGCCTATGTCGAAATTTTCCGATCCACGCCGCTGTTGGTGCAACTCTTCTTCATCGTGCTTGGATTGCCTGCGATCCTGCCCGTCAACCACTGGTTCGGGCAATTGACTTATCCCATCCTCGCGGCCGCGTTCACGCTCAGCCTGAACGAAGGTGCCTACGTCACCGAAATCATCCGCGCGGGTATTCTCGGCGTCGACCGGGGCCAAAAGGAAGCCGCCCAAAGCATCGCGATGAACGGCTTTCAGACGATGCGCTACATCGTTCTGCCCCAGGCGTTCAAGCGCATGATACCGCCGCTGGTCAATCAGGCGGCCCAGACGATCAAGGATACCTCGCTGCTGGCTCCGGTCGGCATCGCCGAGCTGGTCTACAAGGGTGAGATCGTGATTGCCGAGACGTTCGCATCCTTCGCCATCTGGGGTCTCATCGCGGCCCTGTACTTCGTCCTCATCTTCTCTTTGTCGAAGTTCTCGTCTTACCTGGAGAGGAGGCTTCAAGTTGATAAACGTTAAAGACCTTCACAAGTCCTTCGGCCACAATGAGATCCTGAAGGGGATAAGCACGCATGTGGCGGAAAAAGAGGTGGTCGTCGTTATCGGCCCTTCGGGCAGCGGCAAAAGCACGTTTCTGCGCTGCCTGAACGGCTTGGAGACCGCAACCAGCGGCGAGATTGAAATCGCCGGCATGACGCTGACCGATCCGAAGACGAACATTCACCTGCTGCGCCAGCATGTCGGCATGGTGTTCCAGCAGTTCAATCTCTTCAGGCACCTGACCATTCTGGAGAACGTCACGATCGGCCCGCGCAAGGTCAAGAAGATCGCGTCGGCCGAAGCCAACCGGGTCGCGCGCGAGTTGCTGGCCAAGGTCGGCCTCGTGGGGAAGGAAGCGAGCTATCCGGACGAGCTTTCCGGCGGCCAGCAGCAACGGGTGGCGATCGCCCGCTCGCTGGCCATGGGACCGAATGTCATGCTTTTCGACGAGCCGACCTCGGCGCTCGACCCTGAAATGGTGGGTGAGGTGCTCCAGGTCATGAAGACGCTCGCGATCGAAGGCATGACGATGATGGTCGTCACCCACGAGATGGGCTTTGCCCGCGAGGTCGGGCACAGGGTGATTTTCATGGATGACGGACTGATCGTGGAAGAGGGAGCGCCCAAGGCGCTCTTCTCGGATCCGCAGAGGAACCGCACCAAGAGTTTCCTGGCGAAAATCCTGTAGGCGAAAAGCCCGCCTGCGGCAGACGAGGGGCAGCGCCATGCGATGCCCCTCTTTCCTGTTCTCGCAATTCCGACGGAAAACCCCGTTACGCACTTTTCCCGGAATTGCTCCGGCGAGCTTCTCAAGGGTCGATTGATGATCCGCAATTCATGTCGGCCGCTGGGCGCGGTGGTGCAGAGCGTGAGTGCCTAAAGCATGATGCCGAAAAGTGTGGCGCTGTTTTCGGACGACCTCATGCTTCCTGAGATTTAGAGCCTGATCAGGGCGTGAAGACAGCAGAACACAGCTCTTGCAGCTTCGAAAACACACCCTTGCCGCCTGTGATGACCTGTGTCCCGCTCTGCAACACCGTCTTCGGATTCGCCTTCAGGATCGTGCCGCCGGCTTCCTCGATCAGCAGCATGCCGGCCACGCAGTCCCAGGCGTTCATGTGTTCTTCCACATAGCCGAGCAGTCGGCCCGAGGCGACATAGGCGAGCATCAGCGCGCCGGAGGCGTTTCGGAAGAAGACGCCGCCCTCGGCCAGGATCTTCTTGATCAGCACGGCGATGTTTTCGGCCTCGGCCCGGTTCGAGAAGCCTGTGCCCACCGAGCCCTCTTCCAGGCTGGTCGCCGCGCTCGTCCTGATTGGCCGGCCGTTGACGAAGGCGCCGCCGCCCAGCCTTCCGTGGAAGGTCTCACCGGTCGACGGCTCGTGAATGACGCCGACGATCGTCTCTCCATCCCTTGCGCAAGCGATGACCACGCACCAGGCCGGAATGCCGCGCACGAAATTGGCGGTGCCGTCGATGGGGTCGATCACCCAGACATGGCCGGTCGAGCCGGCGACCGAGGCATGCTCCTCGCCGATGATGCCGTCCTGCGGATAGTCGGCGGCGATCGCCGCGCGGATGAACAGTTCGACTTCGCGGTCGGCTTGCGAGACCAGGTCCTGATGACCCTTGCTCTCGATGGTCAGGCTGTCGAGATCCCGGAAATATTGCAGGCCGAGTTCGCCGGCGCGCCGCGCCAGATCAATCGCGAAGTGCATGCGTGCGTCGAGGTCATGTGTCACGGAAAAGCGCGCTCCTGCCTGAGGATGACCCGCACTTAGCAGAGCATCGCTACCGGCAAAAGCAATTCAGGCGGCTTGCGAAAGCGATTTGTGGGCCTCGGCCAAAATCTCGAAGGAGCGCACGCGGGCGGCGTGATCGAAGATCTGCGCGGTGACCATCAGCTCGTCGGCGCCGGTGCGGCGCACGAACGCATCGATGCCTTGCCGGACCGTTTCCGGCGAGCCGACGACGGCGCATGACAGCGCCTGGCCGAGCATGGTCTTGGCCATCGCGTCGAGATCCCGGTCATAATTCTCGACCGGCGGCGGCAATCTTCCGGGCCTGCCGGTGCGAAGATTGACGAAGGCCTGCTGCAGCGAGGTGAACAGCAGCCGCGCCTCGGCGTCGGTGGGTGCCGCGAAGACGTTGAGGCCGAGCATGACATGCGGCTTGTCTAGTTGCTCCGACGGCTGGAAGCGCGAGCGGTAGATGTCCAGCGCGTGATCGAGCTCCGCCGGCGCGAAATGCGAGGCGAAGGCGTAGGGCAGGCCGAGCATGGCGGCGAGTTGCGCGCCGTAGAGGCTCGACCCGAGAATCCAGATCGGCACCGTCTGGCCTTCGCCGGGCACGGCGCGCAGGCGCTGGCCTTCCTCGGCGGGCAGGAAATAGCCCATCAGCTCGACGACATCCTGCGGGAAATTGTCGACGCCGGCCTCGAGATTGCGGCGCAATGCACGCGCCGTGTTCATGTCGGTGCCGGGCGCGCGGCCTAGCCCCAGGTCGACACGGCCGGGAAACAAGGCGGCCAGCGTGCCGAACTGCTCGGCGATCACCAGCGGCGCATGGTTGGGCAGCATGATACCGCCGGCGCCGACACGAATGGTCTTGGTGCCGCCGGCGACATGGGCGATGACGACAGCCGTTGCCGCACTGGCGATGCCTGGCATGTTGTGGTGCTCGGCCAGCCAGTAGCGCTTGTAGCCGAGCCGCTCGGCGTGGCGCGCGAGGTCGAGCGAATTGGCGAGCGATTGCGAGGCATCGCTGCCTACGACGATCGGCGACAGGTCGAGAACGGAAAGGTCGGTCATATACTGGTCTCCACGATCTTCTTCTCGCGCACCCGGGCCTCGAAGGCCGTGCGGTCGGGAATGGTGATGCCGAGCAGGCCTTCCAGCGTGTCCGCGAGTTCGGCGGCGGTGGTGATCTGCTTCTGCTCGGTTCGGCCATCGATGTGGTGGATCGACAGGCGATTGCCTCGCAAGGCGTAGCGCCGGTCCGGCGCGGCGCGCGCCGCCAAAACCGAGGTCAGGAAATGCGATGCCGGGTTGGTCGACAGGAAATAGTTGACGACGGAATAGTCGACCTCATATTGCGGCTGCAGGTCGAAGCGATACAGCGAGCGCCAGTCGCCGCCGACAGCGGCCTGCAGGCGGAAGTGGTCGCCGGTTTCGATGATGCGGAACGTTTCGTGCGGGGTCGTCTGTTCGAGGTCCGGCTCGAGCAGCAGCGGGGCCGTCAGGGTCAGGCCACCGAAGCCGACATCGGCTATATAGGTCCGGCCGTCGAACTCGACGCGCAAAAGCATGTGGCTGCGCGCCGTGATCGCGTCCTCGCTCTGACCCCAGAGCACACGCGCGGCGAGGCCGCCGACCTCGAAGCCAAGCGCCTTCAGCGCATGCATGAAAATGAGATTGTGCTCGAAGCAATAGCCGCCACGCCCGTCAAGGACGATCTTGTCCTGTAGCGATGCGGCGTCCAATCGGACCGGGTGCCCCAGAAACGGATCCATGTTCTCGAAAGGGATCGCCTGCGGATGCAGGAAATGAAGCGTCTTCAGCGTGTCGAGCGAAGCATCCCTGGAACCGGCATGGCCGATCCGGGCGAAATAGGCGTCGAGGTCGAAGGGAGCGTCGTTCATCGGGAAGGGCACCGGGCGCTGATGGGGCGGATATAGGCATTCGATCCCGCAGCCGCAAACCGTGCGCCGTTTATGCGGCGGCCGTGCCGTCCTGCTCGTCGGCTTCCTCCTCCATGACCGCTGTATGTTGCGCGGCGAGAAAATTGCCGACATGGCTAAGGCTCTCGAAATGGTCGCAGAACACCTTGACGACGACCAGCAGCGGCACCGCCATCAGCGCGCCGACGAAGCCCCACAGCCATGACCAGAATGCGATGGCGATGAAGATCGCCACGGCGTTGATCTCAAGCCGCCGCCCGACCACCATGGGCGTCACGAACTGGCCTTCGATGATGTCACACAACACCAGGAAGGCAGGCGCCAACAACGCGTAGGCGATCGTGTCGAAGCTGATCAGTGCGATGACCGTGACAAGGACAAACGTGATCATGGCTCCGACATAGGGCAGGAAATTGAGCAGAGCGGCCGCCGCGCCCCAGACCAGCGGATTGGGCATGCCAAGCGCCCACAGGCCGAGGCCGATGACCGTGCCGAGGCCGGTGTTGATGATGGTGACGGTGAGCAGATAGTGCGAGATTTCCCGCTCGACGTCGTAGACGATGCGCAGCGCCCGCTTCTTTTCGGTGAGGCTGGCGAAGGACTGGATGATCTTTTCGTAGAACATCGTGCCCGAGGCGAGCAGGAACAGCGACAACACGAAGATGATGGTCAGGCTTGTTCCGGCCGACAGGATGTTGCTCGCCGCCGCCGAGAGGAAGCCTGACTGCGCTACCGCGACTTTTTGCACACCCGGCTCCTGCGAGGTCTCGGTCAGCCCTTCGATCTGGTGCGCAATCTCCATGATCCTCTCGACCGGCCGTCGCAACTGCGCCAATCGCTCGGTCAGTTGCTGGCCGATGGACGACGTGTTGTTGATGAGATCGATGACGGGGCCGCTGAGCACATAGCCGGCGCTCGCGAAGATGAAGACGGACACAAGCACCAGAAGCGTCGCCGAAACCACTTCGGGAATGCCGCGCTTGCGCAGCAGCCGCACGATCGGCGTCAGCGTCAGCGTCAGCAGGAAGGCCAGGATGACCGGCATGAAGAAGGCGCGCGCGAAATAGAGCGCATAGACGGTCATGAACAGGAAGATGCCGATGAGCAGCGAGCGCATCAGGCGCGTATCGGCGCGCGCCGCCACACGCGTCTCTTCAGCTTCGGCTGCGCCTGCGCCCAAAGCGGCAGGTTCGGCTTTCATCGTGATCCCCTCGGCGGCAACTGATGCGATCCGCTGACGAAAAACGCCGGCGCGGCTTCAAGGTTCCGTTAGCCGGCACTGACGGCGCGGGCCGCAGTTGAGGGGTGCTGCCGCCAACTGCGCAGCCGGTGGCTCGCCTAGGAGTATCCCATATTACATACCGTGTCCGGGCACGTGGCGGGCCTAGTACGGGAGCGGCTGGAATTGCTTCTGGTTCACGCAACAGGCGCCGCCATGGCCGGCGCGGGTTTCGCCGTTTCCTTGCGCACGATCGGCGCCACCTTGGTGCCGTAAAGCTCGATCGCCTTCATGATCTTGGCGTGCGGCATGATGCCGATCGCCATTTGCAGCAGGAAGCGGTCGTTGCCGAAAATCCTGTGCTGGGCAACGATCTTTTCCGCAACCTGTTCCGGATTGCCGACGAACAGGGCGCCATTGGGACCGCGCGACTGGTCGAAATGCGCGCGCGATGTTGGGCCCCAGCCGCGCTCTCGGCCGATGCGGTTCATCACCTCGGCCTGCGGGCCATAGAAATCGTCCGCCGCCTGCTCGGTCGTCTCGGCGATGAAGCCATGCACGTTGATGCTGGTGGCCAACCCTGCCGGATCGCTGCCGGCGCGCTTGGCTGCCTCACGGTAGAGGTCGAACAGCGGCGCGAAGCGCGCCGGTTCGCCGCCGATGATGGCAAGCGCCAGCGGCAGGCCGAGCGCGCCGGCGCGGGCGGCCGATTGCGGCGTTCCACCAATGGCGATCCAGACCGGCAGCCTCTCCTGGAACGGCCTGGGATAGACGCCGCGATCGTTGATCGACGCGCGCAGATTGCCTGACCAGGTAACCTTCACCTGATCGCGGATGGCAAGCAGCAAGTCGAGCTTTTCGGCGAACAGCTCGTCATAGTCTTCGAGGTTGTAGCCGAACAGCGGAAAGGATTCGATGAACGATCCGCGCCCGGCCATGATCTCGGCGCGGCCGCCCGACAGGAGGTCGAGTGTAGCGAATTGCTGAAAAACGCGCACCGGATCGTCGGAGGACAGCACGGTGACCGCACTGGTCAGCTTGATGCGCTTCGAACGCTCCGCAGCCGAGGCCAAAGCCACGACCGGCGCCGAAGCGGCATAGTCGGGCCGATGGTGTTCGCCGAGGCCAAAGACATCGAGGCCGACCTGGTCGGCCAGTTCGATCTCCTCGATCAGGTTGCGCAGCCGCTCGTGCGGGCCGATGGCGCCGGGACCCGGCACGGGGCTCACATCGGCAAAAGTGTAGAGGCCGAGTTCCATTTGGATGTCATCCCAGTGTGTTGATTGTCGCGCTAGAGTCGGATGATTTCAGGTCAATCGACCTGAAATCTGAATCCGACTCTAAATCAGAAAGAGATAGAGCATGATGTCGTCCGAAAACCGCTTCGCACTTTTCGACATCATGCTCTACACGTAGCGACGCGCCCGCCACACCGCCAGAGGGTGGCTGGTGAACAGTGCATGTCGATTTCGGCGGGAAATGCGTCTCCCCGGTGCAACATCCCGGAATTTCATGGCTGGCATGCCGTTTTGGCGCTTGAACTCCCGGTTTTCGCGCGTATGTAAGCGTCGCGAATAGACTTCAAGGAAGTGGACTTGGCTATCTACAGGGAAAAAGACATTTTCGAGCGGCGCAATGCCGCGACCGAGGCAAAGAAGGCGCTTCTGGAGCGCTTCAAGTCAAAGCCGGCAGCAGACGATCCCGCAGTGCTGGCACGACAGGCCGAACGCAAGGCGATCCTTGCGGCTCGCGAGATCCGCGAGGCCGAGAAGGCCAGGCTGAAGCAGGAAAAGCTGGCGCGCGAAGCGATCGAGAAGGCCGAGCGTGAGGCAGCAGCCGAAGCGGCGCGCATTGCCGCCGAAGAGGCAGCGCAAGCGGAAGCCAAGCTTCGGGAAGCTGAAGAGAACGAGCGTATTGCTCGTTTGCTTGCCGATGAAGCCGAGCGAAAGGCAAAGCGCGACGCGCGCTATGCGGCACGCAAGCAGCGCACCGGCAGGACACCTCCCGGCTTTACGGGTCGCTAAGAGCGCACTCGACCTCGACGGATGATGAATGAGGGACGCGCCAAGGCGCGGCCCTTTTCGCATTTGTCCATGTCGGCTCGGCCGATATCGTCGGCCGGCGGACAAGGCCGTTCAAGCCGCGAATTTCAGCCCCACGATACCGCAGACGATTAACGCGATGCAGCCGAGCCTGATGGCCGTGACGGGCTCGCCCAGCAGCCAGATGCCGAGCAGCGCCGTGCCGACGGTGCCGATACCGGTCCACACCGCATAGGCGGTGCCGACAGGCAGCGCCTTCAGCGCGAGGCCGAGCAAGGTGAGGCTGACGATCATCGACGCGACCGTGAGCAGGGTCGGGACAAGCCTGGTGAACCCGTCGGTGTATTTGAGACCGATCGCCCAGCCGATTTCGAACAGGCCGGCGAAAAACAGAAAAGTCCAGGACATCGCAACGCTCCATCGGAACATCCAGGCTTTCTGGCCTCGAATGCTCAGCGGCAATGGCGGGTCGTCCCGACCGAATTTTCGGAAAGTGCGAGGTCGTCCCCGCGCCGTCGATGCAGGGCTGTCCGAACGCCCGATCAACACATGCCGGCGGCAGTGTCGAATGCCGCCGGTGAAATCCCGCCCTGCCGGTTGCCGAGACTTACTTTTCCTTGAGCCTCATCGCCTTGACCGGTGCTGCCTTGAGGGTCGGAGCGGCTACAGGCTTCTTGGCGTCTTTCTTTGGTTTGCGGGCTTCCTTGCCTGCCTTCATCGCACCTTTGGCCATGATTCGTTCCTCCTGTTGCGGGAAACGGAGTGAAACAAGACAAACGCCAGACTGCAAGAGGGTAGTGCGTGCTGCCAACGCTGGCAGGCCGCTTTCAACCGGTTTCTAATTTGCTCGTAAACCCCGGCGGTCCATGCCATGGTTGTCTTCGCACTGCAGCATCGACCCGTGCACCGCCGGGTGATCGTCAGGCAGGCCGGTCAGGACGACAATGCGGATCCACATCGGCTGCGAGATGAGCTTCGATTTTCCGCAGGAGACGCCGCTCATCGCGATGCTCAATGTCCACTATTCCCGCGCCTCCGATCTCGAGCGCCCGGATTTCCTGACCTCCAACCCGCCGGTGCCGATTGAAAGTTATCGCGACAGTTTCGGAAACTGGTGCAACCGATTCGTCGCCCCACCCGGGCGTTTCACTTTCGGCACGGATGCGGTGATCCGCGACCCCGGCACATTCGAGATGGGCGAACTGATGGCGTGGCAGCACGAGGTTCGCGACCTGCCGGCGGAAACGCTGCTGTTCCTGCTGCCCAGCCGGTTTTGCGAGAGTGACCTCCTGGCAAGCGAGGCATGGCGGCTGTTCGGCCATACGCCGGCCGGCATCCCGCGCGTGCAGGCGGTGTGCGATTTCGTCCACAACCACATCGTCTTCGATTACGGCAACGCACGGGTGACGCGCACCGCCGCGGAAGCCTGGCGCGAACGGAGTGGCGTGTGCCGCGATTTCGCGCATCTCGCCGTCACATTCTGCCGGGCACTCAATATCCCGACGCGCTATTGCACCGGCTACATCAGCGACATCGGCATGCCGAAGCCCTGGGCGAGCATGGATTTCTGTGCCTGGATGGAGGTTTACCTCGGCGGCCGCTGGCACGCTTTCGATCCGCGCAACAACGCGCCACGCATCGGCCGCATCCTGATCGCCTCGGGCCGTGACGCGGCGGACGTGCCGCTGACCCATATTTTCGGACCAGGTACACTCGCTGGCTTCAAGGTATGGACCGACGAAATCCAGGAATAGCTGGCGTTGTTGCCAGCAGGTTTCGAAGACGTTGAACGACCCGACGATTGGCGCGTTGTGATGGCTGTGCAGCTCCGCGGCGGAGCCGCTGTATCGTACCTCAAAGAGGATAAACCTGCATGGCAGGCCATGGCGGCTCCAGAACGGTCATCTATGCGGCGCTCGCCGGCAATCTCGCCATAGCGCTGACCAAGTTCGCCGCCGCCTTTTTCACCGGCAGTTCGGCCATGCTGTCGGAAGGCGTGCACTCGCTGGTCGATACCGGCAATGGCGGCCTGCTGCTTTACGGCATGCACCGCGCCGCGCGTCCGGCAGACAGTACGCATCCGCTCGGCCACGGCCGTGAACTCTATTTCTGGAGCTTCATCGTCGCCCTTCTGGTCTTCGCGCTGGGCGCCGGCGTGTCGTTCTACGAGGGCATCGTCCACATCATGGCGCCGGAGCCGGTCGCCAACGTCAAGGTGAACTACATCGTTCTCGGCCTGTCCTTCCTGTTCGAAGGCAGCTCCTGGCTGGTGGCACTGAGGGTATTCCGCAAGCAGAAGGGCAAGCAAGGCTGGCTGCAGGCCGTGCAATCGAGCAAGGACCCAAGCGTCTATACGGTGCTGTTCGAAGACAGTGCGGCCCTGCTCGGCCTGACCGTCGCCTTTGCCGGCATCCTGGCGGCGGAGATTTTCGAGATGCCCGAACTCGACGGCGCTGCCTCGATCGGCATCGCGCTCATCCTTGGCGCGACGGCAATCTTTCTGGCGCGTGAAAGCAAGGGCCTGCTCATCGGCGAGCCGGCCTCACCCGAGGTGCAGAGGAAGGTGCTGGCGATCGTCCAGCAGGATCCGGCGGTGCAGCGGGCGAACGGTGTGCTGACGGTGCATATGGGACCGGAAGAGATCGTTGCCGCCCTGAGCATCGAATTCGAGGACCATCTGTCGGCGCCTGAGATCGAGGCTTGTATCGAGCGTCTCGAGGCACGGCTGAGGAAGGAGATGCCCGAAATCACGAGGCTGTTCGTCAAGCCGCAGACGTCAGGCACCTGGGAAACGCGGCACAAGCTGATCGAATCCGCGTCCGGATAGAGTTTGGCCATGATCCGAAAATCCTCGCTTCCTGATCATGCCTTGGCTCTGGACCAGCGCCGCGCCGTTGCCTCGCGTTCCCGCGCCGCTAAGATCACCTGATCGATGTTGGAGGAATGGCGATGAAAATTGACGGCGGATGTCATTGTGGTGCCATCACCTATGAGGCGGAGGTCGACCCGGAGAAGACCTCGATCTGCCATTGTACCGATTGCCAACAGCTGACCGGTACGGCCTTTCGCGTCTCGGTTCGGGCGCCCGAAGAGGATTATCGGATCACCAAGGGCACACCGAAGGTCTACGTCAAGACCGGGTCCAGCGGCGCCAAGCGCGCTCAAGGTTTCTGCGGCGAGTGCGGCTCGCATCTCTATGCGACGTCGGTCGGCGACGGCCCGAAGGTCTACGGCATCCGAGTCGGCACGGCGCGGCAGCGCGAGGAACTCGTGCCGAGGCGACAGTTCTGGCACCGTTCAGCGCTGCATTGGCTGCCGGAATTCGAAGGGATGACGATCGTCGAAGAGCAGTAGCGTTCAGTCGTCGCCTTCGACGACCCTCAACCTCAGCTGCCCGGTCTTGGAATCGGCCACGCGCGGTGCGGCCTCGACCTTGGCGGTGCCGCCGTGTGGGGCGTCGGGCTCGCCTTCCCCGAACTCCAGCGCCTCGATCTTCTGGCCGCGCTTGGTCACTTTCGAGGTCGAGACGAGGATGTCTTCGATGTCCTTGGCCGACTGGCCGAAATGGCCCTGCAATTTGCGCACCCGTTCGTCGACACGCTGGACATCTTCCATCAGCCTGATGACTTCGCCCTGGATCAGATGCGCCTGTTCGCGCATGCGGGCATCCTTGAGGATCGCCTGGATGACCTGGATCGACAGCATCAGCAGCGAAGGCGAGACGATGATGACACGGGCGCGGTGCGCCTTCTGGACAACCGCTTCGAAATTCTCGTGGATTTCGGCGAACACCGATTCCGACGGCACGAACATGAAGGCGGTGTCCTGCGTCTCGCCCTGGAGCAGGTATTTTTCCGAAATGTCGCGGACATGGACCTCGATATCGCGGCGAAAGGCCTGGGCCGCGACCTTCTGCAGGTCGGCCCCGTCGGCGGCGCGGATGGCGTTCCAGGCTTCCAGCGGAAATTTGGCATCGATGGCAAGCGACGGCGCGCCGTTCGGCATTTTCACCAGGCAGTCCGGCCGGCTGCCGTTAGACAGCGTCGCCTGGAATTCATAGGCGCCATGCGGCAGGCCGTCGGCGACGATCGCCTCCATGCGCGACTGGCCGAAGGCGCCGCGCGTCTGCTTGTTGGAGAGGATCGCCTGGAGTTGAACGACCTGGCCGGCCAGCGACTGGATGTTGCCTTGCGCGGTGTCGATGACCGCCAGCCGCTCCTGCAGTTTCGTCAGGCTCTCATGTGTGGATTTGGTCTGCTCGGTCATGGTCTGGCCGATGCGGCCGGTCATGGCGTCGAGCCGCTGGCCGATCGATTGCGTCAATTCGGCCTGCCGGGCGCCGAACACTTCGGCAATGGCCCCCATGCGGCCCTGCATTTCGGCCTGTGCCTGCAAAATACCAGCCATGCGCGCCTCCGCGTCGCGGGCATGGTCGGCGGCTTCCGCGGCGGCGACCGCGCGCGCCTTGGCCGACCGCCACAGCGCAGCGACGAGCGCCACGAACAGACCGAGAAACAGCAATGCGCCGAAGGCCAGCGCGTCGCCGAGCGTGATTGTCGAGGCGCCGAGCCGTACGACAGGCTCCGAAAGGATGGTGCTCAGATCATTCATGTGGACAGCATAGCCGATTCGGCAGGCTGGCACTGATCAAAACGTGAACGAGGCTCAGGCGCACCGGTTGACGCCTTTCTTTTGAGGTCTTAGGTGAAACGCCATGCCGATCAAGCCGCTCATCATCCTTCCCGACCCCGTCCTGCGCCAGGTTTCCAAGCCGGTGGAGCGCGTCGATGCGCCCTTGCGCAAACTGGCCGACGACATGCTGGCGACCATGTATGACGCGCCCGGCATCGGGCTGGCGGCAATCCAGATCGGCGAACCGCTGCGCATGCTGGTGATCGACCTCGCCAAGGAAGACGAAACGCCGGCGCCGCACGTCTTCATCAACCCGGAGATTCTCGAAAGCGCCGACGCGCGGTCCGTCTACGAGGAGGGCTGCCTGTCGATCCCGGATTACTACGCCGAGGTCGAGCGCCCGGCCTCGGTGCGGGTCAGATATCTCGACCGAGACGGCAAGCTGCAGGAGATGGAGGCCGAAGGGCTGATGGCGACCTGCCTGCAGCACGAGATCGACCATCTCAACGGCGTGCTGTTCATCGACCACATCTCGAAGCTGAAGCGCGACATGGTGGTGAAGAAGTTCAAGAAGCTCGCCAGGGACAAGGCTCCAGGCAAGCTGGTGGGATAGGCGCAACGCGAGCGCAGAATCCATTGAGCAGCAGTCCTCGTCGTGATATCATTGATATCAACGCTGGAGAATTGCATGGGCGATATGCTGATCAGGGACATCCCCGATCCGTTGAAACGCGAAATCGAACAGGCTGCACGAAGCGGCGGCCAGAGCTTGTCCGGCAAAGCGATCGATCTTTTGCGTAAAGGCATGGTCGCCGAAAAGGAGGCCAAGCCAGAGCCCGGTCTGTCGGCATGGGACAACATTCGCTCCGCGTTCGCGACTGAAAACGCGATCGACGACGAGTTCGCCGAGATCATGGACGAGATCGAAGCGGACAGAAAACGCGACTTTGGGCGCCCGGTTGGGGACTTCGAGTGATCGTCCTCGATACCAACGTCATTTCCGAAACGAGTAGGACGGCACCCGACGCAAACGTGGTCGAATGGTTTCGCAAACAGGAGTTGCTTGACCTCTATCTGTGCGGCCCCGTCGTCATGGAGCAATCCTTCGGTGCCGAACGGTTCCTGAACAAGACCGGCTCCGATCGCCATGTCCGTGCTCTCGATCACCTGATCTCGAAACAGTTCTCCGGTCGTGTCGTCGAATTTGCCGGCTCTATCCCCCGCCTTGCCGGCAAGCTCCGGGCGACGCGGGAACGGCTCGGGCGCCCAATCAGCCTTGCTGATGCCATGATCGCCGCGATCTGTCTCGCGCATGACGCTACGCTGGCAACCCGCAATGTTCGCGACTTCGACGGGCTTGACCTTAAGCTCGTAAACCCGTTTGAAACGAGTGTCTGAGCCGGGTCACGGCAGGCAGGAACAAGGCCGCAAAAGAAAATGCCTCTTCGCGTTATCTTCATGGGCACGCCTGAGTTTTCGGTGCCGACGCTGCGCGCCATCACTGAAGCCGGACATGAGGTAGCAACTGTCTATACGCAGCCTCCGCGCGCCGCGGGCCGGCGCGGGCTGGAGCTGACGCCGTCGCCGGTGCAGCGCGAGGCAGAGCGGCTGGGCATCGAGGTGCATACGCCGACATCGTTGAAGGGCGAGGTCGAACAGGCCGCTTTTGCCGCCCTTGGCGCCGATATCGCCGTGGTCGTTGCCTATGGACTGCTGTTGCCCAAGGCGGTTCTGGAGGCGCCACGGCTTGGCTGCGTCAACGGCCATGCATCGCTTTTGCCACGCTGGCGCGGCGCCGCGCCCATCCAGCGCGCCATCATGGCCGGCGACACCGAGACCGGCATGATGGTGATGCGCATGGAGGAGGGCCTCGACACCGGTCCGGTGGGATTGGTTGAAAAATGCGCCATCGACCCCGATATGACAGCCGGCGATCTGCATGATCGGTTGATGAGCGTTGGCGCTGCCCTGATGGTGGAAGCACTGGCGCGGCTGGAACAGAACACCCTGACATTTGCCGCGCAAGCGGCCGAAGGGGTGACTTACGCCAGGAAAATCGATAAATCCGAGACGCGCGTGGAGTGGACACGGCCCGCGGCCGAGGTCCACAACCACATTCGTGGCCTATCGCCCTTTCCCGGCGCCTGGGCCGAGATTGACATTGGCGGCCGCTCGGAGCGGCTGAAACTGCTTCGCTCGACGCTGTCCGAAGGCCTGTCGCTTTCGGAAGATTTGGGCGAGTCGGGAGGAATTCTCGATGACCGGCTGACGGTCGCCTGCGGAAAAGGCGCGGTCAGGCTGGTCGAAGTTCAACGTGCGGGCGGAAGGCCCGCCGCCGCGTCGGAGTTCCTGCGCGGAGCCAAGATCGAAAAAGGACTGAAATTCTCATGAGCATGATGTCGATACGCGCGGCGACGCCGCGGGACCGCGAGGCCATTCGCCTCGTCGAGGAACACGCTTTCGGCCAGCAAACGGAGGCCGGGCTGGTCGACGCGTTGGTGACCGGCGGTGACGCCGTCGTCGAACTGGTGGCGGAAGAGGACGGCCAGGCCGTTGGCCACATCCTGTTTTCGCGGCTGTTCGTGCAGAACGGCGGCAAGAGTTTCGCCGCCGTGGCGCTTGCCCCGCTGGCGGTGGAGCCGTCTTTTCACGGCTCCGGCATTGGCGGCGCACTGATCCGCGAGGCTCACATCCGGCTCAAGGATGCCGGCGAGACGCTGGCCGTTGTGCTGGGCGATCCGGCCTATTACGGCCGTTTCGGCTATAGCCACGCCCGCGCTGAAAAGTTCGAAAGCGAATACCAAAGCGAAGCGCTGCAGGCGCTGGCCTGGGGCGACGCACCCGAAGCCGGCAGGCTGGTCTACGCCTCCGCCTTTACCGCTCTCGCCGCCTAGGCGAGAGCGTATTACCGACCGGCATGCCGCGTTTTCGCCTCGATATCGAATATGACGGCAGCCTGTTTGCCGGCTGGCAGCATCAGGCCGACCAGCCTTCGGTGCAGCAGGCGATCGAACAGGCGATCGAGAAATTCTGTGGCGAAGAGGTCCGGCTGCGCGCCGCCGGCCGCACCGATGCCGGCGTGCACGCAACCGCGCAGGTGGCGCATGTCGACCTTGCCAAGGCGTGGCCTGACGACAAGGTGCGCGATGCCGTCAATGCACATCTGCAGGCGGCCGGCGCGCGCGTCGTCATCCTGAAGGCCACGACCGTCCCGGACGATTTCGATGCCCGTTTCTCGGCCACTGGCCGGCACTATCTCTACCGCATCCTCAACCGGCGGGCGCCCTCGGCGCTGGAGAAGGGTAAGGTATGGTGGGTGCCCAAGCGGCTCGATGCCGCCGCCATGCACGAGGCGGCGAAACTCCTGCTCGGCCGGCACGACTTCACCACCTTCCGCTCGACCCAGTGCCAGGCCAACAGCCCGGTCAGGACACTGGAGCGGCTCGATGTCAGCCGAACCGGCGATGTGATCGAGGTGAGAGCCTCGGCGCGGTCCTTCCTGCACAACCAGGTGCGCTCCATGGTCGGCTCGCTCAAGCGGGTCGGCGACGGTGGCTGGACATCAGGCGACCTCAAGGCGGCGCTCGAGGCGCGAGACCGCGCCGCCTGCGGCCAGGTGGCGCCGCCCGACGGCCTTTTCCTGATAGGCGTCGATTATCCCGAATAAAACCCCGGTTCTATCCCGGATAGAACGAGTTCTACCCGGGATAGACTCGCGAAAGGCTCTGAGCCCCGACATTGTCCGGCACGGTGATGCCGAGCAGCATCTGCAGCCCGAAAAGTACCAGCAGCGAAGCGATGAACATGCCGACGAAAACGGCGGTGCCGACCGCCGCGCCCCTGCCGATCGTGGCGTTGGTCATGCGCCAGGTCAGCACCATCGACAGGGAAAACAACAGCAGAGACACAAGGCTCGAGACCTGGCTTGTCGACGACAGGAAAAGCCTGATCAGCGCCGAGGGCAGCATCAGCCAGGCGGTGATCGCCGAGGCCCAGTTGCTGGCGACGACATAGTGGACGAAGCGCCCGCCGATGCCGGCGCGCGGCGCCACCAAGGCGAGCGCGACCAGCGGCAGCACCCAGGTGCCGATATCGACCGTCGCCAGCCGCACCAGCATGGAGAAGCGGCCGGCGAAGGCATCGGGATCGCCGATCTCATTGGCGATGCCGACCCAGCCGACGATCAGCGCCGGCGCCGCGACGATGATGGCGAAGAACGAATTCCAGAAGCCGTCGGCCGACAGGTCGAGCAGGCGCAGCCCGTCGACCTTGCCGAGCATCAGCCGCCAGGCGCCGGTCAGCGAAGCTTGGGTTTCGTCCGCCGAAAGCATGCCGGTCAGCCCTGTCCGAACCAGTCGTCGATGAAGCGCTGGTAGATCCGCGTCAGCGTTTCGAGATCGGCGATGGCGACGCGCTCGTCGACCATGTGCATGGTCTTGCCGACAAGGCCGAATTCGACCACCGGACAATAATCCTTGATGAAGCGCGCATCCGACGTGCCGCCGGAGGTGGACAGCGCCGGCTTTTTGCCGACAACCGTCTTGACCGAGCCGCTCAGCGTCTCGACCAGCCTGTCGTCGCGGGTCAGGAAGACGTGGCTCGGCCGGTCGCGCCAGACGAGGTCATAGTCGACCGGCGACTTCTTGCCCGGCCGGTATTTCTTGCGCCCTGCCGCCTGATCGAGGCGGTTGTGGATTTCCGCCTGGACCGTTTCGGCCGTCCAGGTGTCGTTGAAGCGGATGTTGAAGGTGGCGGTCGCCTTGGCAGGAATGACATTGGTGGCTGGATTGCCGACATCGATGGAGGTCACCTCCAGATTGGTCGGCTGGAAATCCTTGGTGCCCTTGTCGAAGACCGGGTGCAGCAAGGCATCCACCAGGCTCATCAGGCCGCGCACCGGATTGTCGGCAAGCTGCGGATAGGCGGCATGGCCCTGGTGGCCATTGACCGTGATGCTGCCCGACATCGAGCCGCGCCGGCCGATCTTGATCATGTCGCCGAGCATGTCCGGATTGGTCGGCTCGCCGACGATCGAGGCGTCCCATTTCTCGCCTTTGGACGCGGCCCATTCGAGCAGCTTGACCGTGCCGTTGATGGCAGGCCCTTCCTCGTCGCCGGTGATCAGCAGCGACACCGAGCCCTTCGGGCCGCCATTTGCCTCGACATGGCGCGCCACCGCCGCGATGAAGCAGGCAATGCCGCCCTTCATGTCGACGGCGCCGCGGCCATACATCTCGCCATTGGCGATCTCGGCGGCGAAAGGCGGATGTGTCCAGGCGGCTTCGTCGCCGACAGGCACCACGTCGGTATGGCCCGCGAACATCAGATGCGGGCCATTGCCGGAGCGCCGTGCATAGAGGTTCTCGATATCCGGCGTGCCGTCCTCGGAGAACACCGGCCGATCGACCAGGAAGCCGAGCGGTTTCAGCATTGCCTCCAGCGCGCTCAGCGCGCCGCCTTCGGCTGGTGTCACCGAGGCACAGCGGATGAGAGAGGCGAGGTTTGCGGCGGGATCAGTCGGGAGCGTCATGGCAAAAGCGATAGTCGAAAGCGAAAGGCCTGTCACGGCCAGACATAGGGCCAAGCCAATGGCCGGCGATACCGCCGACATTATGGTTTTCATGTCGTATAGTGGACTTGTGCGGAGCAAGAGATGACGAATGGGGAAAAGAGGATCGTCATTGCCGGCGCCGGCAGCATTGGCTGTTATGCCGGCGGCTGCCTCGCGCTCGCCGGGCGGCAGGTTGTTTTGCTCGCCAGGCCGCGCATCGAGGCAGCGCTGCGGCAGGGCGGATTGCGCGTCAGCGACCTCCAGGGCCGCGATCGCCTGATCGAGCCGGAAGCGCTTGTCGTCACCACCGATCCCGCTGTCGCCTTGCCGGCGGCCGATGTGATCCTGGTCACCGTCAAGAGCGGCGCCACGCAGGATATGGCAGCCCTCATCAAGGCCTTTGCCCGTCCCGACGCCGTGGTGGTGAGCCTGCAGAACGGCGTCGACAATGCCGACAGGCTGCGCGCGGCGCTTGGCCGGCAAACCGTTCTGGCCGGCATGGTGCCGTTCAATGTCGTGCAATCGGCCGATGGAGCGCTGCCGCTGCGCGTCCACCGCGCCAGCAACGGCAAGGTGATGGTCGAAGAAGGTGCTGCCGGCCTTGCCGGCCTTCTCGACGTCGAAGGCCTCGCTGTCGAAACACATGGCGACATGAAGGCCGTGCTGTGGGGCAAGCTTCTGATGAACCTGAACAATGCGCTGGTGGCGCTGTCAGGCCTTCCGCTGGCAACCGAGCTTGCCGACAGGCGCTGGCGGTTGATCTTGGCCGCCCAGATCGACGAGGCGCTGCATGCGATGAAGGCCTCCGGCATCGCGCCGGCGCGCATCGCCGGCCTGCGCCCTGCACTGCTGCCGAAGGTGCTCAGGCTGCCCGACTGGCTGTTCAAGCTCCTGGCGCGGCGCATGCTCGCGATCGACCCCGAGGCGCGCTCGTCCATGTGGGACGATCTGCGGCGCGGCCGGCCGACCGAGATCGACGACCTGCAGGGTGCTGTTTTGCGGCTCGCTGAAAAAGCCGGCACGCCGGCGCCGACGCTCCAGCGGATCAGCGCCCTGGTGCGCGCGGCGGAGTCCGAGCGGCTCGGCTCGCCGGGCCTGATGCCGGAGAAGGTTCTGGCGCCGCCGGCCGGCCGTCGATCAGCGTGATCTTCTGCCAGATTTTGCGCGACAGGTTGGACGCCAGGTTCTCGATGTCGTTGACGCCGTCGATGACGACGGCGTCATTGACGGACTGGGCGAACAGCGCCGCGATCTTGCCGGTGATCGACAGCATTTCGGAGCAATAGTCGAGATAGCGCGCGAGATCCGCGGCATTGGTGATGCGGGCGGGCGAATGCGAGGTCGGCTTGAAACTGGCCGACAGCGCCGCCGGATCCTTGGTCAACTGATGCATGTCGATGACGTGGATCAGCGAGCGCAGGCCGTGCAACTGACGAAACACCTGCTTGCGCTTGATGCGCTCCTCGGTGCGGATCAGGGCGAGGAAGCCGAGCACGGCGAGGATGATCATGTTGATCGTGGCTTCGATGCCTTGCACCGACTGAACCGCGTCGTCGGCCTGGGAGATGTGAATGAGCGGCAGGATGGTCCCGACGAACAGGAAGATCAGCGCGCCCGCGACGACGGCGGCGGCGATGATGCCACGCAGCCACCAGATCGGCGCTTCCAGCGCCTTGGCGGCCTTGGCCAGATCGCGCGACAGCGACACCAGTTCGGCGGCGACGCCGCGCAACCCGGCGTCCGGGAAACGGTCGGCGACGCGGCCTTCAAGCCGCTCGGCGGTTTCGATGATCAGGTTCGGATCAAGCGTGCGGTAGCGCATGGCGAGATATCCGACCGGCGGCCTAGAGCATGCCGAAAAGTGTGACGCGGTTTTCGGACGACATCATGTTCTACTTCTTCGGTTCAGCCGGCTCGTTGGTGCGCCGGCCGTAGCGGTTAGCCCCAGGCTGCCCTGGAAACAGGCACAACACAAGGAAGGCGACGATCGAGACGACCGGCACGAACAGGATCAGCGCGGCGATGCCCGGCTTGTCGAGGTCGTGCAGACGCTTCACCGCCAGCGCGATGTTCGACCACAGCGAGGCGATGAAGGTGACGAAGAAGATGAACGACCACATGTTGCTCTCGGCCGAGCCCTCCGGCACCAGCGTGAAGCGGTACAGCGGGAACGCCTGGATGATGGCGACGAGCAATCCGCCAAGAAAATAGGCCGCGCGGCTGACGCGGCCCGAGGTCTTGAAGAAAAGCCAGGTGAGATCCGATCTTTCAGGCAAGCGGGTCCGATCCATATTGATTGGCGCCCCTGGTGCCTTCGAGGATGCCGAGTTCGACCAGCAGCCAGATGCCGCCGATGACGGGTACGAGGCCGATCAGCGTCCACCAGCCCGACTTGTTGCGGTCGTGCCAGCGTTTGGCATAGAGGGCAATCGCAAAATAGATCGATGCCAGCGCGAAGAGGATGCCGATGATGCCGACCTGGGCGCCGCTGGCCGTGGTGAAACGGGTGCCGAGGATCGCGTCGAGAATGAAAGCTATAACGCCGATAACGATGAATACCCCGATGCCAGCCCAGAACTTGCCCCGGTTGATGCGACCATCAAAGCTTGTGAGCAGATATTTCCAGTCCATGTCACCCCTCCATGTTGAACCAGCGCGACCGATCGTCGCGCCGGCGGAAGGTGCGCCTGCCCGGAGGAAAGATCAATCGCGCAGCAATTCGTTGATCGAGGTCTTGGACCGGGTCCTGGCGTCGACCCGCTTGACGATGACGGCGCAATAGAGACCTGGACCCGGTTCGTTGTTTGGAAACGGCTTGCCCGGCAGCGATCCGGCGACGACGACCGAATTCGGCGGCACCTCGCCATAGAAGATCTCGCCAGTGGCGCGGTCAACGATCTTGGTCGACTGGCCGATGAAGACGCCCATGCCGAGCACCGAGCCTTCGCGCACGATGCATCCCTCGACCACTTCGGAACGCGCGCCGATGAAGCAATTGTCCTCGATGATGGTGGGGCCGGCCTGCATCGGCTCCAGCACGCCACCGATGCCGACGCCGCCCGAAAGGTGGACATTCTTGCCGATCTGGGCGCAGGAGCCGACCGAAGCCCAGGTATCGACCATGGTGCCGCTATCGACATAGGCGCCGACATTGACGAAGGACGGCATCAAGACGGCGCCGGGCGCGACATAGGCCGAACGGCGCACGATCGACGACGGCACGGCACGAAAGCCCGCCTTCTCGAAATCGACTGCACTCCAGCCGTCGAACTTGGACGCCACCTTGTCCCACCACACGGCCTCGCCGGGGCCGCCCTTGATGATTTCCATCGGATTGAGCCGGAAGGAGAGCAGCACGGCCTTCTTCAGCCACTGATTGACGTGCCATTTGCCGTCGGCCTGCCGCTCGGCGACGCGGGCGGTGCCGCGGTCGAGCAGATCGAGTGCCGACTGGATGGCGTCGCGAACCTCGCCGCGGGTCGCGGTCGAAATGTCGTCGCGTTCCTCGAAGGCCTTGTCTATGGTCTTTTCGAGGCTCGCCAGATCGGGCTTCGACATGAATTCGCTCCATTACCAAGCTGTTAAGGGGCTGGGCCTTAACCTGTTTAAAAGTCGCGCGGACCCTATGTTAAGGCTCAATGGGGGTCAATCGCAGCTGCGTCACGGGACGACGCAAGTAAAGGAATGGACGGGTGGATTCGATGACTCCCATGGAAAAGGCGGGATGGACGCCGCTGCCGCATTCGGACGAGGATCTGGAGCGGTCGAAAAGCGTGCCGGACACGCCGCAGACGCGGGCCGAAACCTACCGCCTGGCCTGGAACGATCCCGACTTCATGACGCGGCGCGAACTGCGCGCGGTCAGGCTGCAACTGGAGCTGCTGAAGCCGGAAATGATCCTGGCCGAGCGCGGCATCCGTTCGACGGTGATCCTGTTCGGCGGCGCGCGCCTGCCCGAACCCGGCGGCGAGGCCTGGGCGGCCAAGAACGAGACGCAGAAGAAGAACCTCGAGGAAAACAGCAAATATTACGAGGAGGCGCGCAAATTCGCCCGCCTCTGCTCGCGGCAGTCGGCCACTTCATATTATCGCGAATATGTCGTGGTGACCGGTGGCGGGCCGGGCGTTATGGAAGCCGGAAACCGCGGCGCCGACGATGTCGGTGCGCCGTCGATCGGGCTCAACATCGTCTTGCCGCACGAGCAGGCGCCGAATCCCTATGTGACGCCGGAGCTCTGTTTCAACTTCCACTATTTCGCCATCCGCAAGATGCACTTCGTCATGCGCGCCAAGGCCGTGGCGGTGTTTCCCGGCGGGTTCGGCACGATGGACGAGTTCTTCGAGACGCTGACGCTGATCCAGACCGGGCGCATGGAGCGTGTGCCGGTGATCCTGTTCGGCAAGTCCTTCTGGAAGCGGGCGATCGACCTCGACTTTCTCGCCGAGCAAGGCACCATCAGCCCGGGCGACCAGGACATCATCGATTTCGTCGACACCGCCGAGGAGGCCTGGAGCATCGTCAGCCGCTTCTACAAGCTAGGGGAATAGGAATTGGGG
Organism: Mesorhizobium sp. ESP7-2; assembly: GCF_020164715.1. Classification (NCBI taxonomy): domain Bacteria; kingdom Pseudomonadati; phylum Pseudomonadota; class Alphaproteobacteria; order Hyphomicrobiales; family Phyllobacteriaceae; genus Mesorhizobium; species Mesorhizobium sp. ESP7-2. The sequence goes on from NZ_JAIUGQ010000007.1 coordinate 39,757, forward strand.
GAACTGGGAAATGAGGAAATGAGGAATTGACGAAATAAGGGGCACAGTCTTGCGTCCCGACCAATTCCTCAATTCCTCAATTCCTCAATTCCTCAATTCCTCACTCCCTTACGACTATGGTCGTGAGGAACGTGGCGAGATCGTCGGTGACGAAATCGACGTCATCCTCGTTGGCCGGGTCGCGTTCCCAGATTTCGGAAAAGGTCGGCTCGAAATTGCGCGGCACCACGAGAACCGTGGTCATGCCCAGCGACTTCGGCACGGAAAGGTTGCGGGCAAGATCCTCGAACATCACCGCATTGTGGCCGGTGACGGCGTGCAGTTCGGCGAACTTCTCGTAGGTCTGGCGCGCCGGCTTGGGGTTGAGGCCGGCGGCGACGATGTCGAAGATGTCGTCGAAATGCTCGAGGATGCCGAGCTGGCGCGCGGTGCGCTCGGCGTGCCTGCGGTCGCCATTGGTGAAGATGAACTTGCGGCCCGGAAGCTGGCGGATGGCGGTGCCGAGAACGGGATCGGGTACCAGCCACGAATAGTCGATGTCATGGACCTTCTCGAGGAAGTCGTCGGGATCGATGCCGTGGCGCGTCATCAGCCCGTTCAGTGTCGTACCGTATTCGAGATAGAGCTCCTTCTGCAGCTTGCGCGCCTCCTCGCGCGGCAGCGCCAGCAATTCCCCGACATAGGCGGTCATCTTGACGTCGATCTGCGAGAACAGATTCGAGTGGTGCGGATAGAGCGTGTTGTCGAGGTCGAACACCCAGTCGGTGACATGGGCGAAGCGGGTGGGATCGGGAAGCGTGGTCATGCGCTCCTTATGGCATGAAACAGGGATTCTGAAAGGGACTTTATCCACAACTTCTTCGCGTTGAAGTTGCAGAAATAACCCCCACGATTCAAATTTTATGCATCCCGGAAAGGTAGCCTTCAGGGCTTGCTGGCACAGAGACAGTCCTGTGGGGAGCCTGCGATGAACAGCATCATTCTCAAATCCGCCGCCATCGCCTTCGCCTCCGTCGCTGCATCTCTTCTGCTGACGTTGATCATCGTCCCAGCCATGGGGTTCCCGCTCACGCGAACGATCTGGTTGACATTGACGCTCTGTCCGCTGGTCCTTGCCTGGACGGCGTGCGCCGGCACGTTCTGGCAGAGCGACAGGCTGAAGAACGCCCATCGCGAACTCGCACGTGCCCATGCCCAACTCGCCGCCGCGCACCGCCGCCTGGCGGAAAAGGCGAGCCGCGACGACATGACCGGCATGCTCAACCGGGAGAGCTTCTTCGCCGCGCTGGACGGCTCCCGGCGCAAGTCCGACCGTGGCGCGCTGCTGATCATCGACGCCGATCATTTCAAGACGATCAATGACAATTTCGGCCACCTGACAGGTGACGACGCGCTGCTGTTGATCGCCAGCGCCATCGAGCGAGGCGTGCGCAGCGGCGATGTGCTCGGCCGCATCGGCGGCGAGGAGTTCGGCGCGTTTCTGATCGGAGCCACGGAACAGGAAGCCAAGCGCGTTGCCGAACGGATCCGCCGCGAGGTCGAGCTGATCCGCTTCCGGCCCGTCGATGAACGGACCATTCCGCTGACCGTCAGCATCGGCGGCACCGTCTGCGGCGAGGACGTCAACGTATCGGAACTGATGCGCGCCGCCGACCGGCGCCTCTATCAGGCCAAGCATGCGGGCCGCAACCTGACGATCCTCGATACCGATATTTCCGAAGCCGCATGAGCAGGCCGGGCCGGCACACCTGGCCCGTTAAGAAATCTGTAACCTTGTTTGCATCCGTTTGTGTCGCTTGTCGGCACTTTCACCGCCTCGAGGCCATGCTTGGCACGATATTGGCTTGCCTGACGATGCGTGTGCCGTTCGGGAACGTCATGCGCGTATCGAAGCCCATAGCAGAGAGACCTGTCATGAGTTTCTCCATCAAAAAAATCTCGCGCCGTACGCTCGTGCAAGCGCTGATCGCCCTGCCTGCCCTGTCCTTGTTCCGCGAGCTGCCTGACGCCGACGTCACCCATGCCGGTTCATCCCGGGTCGACCCTGACGAGATCGTCGAGGTCAATGGCTGGATCCTGAAGCAGAGCGACCTGGCATGATCTTCGACAGCTACGAGGCGTATCGCGCCGCCAACTTTGCGCCAAAGGTCTGCATCCTCGGTTCCGGTCCGGCCGGCACCACGATCGCCAGAAAACTTGGCGCGGCCGGCATCCCGGTAGTGGTGCTGGAAGCCGGTTCGCGGGAATTCAGCGACGGCTCGCAGGACTTTTACCGCGGCACCACCGTCGGTGACTTCTATTTCGATCTCGACATCACCCGGCTGCGGTTCATGGGCGGCAGCTCCAATCACTGGGCCGGTTGGTGCCGCGTGCTCGACAAACTGGATTTCGAGCCGAAGGCCTGGGCGCCCGATACCGGCTGGCCGATCCGTCGCGCCGACATCGAACCCTATCTTGCCGAAGTGCGCGACATCCTCGACCTTCCCGATTTTCGGCCTGATGTGCCGATCTCGGACGACATTCGCTGGGTGCAGCTGATCAAGAGCCCGGCGGTGCGTTTTGCGGAAAAATTCGCCGACGAACTCGACAAGAGCAAAAACATCGCCGTCGTGCTCAACACCTACGCCACCGAGCTTGCCGGCGACGGCAGACGGGTGACCGGCGCCAAATTGTGGTCCAACGGACAGGACGCCGGCCTGTTCAACGCCGACTATTTCATCGTCTGTACCGGCGGGCTGGAGAATTCGCGGCTGCTGCTGTGGTCGAACCAGCGCTCCAACGGCGGCGTCGTGCCGAACGCGACGGCGCTTGGCCGCTACTGGATGGAGCATCCGACCTTCGAGGGCGGCAATGCCATCCTGGCCGACTATGGCGCGTTCGAAGTCGATGCGGTCAAGGAGGCCTTCTTCTCGCCGATGCCTGCCGCGATGGAACGGCTCGAGATCATGAATTTCGGCATCAGGCTGATCGAGACGCCCTATCCGGGCGTCAAGAGCCTCATCGCCGACCTTGCCTGTACCGCGCCGCACATGGCGGAATGGGTATCGGGCAAGCTCGACCAGAATCTGCGTTGCGCCGCTCAGCTTTATGTCGCCTGGGAACAGGCGCCGCTGGCTTCGAACCAGATCGAGCTGTCGAAGACCGAGGTCGACCATGCCGGCGTGCCGCGCATTGAGTTGCACTGGAAGAAATCGGAACTGGAACGTCGCACGCTTCTCGAAGGCCTGAAACTGTTCGGCACGACGTTGGCCCAGAAAAACCTGGGCCGGGTGCGCAATGCGGACTGGATCTCTAACGGCGAGGATTATCCGACCAACGAAGAGACGGCGGGCAATCATCACATGGGCGGCACGCGCATGGGCACGGACGTCACCAGGAGCGTGGTGGACGCCAATTGCAAGGTGCATGGCATGGACAATCTCTATGTCGGCGGCTCCTCCGTGTTCTGCACGTCGGGACAAGCCAACCCGACGACGACGATCACCGCGCTTGCCTGCCGGCTTGGCGACCATCTGAGCAAGGTGGTAACGGCCTGAGCGACCTCCATGAAGTCCCAGGGCCGGCGCCAAAAATGGCGCCGGCAGAAGCTCAAAGACCATAGACGGCGATGCGCACCAGCACGGCGGCGGCGGCCAGCGACACCAGCAGGATGCCGAGGCCAATCGGAGAGCCCCAGCCATGCCATTCCATGCTTGGAGGCGATGACCTACGCCTAGCGTTCCGACCGGCCGAAGCGCCGTTCGAGATAGGCCTGGCCGAATTCCAGCGCGATCGACAGGATCCAGTAGATCATCGAGGCGGTGATCAGCATCTCGATGTGGCGGAACTCCGTCTGGCCCATCGTGCGGGCGAGATACATGATTTCCCAGACGCCGACGACCGATACCAGCGAGGAATCCTTCAGCATGGCGATGAATTGGTTGCCGGTCGGCGGAATGATGACGCGCATGGCCTGTGGCAGGATGACCAGCGCCATGGTCTGGCCGGGGCTCAGGCCGAGCGCCGTGGCGCCTTCGCTTTGACCGCGCGGGATGCTTTCGATGCCGGCGCGGAAGATCTCGGTCATGTAGGCGCCGTAACACAGCGACAGCGCCACGATGCCCGCCGGCACCGCGCCGATCACGTAGCCGACCTGGGGCAGGCCGAGATAGATGATGTAGATCTGCATCAGCAACGGCAGGCCGCGAAACAGCGAGGTGTAGAAGGTGGCGAGCCCGTAAACGATGCCATTTCCGGTCAGTTTGGCGATGGCGCCGACCAGCGCGATCAAGGTCGCGATCAGGATCGAGATCGCCGAAATGTAGAGCGTCGTGGTGACGCCCTGGGTGATCAGGAAACCGACCTTCCTGGCGATGAAGGCAAGGGAGAGGTCGAAGGAATAGAAGAACAGCATCAGCAGCGCGAACAGCTCAATCCAGACGGCGACGATCTGCTGCCGCCGGGGCAGGAGCAGCAGCAGCTTGCCATTCGCCAGCACCAAGAGCGCGATCAATACGGCGGAGAGGGCGCGCGACAAGGCGGGGTTGGCCTGCAACCAGTCGGATGCAAGCGGCATCAAAGAGCCGATCCAGCTCGATTTGATGCCCATGGCGTAGAGGGCCGCAGCCAGCAGTGCCGGAAAAAGCGCGCCCGCGGCGCGGCGGGTAAGCCCTGGATGGGAGAGCATCAGCCTGCCGATCATGCCGTCACCTTGTCCTTGGCGCGGCGTTCTCGCCACCAGTCCTGAGCCTGCAATTTCCAGTAGGTGAGTTGCGCGGTGGCCAGGCCGGCGGCGCCGCCAGCCCAGCTCAATCCGAAGGGCGCGAACTGCCGGTAGCGGTCCGAGGCGCCCAGAATGCCCTCGGCGACAATTTTTCCGGCAATCGCCGTGGTGTTGAGGCCATGGCCGCCGAAAGCGGTGCAGTACCAGACGCCCGGCTGCATCTCCCCGATCTGGGGCATCAGATGCCGGGCATAGGACATCAGCCCCGACCAGGCCAGTTCGGTCTTGAGGCCGGCAAGCTGCGGGTAGGTGCCGACCATCTCGCGGCGCAATTCGTGTGCCAGCGCGTCGGCGGAAGCGGCGCGCGTCGTGATGCGCCCGCCCCACAGGAGACGGTTGCCATTCTCGACCAGGCGATAATAGTCACCGGCCCGCCTGTTGTCGCCGACGGCATCCGTGGTGGCCACCGCTTGCGCGATGAGGCGGGGAGCCGCCTCGGAAACCATGACATAGGTCGCGATGGGCAAAAAGGCGCGGTAGAGCTGGCCGAATACCGGCCCGGTGTAGCCGCCGGTGGCGAGCACGATCCGGGACGCCCGAAGCGTGCCCTGTCTGGTGCGAAGCATCTTTTGCGGCCCCGAGAGGTCGCATTCTACGACCTCGGAGCTTTCATGAATCTCGCCGCCAAGCCGCTCGATCTCGTCGGCCAGGCAACGCAGATAGTTGAGCGGATGGATGTGAAAGGCGTTCGGGTCGCGCAGGCCCTGGTGGTAGCGGACGGACTTCAGCACCGACCGGACGTCCTCCCTGTCGAGATACTGAAGTTCATAGCCATGGTCGCGGGCCATCTGTTCGGCATAGGCCTTCAGCGCGTCGCCGTCGTCGTAGCGCAAGACGCTGAGCAGGCCGGCACGCGGCATGGCGGCCGATATTCCGAGCGCCTCGATCGTGTCGCGCACGAATTCCACGCCTTCGATCGATAGCCGATGCAGGTCGCGCGCTGCCTTCCCGCCGACACGTGCGGCGATATTGTCGCCGGCGGTGGCGAAGCCGGGCGTGACGAAACCGCCATTGCGGCCCGAAGCGCCGAAACCGACGAGCTGGGCTTCCAGCACGGCGACATGCAGTCCGGCGCGCGCCAGCTGCAGCGCTGTCGTCAGCCCGGCCAGTCCGGCGCCGACGACGGCCACGTCACATTGCACCTCGCCTTTGAGCGGAGGCCGCGTCTTCCGGTCGGTCAGGGTGCGGGCGTAATAGGTGTCCGGATAGGCCATCGATGACTTTGCGGTGAGGAGCATGCATTTGGTGGGGTGAAGTCCGCCGGCTGCCGAGGGACAGCCGGCGGAATGACTTTACTTGGCGCTGTAGTCCTTGCCGTACCACTTCGTGGTCAGCGCCGCGAGCGTGCCATCCGTCTTCATCTCGGTGATGATGCCGGCGACCTTTGCGGTCCACTCGGGATCCTTCTTTTCGGCGATGACGACGAGCGGCTCGCGGAAGGCGTACTCGCCTTCCAGGATCTTCACGGGATAGCCGTTCTTGATGGCGTTCTGCGCCGTCTGCTCCGGCGCGATCACGGCATTCAGGCGCACGCCGTCGCCAAGCCGCAGGTCATCGAAGGGAAGCATGGAATCCGCGTAGGTGCGGATCTCGCCCGGCTCCAGCTTGTATTCGATGGGAGCCAGGCCGGGCGCGTCGATTTCGAGCTTGCGGCGGATGAAATCCTCCGAGGTGGTGGCCGTCTCGACGCCGATGATCTTGCCGTTGAGATCGGCGATCGACTTCGCGCCGCTGTCCTTGTGCAGGACGTAGACATAGGGGCTGTAATAATAGATGCCGACAAAGTCGATCACCTTGGAGCGGGCCTTGGTCGGCGTGACCGATCCGACGCCGAGATCGTAGCGTCCCTGCCAGCGTCCGCCGGTCAACGTTGCCCAGTCGGGCGTTTCGAACGAGACATCGACACCAAGCCGCTTGCCGATCCCGCGCGAGACATCGATGTCGAAACCGGCAAGTTCGTTGCTGTCATTGAGAAAGCTCTGTGGCGGCCAGGCCGCGTTGGTGGCGATGACCATCGCCTTTTTCGACGTGACGCGGTCCAGGGTTTCCCCGGCCATGGCCGCCGTCGTGATCGCGAATGTCGCGGCGGCAAGAACGGCTAAATCGAGCAGCTTTTTCAAAGTTATCCCTCCCTTGTGGTTGAAACTGATAGGATGCGTAACGTCGGACCTCAGCGCTTTCAGCCACAGCTTCAACGCGGATCGGTTTCGGTTTGTGCCGACCACAGCCGAAGCTCGTTCCCCCTGGTGGACCGGCGTTTATTACCCCAGACAGTCAGGTCGCAAAAAGAAGGGTTCTACCCGGCGAAATGCGGGATAATGGCGATCGCGCAGTCATTGCGTGCCTTGAGACGGCAAAGTGCCGGATATGTGCGCCTGGTTCCGTCCGCGCCGGCCAGTGGCCAGTCTTCCGGATTGTCGCGGGGGCGGTTCAGCCGATAGGATCGCGCGGCGGTTACAGCGCGGATCGAGCGAGAGGATTTTTTTGTGGAATTGACCGACAAGGATCGTCAGCTGCTTGCGCTGATGCAGAAGAATGCGCGTGAGCCGGTCGCGTCACTGGCGCGTCAGCTCGGCGTATCGCGGACAGCGCTGCAGGAGCGGATCCAGAAGCTGGAGTCCGGCGGTATTATCGAAGGCTATACCGTGCGGCTGACCAAGGAGGTCGCCCAGAATGCCGTCCACTGTTTCACGCTCGCCGCCCTCAACAACAAGAGCTATCCGGACGTCTCCAGAAAGATCAAGGCGATGCCTTCGATCCAGGCGGTCTACGCCATAACAGGCGAGTGGGACCTCATCATCCACCTTGCCGCCGAGACGCTCGAGAAGCTGAACCGGGAGGTGAATGCGGTGAATGAAATCAGCGGCGTCGTCAAAACCGCTTCCCATGTGGTGATGGAGACGAAGTTCAACCGAACCATCTACGCATTGTAGGAGGTGGCGGGATGTCCCGGCGGCGCGGTATTATGGCGCAAACGACACGGGATCGGCGAACGGGCTAGGCCACATACTGGCGGGGTGCCGGTATGAAGAGGTTGATGAGTGCGGCGCTGCTAGTCGGCGTATTCCAATTCGGGATCGTCCCAAGCGCGGAAGCGACGGGTAGCGGGATTATATCGGCGTCGGAACACCGTGTTCCGGCGGACTTGATTATCGTCAACGTAGACAATCCGGCCAACGAAAAACGGCAATCCTCTTGGGTCGGACGATTTCTGTATCCGATCGTCGTCGGTCATCACGTCATGAAATGGAAAGCCCATTGTAATCGACTCGCCGGCGGCGAGAGGGATGGAAGGAACGTCTGGAAATGGGTCGATGCGCGGCTCTCTTCGGGGGCGTGGGACATCGAGAAATGTCGGGGTGTAAGCAAATTCCCCGAAGACATCACAGTCAATGACGGTGCCGCGCGACTCGCCAACATTCGCGAGAGTGAAGCTTATAGTGAACATGCTGGGGCCGTAAGTCGTCGGTTCGTGGACCTCTCGCACGACGATCCTGGGGCGATGCGAGGCGACAAATTCCTCTCGCGCGAGGCGGACACTTTGCCGGGTCTCAACCCAAAGTAGGATAGTGGAAACGCCAAGGATGCCCGTGAAAATGGTCAGCATGCCAGTATAGAGCGCCAACGGGTCGCTTATCGTCCGCTGCCAAAGGGTTTCGCCACCTTCATTTTCTCGGTCTTGGGCTGCGTCTTCGGCGGCGGCTTGTTGCTGAGTTGGTGGATGGGGTAGCTGAAATGACTCACGCCACCACGGATCAGCTAGAGCGGCGCCAGACAGCGCCACGAAAAATCCTGTCGCGATTAGGCGCCTTAGCATCCCTTCAGCCCCCCGTGTTCTATCGGCGGATCGTCATCGCTTTATGTATCGTATGTGTATTTTGGCAAATTCAGATGCGCGAACTGCTCGCCTTGGGGAACATGGCTAATGACCTTGGGTGGCATAAAGAATGCCGCGAAACCGTGCTTCCGCTCTTGACCAAGGTGATCGAGGTAACTGACAAACCCGTACACGTAAAGCCAAGTGGTGAAGACGACGTCGGGCGTATCGATGTTCCTATATTGCCCAAAATCGTAGAAAACCATCTCCGGAAAATCGAACTCCTCGCCGGGGGCGAGAGTTTTGCCGGGCTGTACGAAAGCCGGGCTGATGTAGTCTGGCTCTTCCGGCAAGGTGCCGACCATTTTCCGATCGAAGGAGCCTCCCAAGATAATAGCTGTCGAACGACCGTAGTTCTTGAATCTTGCCGTTATGACCGGCGTTTTGGTTGGATCGTCAGCATCACCCATAAATCGAGAAAACGTGAGTTTGCACAAACGGACCCTTGGTCGTTCGGCGGCGATCATTGCATTTACGGTGTCGCGGGCCGCTTCGGCGGAGATCTTGGCAGCGTTGGCAGCCTTTCTGGCTATCCGAAGTTGCTTGTCACCAGCCAAACCCAAATCTCGGGTAGATTTCCAGAGAGTGCCAGTGAAGGCCGCGATGACAATCGTGGCCAACGCGGTGATAAGGCCGTCGTTGTCGTCGACCGTTCTTTTGATCTGGACCAGGTAATACGCCGCAAGGTTATAGGGAGCGCATTGTTCCTCGCCGCTCTTTGTCTGCTCGCATATTATTTCCTGAGACCCGGAGGTCCAGGCAGCGACTAGTAGAACGATCAAAAACAAGAAAGGCGCCGCGATTAGTCGCGCCACAGTTAGTTTGTGCATCCCCAAGCCGCCCCTGAAAGCCTAGATGTCTTCCAGTGTTACGCCCTCACGACCAATTGCGGCAAGTGATGCGAGGAAGAAATGCGCAGACATGGTTGCGCGGGCAAGCTTGTTGGCAATGCTGGCCTTTGTTTCATCGAACCCGTGTTCTTTGAGCCGTTCCGCCAGGTCGTCATATGTCAGATCGGCCCGCTTTAGCTGAAGCCTGGTTCCAGCATGTGAAGCACCGCCTCGACATGCTTCATGTCTTCGATGAGCTTCAAGGCTTGCAGCTTATTATCCTTGATCCTGCCGCCGATTTCAGCGTGAAAGCGAAGCAAGGCGTACAGGGCGGGTTTGTGATCCATGGCCAAAAGATAGGCTCAGGCCGGATTCATTTCTTATGGCGTTTGCGCCATAATACCGCGGCGGCGGAGGAGAACGCCCCGCCGCCGGGGCCGCCATGTAGGCGAATTAGACCGTCGCCGGATCGAGCGCTGGCTCGCCCTTGCGGCGCGCGACAATCGCCTCGAAATCCGCGGTCTGGAAGGCATCGCGCAAGGCGTCGAAGGACGGCAGCACGAAATAGGCGCGCTGGAATTTGTCGATCTCGTAACCGGTACGCATCACCGTCTCAAGGTCGAAAGGCACATGGTGGGCGTCCTTGCTCTCGACCGCGAACTGCAATTCGGTAAAGGACGACATCAGGCCGGCGCCGAACGCCTTCAGCGGCTGGCCGGGCTCCTGCATCAGGCCGTATTCGGCCGTGTACCAATAGAGCCGCGTGATCATCTCGTCGCCGCCGAGTGCGATGATGTCGCCGGCCTTCTTGCCATACATCTGCATGAAGTCGGCGAACACCGGCTGCGACAGCACCGGCACATGGCCGAAGAAATCGTGGAACATGTCCGGCTCGACGATGTAGTCGAGTTCCTGCCTTGTCCGCAGCCAGTTGGTGACCGGGAAGCGGCGGTTGGCGAGGTGATCGAAGAAGGGGGCGGCCGGAATGAGGCCGGGCACGGCGACGATTTCCCAGCCGGTGAGCTTGCGCAGCTTGGCGCTGACGTCAGCGAAATCGGGGATGCGATCGAGAAGGCCGAGCTTCTCGACGCCGTCGAGATAGGAGTGGTGGGCGAGCTTGCGCGTCAGCTTCGTCTGGCGGTCGCACAGCGTGCGCCACACCGCCTGCTCCTCGGCGCTGTAATCATAGCCCTGTGCCACAGTGAAATCGGCGCGACACACCGAATAGTCGCCGCGCAACCCTTGCGCCGCGCAGTCGCGGGCATATTCGGCAACGCTCATCGTCGTCATGGTCTTTCTCCTCGCAGATCATCGATGGTTGATGCACCGCAATGCTAACCCGACCCGCAGAGGCAATTCGGTTTTGATGATGGCCCGCTCGCCATATTCGGGATAACATTCACTCACAATCCGCAAAGGACGAGTTAAAATGCCTCAATTCGACGATTTCGAGATCAGGATGCTCGATGTCCTGCAACGCGACGGACGCAAGCCCGTCTCCGAACTGGCGCAGGAGATCGGCCTCTCGACCACGCCCTGCGCGCGGCGCTTCGAGGCACTGCAGGAAGCCGGCATCATCAAGGGCTTTGCCGCCATGATCAGCCGCCGCGCCATCGGCCTGATGGTCGAGGTGTTCATCCAGGTGCGCCTCGTCAGCCACAGCGACGGCTCGCCCGAAAGCTTCATCGCCGCCGTCCAGCGCATGGACGAGGTGTCGTCGTGCTGGACGATGACCGGCGACCACGATTTCCTGCTGCATGTCATGGTGCCATCTGTCGACGAGCTCAACGCCTTCGTCATGCATCGGCTGATGCGGCTCGACGGCGTGCGCGACGTCCACACGCAACTGGTGTTGCAGAACATCAAGGGCCCGGGCCACGTGCCGCTCGCGCATCTCAGGCGATGATGGTGGCCGGCCTTCCCGTTTTTGCGGAAAAGCTGCACGCAAACTGCTGAAACGGGCCAATCGGGCGGCACTATCGCCGGCCAGCATGCGCGGACCAACTCCCAGGAGGTCCGCCATGAACATCGTCCTGATCAATCCGCCGCACACCGCCATCGGCAGCCGCGTGCCCGACGATCATTTGCCGCCGCTCGGTCTTCTGGCGATCGGCGGCCCGCTGCTCGACGCCGGCCACGAGGTGCGGCTCGTCGATGCCGAATTCGGGCCGATGCCGCTCGCCTCGGTCATCGCGGAAGCCCTGAAGGACTGCCCCGACTTCGTCCTGATCGGCCATTCGGGATCGACCTCGGCGCATCCGACCGCCCTGTTGATCGCCGGGATGATCAAGGCGCGCGAGCCGGCGACGATCATCCTCTACGGCGGCGTTTTCCCGACCTATCATTGGCGCGACATCCTCGCCGAAACCAGCGTTTTCGACGTCATCGTTCGCGGCGAGGGCGAGGCCACCGTGGTGGCGCTGGTCGAGGCGGTGGAAATGCGCCAGTCGCCGGCAAGCGTTGCCGGCATCGCCTATCGCGACGATCTCGATCGTCCCTTCGCCACGCAAGCGGCGATGACCATCGCCGACCTCGACGCCTACCGCGTCGGCTGGGAGTTGATCGACCACCGCAGGTACAGTTACTGGGGCGGCAAGCGCGCCGTGGTCATGCAGTTTTCGCGCGGCTGCCCGCATCTGTGCAATTATTGCGGTCAGCGCGGCTTCTGGACCCGCTGGCGCCATCGCGATCCCAAGAAATTCGCGCAGGAGATCGCCTGGCTGCACCGCGAGCACGGCGTCGAGCTGATAAACCTCGCCGACGAAAACCCGACCGTTTCGAAGAAGGCGTGGCGCGCTTTCCTGAATGCGATGATCGCCGAGAATGTGCCGGTGCTGATCGTCGGCTCGACACGCGCCGACGACATCGTGCGCGACGCCGACATGCTGCACCTCTACCGCAAGGCCGGCGTCATCCGCTGGCTGCTCGGCATGGAAAACACCGACGAGCAGACGCTCGCATTGATCCGCAAGGGCGGCAGCACCTCGTCTGACCGCGAGGCGATAAGGCTGCTGCGAAAGCACGGTATCCTGTCGATGGCGACCTGGGTGGCCGGTTTCGAGGACGAACGGTTTCGCGATCTCTGGCGCGGCTTCCGCCAGCTCCTCGCCTATGACCCCGACCAGATCCAGGCGCTCTATGTGACGCCGCATCGCTGGACGCCGTTTTTCCGCATCGCGCGCGACCGCAAGGTTATCCAAACGGACGCCCGCCTGTGGGACTACAAGCACCAGGTGCTGCACATGACGCGGCTGAAGCCGTGGATGCTGTTCTTCTCGGTCAAGCTGATCGAACTGGCGGTGCAGTCGCGGCCGAAGGCGCTGGCGCGCATCCTGTTCCACCCCGACCCCGAGCAGCGGCATTCGATGCGCTGGTACACCAAAATGGGCCGCCGCGTCTGGTTCCGCGAGGTCTGGGGATTCCTGGTGACCGACCGCCGGATGACAGGCGGCCCGACGCTCGCCGAATTCTGGGGCGCACCGCAGGACGCCGAGGAGAAATCGATGGTCTTTCAGCGTCCGGCGAAGAGACCTGTAACGGTGCCTGCCGCCGTGCAACATGCGGTGCCCGAGCAGCGCGCACTTCGCATCTCGCCACCGCCGGCCTGACCCGTCTCGCCCTGGCCGCCAGCGGTCAACGCGCTAATTTCCGGCCATCGGACGATGGTGACTGGCAGGAGGAAGCGATGAACCTTGTCACGCATAAGAAGATGAAGGGCGGCCGGCTCATGCCTTGGGGCAAAGGCACTGTCGTGACCGGAGCCAAGGGATATGTCTTTCTTGCCGGCAATACAGGCACAGCCGAGAATTATGACCCGTCGAGCGGCAAGGGTGGCGCCGTTGGCGACGCGGCGACGCAATGGCGCTCCATATTGGCGAACATCAAATCGGATCTGGAAGAACTCGGCAGTTCGCTCGAATATCTCGTCAAGATAACCCAGTATGTCAAAGGGCCGTTTCCAGACGGCGGCGTGCTGAGCTCGCCCAACTTCCGGCTGGACGTCATGGACGAATTCTTCGCCGAGCACTGCCCGAAGCACTGCAGCTACAACAATCCGCCGCCATCGGAAGTGATCGGGGTTGCCGCGCTTGCGCATCCCGATCTCGTCATCGAGATCGTGGCCGTCGCCGCTCTGCCGGACTGACGATGCCAGGCGCCGAAACGCAAGATATCAGGGCACGATCAGTGTGCCGGCGCCGTGTTCGGTGAAGAGTTCGAGCAGCACCGAATGCGGCGTCTTGCCGTTGAGGATGACGACGCCTTCGACGCCGCGCTCGATCGCCTCGATGCAGGTCTCGACCTTGGGGATCATGCCGCCCGACACCGTGCCGTCCTTGATCAGCGCCCTGGCCTCGGCGACCGTCAGCTCGTCGATCAGCTTCTTGTCCTTGTCGAGCACGCCCGGCACGTCGGTGAGGAACAGAAGGCGCGAGGCCTTGCAGGCGCCGGCGATGGCCCCGGCGAAAGTGTCGGCGTTGATGTTGTAGGTGTGACCGTCGCGGCCGGGCGCCACCGGCGCCAGCACCGGGATCATTTCGGAGCGCGCCAGAAGATCGAGCAACGTGCGGTCGACCTCGACCGGTTCGCCGACGAAGCCGAGATCGAGCACGCGCTCGATGTTGGAATCCGGGTCGATCATGGTCTTGCGCGCCTTTTCGGCGAACACCATGTTGCCGTCCTTGCCGCACAGGCCGATCGCCCATTCGCCCTCGGCATTGATCAGCGCGACGATCTCCTTGTTGATCGACCCGGCCAGCACCATCTCGACGATCTCGACGGTCTTCTGGTCGGTGACGCGCAGGCCGCCCTCGAACTTGGATTCGATCCCCATCTTGTTCAGCATGGCGCCGATCTGCGGGCCGCCGCCATGGACGACGATCGGGTTGACGCCGGATTGCTTCAGCAGTGCGATGTCGCGTGCGAAGGCCTTGCCGAGCTCGATATCGCCCATGGCGTGGCCGCCATATTTCACCACGACGGTTCTATTCTCGTAGCGCTGCATGTAGGGCAGCGCACGCGACAAGAGGGCAGCCTGCATTTCGGCGGTGGCGGTGATGTCCGTCATCGGGCGTTCCTGGATATCTATAGGGACGGCGGCGTCTTAGCGGGAATTGACGCGAGCCGCAAATGGCATTGCTGTCATATTCGAGCGGTTCACGGTGTCGTCATTGTGACGGCACCATCAGCGGCGCCCGCCGCGCAAGCCAGCCCGAGATTTTCTCCATCTGCGCGGCGAGCGACAGAAGCGTTTCCTCGTCGCCCGGGCGGCCGGCGGCCTGGATGCCGAGCGGCAGGCCGGCGTCCGTGACATGGACGGGGAGCGCAATCGACGGCTGTCCGCTGACATTCTGGATCGCGGGCCAATGCGTGAACCAAAGGCTCTTGTCCATCAACTGGCTGAACACTGGTTTGATCTTGAGCAAGGAGGTGAGGTGAAGCTTGTCGAGCAGGTTCTCGACGAGTTCATCGGCGCCTTTGGGATCCATGGCGCCGCAGGCAAGCGGCGGGTGCGCGATGATCGGCATCAGCACCGCATCATAGCGCGCGGTCTCCGTGATCAGTTGCCGCGAGGCGGCGTGCAGCCGCTGCAGGCCGGCATAGGTCTCGCCGGCCGAGACCATTTCGCCCAACCGGCCGAGCACCCGCGTGGCTCGCTCGACGTCGCCCGTCACGGAACGGCCGACGCGCAGCGCTTCGGCCCGCAGCGAGCCGGCGACGGCGGACGCGACCGTCGTGCAGAAATCGGCGAAGAAATCCCGGCCGATGAAGGGCAGCTCGATGTCCTCGACCGAATGGCCGCCTTCACGGGCGAGCGCCACGGCAATGTCGAGCGCCTTCAGCGTCTCGGTCGAAATCGGCAGGCCAAGCGGCGACTTGCGGTACACCGCCAGCCTGAGCTTGCCGGGATCGCGCGCCGCAGCGGCGGCGAACGTGCCCTTCGGCGGCAGCGCGGCATAAGGCGCCAGCGTATCGGGACCATGGGTGAGGTCGAGCAGCAGCGCGCAGTCGCGCACCGAGCGGGTGACGGCGTGATCGACGACCATGCCGTACCAGCTTTCGCTCACCAGCGGCGACAGCGGTACGCGGCCACGCGAGGTCTTGAGGCCGACAAGTCCGCTGCAGGCCGACGGCACGCGGATCGAACCGCCGCCATCCGAGGCATGCGCCACCGGCACGACGCCGGCGGCGACCAGCGCTGCCGAACCGCCTGACGAGCCACCGGTGGTGTGGCCGGTGTTCCAGGGATTGCGGGTGATGCCGAAGGCCTTGGATTCGGTCATCAGCCGCAACCCATGCTCGGGCGACGTCGAGGTGACGATCGGGATCAGTCCGGCGGCGAGGTAGCGCTCGGTCATCACCGAATTGAAATCGGGCACCCAGGCCGGAATGCGGCTGCCGCCATGCGACGGCACGTCCTTGACGGCGATGCCGAGATCCTTGATGGCAAAGGGCACGCCGGCCAGCGGCAACGAACGGTCGATGCCCTTTGCCCGGGTCCGTGCGGCCTCATAGAGCGGCTCTGCCGTGGCGTTGATTTCGGGGCGGGTGGCCTCGGCCCTGGCGATCGCCGCCTCGGTCAGTTCGATAGCCGACAGTTCACCCCTGCGCATCAGACCGGCTAGACAGGTTGCGTCTTCTTCCCAAAGGATCCGTTCGACCGACATGCACGCTCCCCCCGTTGCCGCCAAGCTAGCCAGCGGCAATTCCCTTGGCAATCGAAGCCTGCGCCCGATGTCGAACAGTCCAGCGGCGTCATCCACGTCATCGACAAGGTTCTGCTCCCGAAGATGTGATCGGGCGAAAGATGTAACGAGGCGCTTCCCACGGACGAACCCGCTGCAAGAGCTCTCCGTCGATAGCGTCGTCTCGCTCCCGTGATCCGCAATCGACACGCGTGCTCCGCGCCGCCCACGGTCAACCGTGGAACGGCGCGGAGTGTCGTTTGGGGCAACCGTCACCGGCTTTTGACTTTCGGGCGGCGGCATAGTTTGGCAAAACAGACGACAGGAGGAACTGGTCATGAACCGTCGCGACTTTCTTTTGAGTGGTGCCGCCGCTATCGGCGTCGTCGGGGCCGCGGCAGCGATGCTGCGCATGGGCAGCCCGCAGGCCGCGCAAGCCGCCGAGAAATTCGAGATCACCAAGACCGACGACGAGTGGAAAGCCATCCTGTCGCCGGCCGCCTTCAACGTGCTGCGCAAGGAGGGCACCGAGTATCCCGGCACCAGCCCGCTGCTCAACGAACACCGCAAGGGCATTTTCGCCTGCGCCGGCTGCGACCTGCCGGTCTATCCCTCTGAGACGAAATTCGATTCCGGCACCGGCTGGCCGAGCTTCTGGCAGGAGATAGCCAACGGCATCGGCAAGACCGAGGACCGCTCGCTGGGCATGACCCGCACCGAGGTGCATTGCCGCCGCTGCGGCGGTCATCTCGGTCATGTCTTCGACGACGGTCCGGCGCCGACCGGCTTGCGCCACTGCATCAACGGCGTGGCACTGACCTTCAAGCCCGCGACCGCCTGAGGATACAAAGAGCAACAAAAACTCCGGGCTTTGCGGCCCGGAGTTTTTGCGTGGTCGGAGCTTTCGGGCATGGACTGGAGGAGCTTCCCGAAACCGCTGCCACGGTGCTCATTTTTTGCCTTCACGCAATTCCAGAACCGCTTCACACTTTTCCTGGAATTGCTTCAGTGGCCGCCGCCTCCGCCACCACCGGGCGCGGCCGGCTTCTTGATCAGCATGGTGAAGAACCCCAGCGTCCCGAACAGGACGGTCAGCAGGTAGAACACATCCATGAACGACAGCAGCGCCGCCTGCTGGTGGACCATGCCCGACAGCTTGGAGATTGCGGCACTCGTGGCGTCCAGGCCGGTGGTCTGCTCGAAATTGAGCGTCATGTTCTGCAGCTTGGTCTGCGCGGCGGCACTGCCCCACTGCACGTGCTCGGAGAGCCGGGCATAATGGAAGGCATTGCGGTCGATCAGCACGGTGTTGATGAGGGCAAGGCCGACGGCGCCGCCAAGGTTGCGGGTCAGGTTGAACAGTCCGGATGCATTCTTCAACCGGTCCGGCGGCAAGGTGCCGAGCGCGATGTTGTTGATCGGCACCATGCACAGCATCATCGAACAGCCGCGCAGGATCTGCGGGATGAGCAGCTCGTAGAAATCCCAGTCGGCGGTCAGATGCGTCATCCACCAGGTGCCGGTGGCGAAGCCGAACAGGCCGATCATCATCATCAGCCGCAAATCCATCTTGCTCGACAGGATGCCGGAGATGGGCGCGGTGACGAACATGGCCAGGCCGCTGACGAACAGCGCTTCGCCGATCATCATCGAATCGTAGCCGCGGATGCGTCCGAGGAAGACCGGATAGAGATAGGTCAGGCCATAGAGGCCGATGCCTATGACGAAGGAAAACAGCGAGCCGAAGGCGAAATTTATGTTGCTGAACGCCTTGAGGTCGACGATCGGTTCCTCGGCCGTGAAGACACGCCAGAAGAAGATCACCGCGCCGATGGTCATGATGATGGCGCAGATGAACACGGCCTGATCCTGCAGCCAGTCATTGTTCGGACCCTCCTCGAGCACATACTCCATGCAGCCGAGGAAGGCGGCCATGCCGGCGAGGCCCCACCAGTCGAACTTCGAGAACAGCTTGAGATTGGGCTTGTCGAAATCGATCAGCGACCAGGCCGCGGTCGCCACCAGAATGCCGGGCACGACATTGACCAGGAACAGCCAGTGCCATGAAAAGGCGTGGCTGATATAGCCGCCGACGGTCGGGCCGATCGTTGGCGCAAGCGTCGCCACCAGGCCGATCATCGGCGAGACGATGGCGCGGCGTGACGGCGGGAAGATGGTGAAGGCCGCCGCGAAGACGCTCGGAATCATGCCGCCGCCGATGAAGCCCTGCACGGCGCGGTAGACGATCATCTGATCGATGTTGGTGGCGGTCGCGGCCAGCGCACTGGCCGCGGTGAAGCCTGCGGCCGCGACGGTGAACAGCACGCGCGTCGACAGCATCCGGCTGAGGAAGCCTGACAGCGGGATCATGACCACCTCGGCGATCAGATAGGCCGTCTGCACCCATGGGATCTCGTCGGAGCTGGCGCTGAGGCCGGCCTGGATCTCGGACAGTGAGGCCGAGACGATCTGGATGTCCAGGATCGCCATGAACATGCCGAACACCATCGCCAGGAAAGCGATGATGCGCCGGGTCGAAATGGTGTCGGGCGCGGCCGGTATCGCCGGCGGCGCTCCTGCGGTGATGGTTGCGGTTGCCATGTCCTGAGCCTCCTTGAGGCAGGCCGGGCGGCTTGGCGCTTCAATCAGCCACCAAGCCGCCCTCCGAAAAGCGCTTAGTTACTGGTCGTGGCGGGCGCGGTGCGGCTGTCGACGGCGACGACGACGCTCAAGCCGGCGCGCAGCTTGCCGGTCTTCAGCGCATCGGCCGGCACGTCGATGCGGACCGGCACGCGCTGCACCACCTTCGTGAAGTTGCCTGTGGCGTTTTCCGGCGGCAGCAGCGAGAATACCGCGCCCGACGCCGGCGCCAGCGAGGAGACCGTCCCCTGGATGGGGTGGCCGTCGATGGCGTCGACCGAGATGTTGACCTTTTCGCCGGGCACGAGCCGCGCAAGCTGCGTCTCCTTGAAATTGGCGACGATGTAGAGCTTGTCCATCGGCACGACCACGGCGAGCTTCTGGCCGGGGCTGACCAGATCGCCCTGTTCGACGGAGCGGTTGCCGACGACGCCGTCATACGGC
Source organism: Mesorhizobium sp. ESP7-2 (assembly GCF_020164715.1). Lineage (NCBI taxonomy): Bacteria > Pseudomonadati > Pseudomonadota > Alphaproteobacteria > Hyphomicrobiales > Phyllobacteriaceae > Mesorhizobium > Mesorhizobium sp. ESP7-2. Next base: position 58,993 of record NZ_JAIUGQ010000007.1, read on the forward strand.
GCCTTGAGCACGGTGAAGGAGAGATCGCGCGCGGCCTTGTCGTGGCCGAGCTGCAGCGATGCCAGCGTGCTGGCGGATTCCGCGCGCTGCGCCTCGAGCACGCCGATATTGGCCTGCGCGGCGGCAATCTGCGCGTCGGCGCCGACGAGCGCGGCATTGGCCTGGTCGAGCGCGGTCTGGGCGTCGTCCAGCTGTGCCTGCGTGCCGACATGAGTCTTGACCAGTTGCGCGGCGCGCTGCTGGGCACGGCCGGCATTGGCGGCGGCGGCCTGGTCGGCGACCTTCTGCGCCTGTGCCTGCTGCAGCGAAGCCTGCGCGGCCTTGGTCTGCGCGTCGATGCGGTCGAGTGTCTTGGCCAGCGTGGCGATCTGCGCCTCGGCCTGGGCAACGGCGATCTTGTAGTCGCCGGCATCGATCGTCAGCAGCGGATCGCCGGCCTTGACCTGCTGGTTCTCTCCGACCAGGACCTGATCGACATAGCCGGAAATTTTTGGCGAGACGAACGCCATATCGGCCTGGACATAGGCGTCATCAGTCGAGATCATGAATCGGCCCGTGGTCCAGTAGTCATAGCCGTACCAGGCGCCGCCGCTCAAAAGGGCAAGGCCGATGATCGGCAGCAGGAAGGAGCGCGCCGAGCGCTTCTTCTTGGCCGGAGCTTCGGCCTCAGGTGGCGGCGCGACGGCCGGCTGGACATGCACATCGGGCGCTTCCGTCGCCGGGGCAACCTTGGCGTTGGGGAAAGGACGGACTTCGGCGGTGGCGGGCGTGTTCGAGGACATGACATCTCGCTAAAGTTATAATACTGAACCGTTCGGTTCGATCTGGCCGTTGACATAGCGTGTAAAGAGGACCATATCAAGGGGAAATCGAACCGGTTGGTTCGAATTATTTTCGAGGTGTGACTTTAATGGTTGAGCCTGTGAGCAACGCCGAAACCGACCCCTGCGAAGACCTGCTGGACGGTCTGCGCCGTGGCCGCCCGGCGGCCGGACAGGATCCGGTCAAGCGCAGCCAGATCATCGACGGCGCCCGTCGTGTCTTCATCGAAAAAGGCTTCGAGGCCGCCTCGATGAACGACATCACGCGCGAGGCCGGCGTGTCGAAAGGCACCATCTATGTCTACTTCGCCAACAAGGAAGAGCTGTTCGAGGCGCTGATCGAGGAAGAGCGCGGCACCATCTTCAAGAACATGTACGACATGCTCGACCGCGCCGACGACCTGCGCCAGACGCTGGTCAAGTTCGGCAAGGTGCTGTCCATGAAGATCACCTCGGCCAAGGTCATCCAGGCGCAGCGCACGGTTATCGGCGCCTCCGACAGGATACCGGACATGGGCGCGCGCTTTTACGAACGCGGTCCCAAGCGCGGCCATGACAAGGTCGCGACGTTCCTCAATGCCGCCATCGAGCGCGGCCTGCTCGAGATCGACGACGTCGACCTCGCCGCCTATCAGTTCACCGAACTATGCCTGGCCGGCCTTTTCCGGCAGTGCATCTTCGCCTACCGCACCAAGGCCCCGACACAGGACGAGATCGACCACATCGTCAGGTCGGGCGTCGACATGTTCCTGAAAGCCTATGGCACCGAAAGGATGGCCGAGGAAGAAAGGGCCTCAAAACTCACCCTGACATGACGCTCCTAAACGGCCTCCAGTGGCCGATTTTTGCGGGGACCGGCTTGACCTCTAGGCGCTGAGCGTCAAGGTCTGGATAACCGGGCCGAACGAAGCATTCCGCGGGAATGTTTCTCGTTCGCGAGCGTAAAGGCAGATCGGGATGGGCGATCCGAAGCTCCAGAGTCAGATGCGACGCATCGTGGCGGACTTCAACGCCGGTCGCCACGAGCAGGCGCGGCTGCTTTGCGAGAAGGCTCTTCGCCAGGCGGCGGACGACCCTGCCCTCAACCACCTCATGGCTGCCGTTCTTTTCGCCAAGGGAGAGATATCGCGAGCCCGCACCCATATTCAGGCAAGTCTGGCGATCCGAGCTGACAACGCATCCGCTCAATTGCTCGCCGGCCGCCTGGCGCGGGCGGCACGGGATTTTGACCAAGCGCTGTTCCATCTCTCACGAGCGGCGGAATTGGCGCCTGATGCCACTGTGCTCATCGAGCAGGCGCGAACGCTCGACGAGGCAGGCGACCGGACCCAGGCACTCGAGGCATGGCGACAGGTGACACTTGCCGATCCCCTGTCGGCGGAAGCGGCGGCGCGTCTGGGCCGCATGCTGTTCGAGGACGGAATGCCTGCCGATGCGGCACCTTTACTGGAGCGGGCCGTAAAGGGAAACGCGCCTGCATCGGCATGGTTCGATCTCGCTCTTATCAGGCAGGATCTGCATGATCATGTGGGGGCGGCGGCCGCCTATCGCAAAGCATTGGAGATACGTCCCGACGACGCCGAGGCGGCGGTCAATCTGGGGGTAACGCTTCAGGAAACGGGCGATATGGACGCCGCGATCGAGACCTATCGAACGGCCTACGAGCAGCGCGCCACGACCTTCGGCATCATCGCGATGGCCCTGACGTCAGCGCCGCACGGCAAGCTTTGGATCGATCGCGAAACGTTGAAGGGCTTGCTTGGAGGTTAGAGCAATTCCAGGAAAAGCGCGTAGCGCTTTCCCTAGGGAATTGCGTGAAAACAAAGAGTTAGAGCGGTTCAGCAATTCCAACAAACACTGAGCCGCTCTAGCGGACGCGCTTTACGCGAAACCGCTTCCGGTAGACGCCGGGTTCGGCAAGAACATCGGCGACGGTTTTTTCATAGGAGGCCTTGCGCACGGCATCGAAGCTTTCGAAGACGAGCTCGGGCGCGGCGCGCGGCACGGGAAAGCATTGCGCAACCGGTGTGCCCTTCGCCAGCACGCCGGAGAAACCCTGGTCGGTCCAAATCGCCGGGAAATTGATGCCGGCGTCCTGGAAGTGATCCGAATCGACGACACCGGTCACTAGGCGGAAGGGAAGATCATCGCGGTTGACCGGATGGGTGGCGAAGAGGGACCAGCCTTCCTCCAGCTCGATCGTCCAGAAACTGTTGAATTTTATGGCTGCCAGCCCGTTGGAGAACGGTGCGCCGGCGAGCTGTTCGGCGACATGGAAGCTGAGCGGCGAACGCGGGTGCCCCTTCGTTGACGGCTCGGCGATATCCCACCGCCATTCAAAGGCGCCGTTCTCGACGGTCACATCGCATGGCAGCAGGATCATGAAGCCATGTGTCATGGCGTCGACGAAGGGCGGACACTGTTTTGCCGTCCTGATCTCTCGCCCATGGATTTCCGAATAGGCTTTCGGAGGCATCTTGCGGAGCCAGTCGGGCAGGACACCCCGCGCCGGAACCGGCCGGGGCAGCGTTTCGGCAAGCGCGGGATCACAACGAAAAACGATACGCATCCGGTTGCCCTCGAACGGCACTGCGATGTTGACGGATTGCCAGGATGCGGTCAACGGATGCGCGTACGACGACTACGGCATGTCGCGGCGAATAGGATTCGCCCGACCTGCTGTAAGTTTCTGATTTTATGCATGTCGTTGTCACGGAACCGAGCACGCTTCCGGGCGACAAGCATTAGCCGCCATTGGCCGCAAGCACGATCGCGGCCTGCAATTCCTCGAGGCCTTCGCCCTTTTCCGATGACGTCGCCAGCACGAACGGAAACGCAGCCGGCCGCTTCTTGATCTTGGCCAGCGTCTCCTCGATCAGCCGCGGCACGCCGGCGGCCTTGATCTTGTCGGTCTTGGTCAGCACGACCTGGTAGGACACCGCCGCCTTGTCGAGCAGCGACAGCACCTCGTCGTCCTTCGCCTTGATGCCGTGGCGGGCATCGATCAGCACATAGACCCGCTTCAGCGTGACGCGGCCCTTGAGATAATCGAAGACCAGCTTGGTCCACTCGTCGACCTTCTCCTTTGGGGCGGTGGCGTAGCCGTAGCCCGGCATGTCGACCAGCGCCATCGGCGGCAGGTCGGCGCCCTCGCCCGAAAACCCGTCCGGCACGAAATAATTGAGCTCCTGCGTGCGCCCCGGCGTGTTGGAGGTGCGCGCCAGCCCCTTCTGGTTGACCAGGGCATTGATCAGCGACGACTTGCCGACATTGGAGCGGCCCGCAAAGGCGATCTCCGGCGGCCCTTCCGGCGGCAGGAATTTCATGGCCGGTACGCCGCGGATGAAGATCCACCCGCGCGTGAAAAGGTCGGTGCCGATCGCGGTGCTGTTGGGAACGTTCAAGCTGCTGCCTCCAGAAGAGAGATATCGGCGCCCCTGATGGCATCGAGATTGCGGCCGATCTTGTCCACCGGCCAGTCCCACCATGCCACCGCCAGCAGCCGCCGGATCGTCCTGTCGTCGAAACGCATCTTGACCACTTTCGCCGCGTTGCCGGCGACGATCGCATAGGGCGGCACGTCGTGCGTCACAACCGATTTGGCGGCGACGATGGCGCCATGGCCGATTTCCACGCCAGGCAGGATCACCGCCTCCATGCCGATCCAGACATCGCTGCCGACGACCGTGTCGCCGCGCACTTCCTTCGACCAGGTCGCCGGGTCAAAACCGTTTTCCCAGCCATGGCCGAAGATGTTGAACGGATAGGTCGAAAAGCCGGACATGGCGTGATTGGCGCCGTTCATGATGAAGCGCGCGCCTTCGGCGATGGCGCAGAACTTGCCGATGATGAGCTTGTCGCCGATGAAGGGATAGTGATGCAGCACGCATTTTTCGGCGAATTTGTCCGGCCCGTCAGGGTCGTCATAATAGGTGAAGTCGCCGATCTCGATGTTCGGCGCCGTGACCAAAGGCTTCAGGAAGCCGACGCGGGTGTGCATCGGGATCGGGTGCTTGATGCCGGGGTTGGGTCCGTCCATGTCGAAGTCCGTCCAGGAAGTGATAGCCACGCGGATCCGGGATCCGCGTGCCTGGTCAAAATAACGTGATCCGCCCTATAGCACCAATCGGCTGACGAGCGAGCCTTCCGTGGCGGACAAGCTCATTTGTTGCCGCGGCAGATCACGATCGGGTTGGACAGCGCGCTGTCGAAACCACTGCCTTGATAGACCTGAACGTTCGACGCTCCGGGCGGCAGCATGAAGGTGCCTTCGACGACCTTCTGATCGCCCGCCATCGTGTGGAGATCCCAGCTGAACGTACAGAATTGCGGCGGTGCCTTGGGTTCGACATGGCTGCAGTTGAGCTGCGCGCCGCCCAGCATGGCGGCGCCGCCACAGCTGACCGCATCCTTCGCAGCCGCGGCGGCGGGCCACCCAATGAGAGCCGTGACGGCCGCGATCCTGATCCAATCCATCGCCAAAATCCTTGCCGCATAATCTCGCCGCCTGGCGCGTTTTTCGCGCCGTGGCCCATGCGTTTTTTCGTCCTCGGGGCTTAATCGGTCTTGCGCGGGGCGTCCAGCAGGATTATGTGCATGATGATAATAAGCATGCTCACGAAAAGTTGTCAGTCGACCCCCGATCTCCTCCCATGCCCTCTTCGCCCAATATCAGCTTCGTGCTGCACGACGTCGCGCGCCTGCTTCGCAAGCGGTTCGAGCAGCGGTCGCGCGCATCGGGGCTGACCCGCGCCCAGTGGCAGGTGCTGGCGTACCTTTCGCTGCATGAAGGCATCCACCAGAACAAGCTCGCCGACCTCATCGAGATCGTGCCGATCACGCTCGCCCGGCTGCTCGACAAGATGGAAGCTCGCGGCTTCATCGTGCGCCGGCCCGATCCCGCCGATCGCAGGGCCTGGCTGCTTTACCTGACACCGCAGGCCCATCCGCTGCTCGGGATCATGCGCGGCAACGGTCAGAAAACACGAGACGAGGCCTTCGCCGGCCTTTCGCCTGAGACACAGCAGCATCTGCTGCAAACCCTAAGCTTGATCAAATCCAATCTGCTCGCGGCTTGCACCCAGCCAGCCGTCGACCGGGAGAAAGTACATGGCTGAATCAACATCCCCCAAGAAGCCTGCCGGAGACGAGACACCGGCAGGTCGGACCGACCAGATTATCCAGCTCGACAACGAGCGGGAGCAGAGGCGGACCAACGTCGTCATCGACAATGACGAGCTGGAAGCGCCGGTCGCCCTGGAGCCGGCGGCGCTCGAGGCTCCGGCCAAAGAGCCGCAGCCACGGCAGGCCGCTGCCGCCGTTGCTCCTCCTGTTCCGGCCAAACCGAAGCGCGGTCTGACACGGCCCGTCCTTTTTGCCCTGCTTCCCGTCGCGCTCGTCGTCGGCGGTTATTACTATGTCACGGGCGGCCAGCTGATGACGACCGACAATGCCTATATCCAGGCCCAGTCGCTTGGCGTCTCCACTGACGTCTCCGGCACGGTGCAGGAGATCGACGTGCATGAGAACCAGGCGGTGAAGAACGGCGACGTGCTGTTTCGCCTGCGGCCGGCCTCTTTCGAGACCGCTCTCGCCGCCGCCAAGGCCCAGCTCGGCACGGTACGCAACCAGGTGCTGACCCTGGAAGCGAGCTACCAGCAGTCGCTGGTGCAGATCGAGCAGGCGCAGGCCGACATCCCTTATTACGAGGCCGCCTTCCAGCGGCAGCAGGATCTGCTCAAGACCTCCACCGCCTCGAAGGCGTCTTTCGACAGCGCCCAGCACGACCTCGTCGCCGCCCGCCAGAAAGTGTCCGTCGCCAAGGCGCAGGCGCAGGCCACGCTCGCCCAGCTCGGCGGCGACGCCAACCAGCCGGTGGAGAAGAACCCCTTTTATCTGCAGGCCCAGTCGGGCGTCGACGATGCACAGCGCAACCTCGCCGATTCCGTGGTCAAGGCGCCGTTCGACGGCATCGTGACCAATGTCGACGCGCTGCAGGTCGGCAAGTACCTGCCGGCTTCGCAGCCGGCGTTCAGCCTGGTCTCGTCGACCGATCTGTGGATCGCGGCGGAACCGAAGGAAACCGAGCTGACCTATGTGCGGCCGGGACAGACGGCGACGATCAGCGTCGACACCTATCCGGGCGCCGTCTGGCACGGCACCGTCGCCTCGATCAGCCCGGCCTCGTCGTCGAGCTTCTCGCTGCTGCCGGCGCAGAACACCACCGGCAACTGGGTCAAGGTCGTGCAGCGCATCCCGATGCGCGTGACGATCGATGATATGAAGGGCAAGCCGCCGCTGCGCGGCGGCATGAGCGCGGTGGTCGACGTCGAGACGGGCCATGCACGCGGCCTGCCGGACTTCCTCACCAATCTCATCGGCCTGTTCGGACAAAAGTCATGACCGGCGCGTCCGCGACAGGTACCACGCCGGTGGTCGCCAATCGCGGCGCCATCACCGCCTGCGTGATCCTGGCCGTCATCATGCAGGCGCTGGACACGACCATCGCCAATGTCGCTCTGCCCTATATCCAGGGCAGCGTCTCGGCCAGCGCCGACCAGATCAACTGGGTCCTGACCTCCTACATCGTGGCGGCGGCCGTCATGACGCCGCCTTCGGGCTACCTTGCCAACCGCTTCGGCCGCAAGCGCATCCTCCTGACCTCGATCACCGGCTTCGTCGTCGCCTCGGTGCTGTGCGGTTTCGCGCAGTCGCTGCCTCAGATAGTCGGCTTCCGCCTGCTGCAGGGCCTGTTCGGCGCGGCGCTGGTGCCACTGTCGCAGAGCATCCTGCTCGATATCTACAGTGTGGAAGAGCGCGGCTCCGCCATGGCGCTGTTCGGCATTTCGGTGATGGTCGGGCCGGTTCTGGGACCGGTCATCGGCGGCTGGCTGACCGAAAATGTCAGCTGGCGCTGGGTGTTCTACATCAACGTGCCGATCGGCGCGCTGGCCTTCGCCGGCGTGTCGCTGTACGTCCTGGAAACCAAGCTGGACTTCAAGGCAAGGCTGGATTGGCTGGGTTTCGGCATGCTCAGCATCACGATCGCGGCCCTGCAGATGTTTCTCGATCGCGGCGAGCAGCTCAACTGGTTCTCGTCATCCGAGATCATCGTCGAGGCGGTGATCTGCGCATCGGCCTTCTACATCTTCCTTGTCCACACCTTCACCGCCCGCGACACCTTCGTCAATCCGAGGCTTTTCCTCGATCGGAATTTCGCCGTCGGCATGATCTTCATCTTCATTATCGGCATCACCTACTTGGCCTCGCTGGCGCTGATGACGCCCTATCTGCAGACGTTGATGGGCTACCCGGTGGTGACGGCCGGCATCGTCATGGGGCCGCGCGGGCTTGGCACGATGGCCTGCATGTTCCTGGTCGGCAGGCTGATCGGCAAGGTCGATACGCGCTGGCTGCTGCTCATCGGCCTGCTGATCACCGCCTGGGCGATGTACGACATGACCGGCTGGACGCCCGACGTTTCGCAATGGACCATCATCTCCACCGGCTTCATCCAGGGCGCGGGGCTCGGCTTCCTGTTCGTGCCGCTGACCACCATCACCTTCGCCACGCTGGCGCCGGAGCGGCGCGCGGAAGGCACCGGCCTCTACAATCTGTCGCGCAACATCGGCTCCAGCGTCGGCATATCGGTGGTCACCGCGCTTCTGACGCAGGATGTGCAGATCAACCACGCCAACATCGCCACCTATGTGACGCCCTTCAACCAGGCGTTCGGCGATACGGCGATCTTCCAGGCAATGAACCCCTACACCGCCGCCGGCCGCGCCGCGCTCGACGGTGTGGTGACGCTGCAGGCGACTGTTATCAGCTACATGGACGATTTCAAGCTGATGATGATCCTGTCGCTGGCCGCCATCCCGCTGGTGCTCCTGCTGCGTAAGCCGGGAACGCCGGCAAAGATCGACCACAGCGCGGTCATGGAGTGACGTCTTGGCGGCATTCAGATGCCGAAGGGAAACGTATCCGGTACCTTGCCGGTGCTGTCGGCCGACTTGCCGAGCGGCGTGACCGCTGACGTTCGATCGAACCAGACGAAGGCGTCGAACTGGCGGGAGACGGACGAGTCCATGTAATGGCTGAGCCGTTCGGTCTCCGGCCGGTAGATAACGCCGATATAGCGTTCCGGCCTCGGCGCCGCCAGATCGTCGCCGAGCTGACCATGGCGCCCAAAATCCAGCAGGAACGACGGTTTGCCGCTGTCGTGACACAGCCGCTCGAAGCTGTGCGGCAGCGAAGGATTCACGGCCTTCACCTCCATCTCACCGTCCCAATCCGAGGCACAGGCGACAGTACCGGTATCTGTTCCGAAACCGATCAGCGCCGTACGCGCACCGAAGCGTTCCCGGCAGAGCTGGCCGATGTTCAGCTCGTCGCGGACAGTACCCATGTCGGTATGCCGTGCGTCACCGATATGTGAGTTGTGCGCCCACACCACGGCCTTCGAATCCCGGCCATGCGTTTCGAGAAGCTGATCGAGCGTCTCGAACATGTGCCGATCGCGCAGGTTCCAGGTCTCGGCGCCGCCATAATACATCACGCGATAGTACCGCTCGGCCGATGCGACCAGCCGTGCACTCTGTTTTGCGTCGAGGAGATCGCCGTTGCCCTCGGCCATGGATCGCCTGAACAGATCCATGCACTGTCGCACCACCGCCTCTTCGCAGGTTCTGTAGCCCGGCCGCAGCGCCGCGCGTCCATAGGTGGTGGGCTCGTTCTGCCAGGGCATCAGACAGCCATAGCGCTCGCGCGCGACGGCGGCAGCTTCGGGGTCTACCCTGTCCAGATAGGCAAGCACCGTGGCGATCGAGCCGCTCATATTGTAGAGATCGAGTCCGTAGAAGCCTGCTTTCCGTGCATGATCGGGCACGTCCCGGTTGTACTCATGCAGCCAGCCGATGAATTCGGACACTTCGGTGTTGCGCCACATCCAGCTCGGGAAGCGCTGGAAGAGCGGCTGCGCATCCGACCGCCTTTCCTCCGCGTGAACATACCGGTTGATCTGCGCGGCGTCCGGCCAGTCCGCCTCGACGGCCACGATGGTGAACCCGTGTCGCTGGAGGAGGCGTCGCGTGACAGCCGCGCGGGCACGATAGAACTCCGAAGTGCCATGGCTGGCCTCCCCGAGCAGGACGACGCGCCGGTCGCCGAACCGGTCGAACATTGCGCCGAAGGCCGGATCGTCGATCGGCGGCAAATCTTCGGCCGCCCGCGCGATTTGCTGCGCCAATGTAGGAGGGGGTGCCTCGCGCGCCGACGGCGCGTTTTCGTCGTGCCCGCCATGCTCACCGATCAACGGCACGAACATGACGCCACCGAGATCCTCCTCCTCGAACTTGTTTGCCGCAATCCGCGTGAGGCGAACGAGCCGCTGCGAGTAAACGTCTTCACCGACCGGAATGATCAGCCTGCCGCCGATCTCCAACTGCTCCTGCAAGCCGAGGGGAATGGACGTGGCGGCGGCCGCGACGACGATAGCGTCGAAAGGTGCCTTTTCCTGCCAGCCTTTCGTGCCGTCGCCGACCCTGACCTCGATGTTTCGATAGCCGGCGGCATTGAGCCGCCGTTCCGCCTGTTGCGCGAGCGATCGATGCCGCTCGACGGTGAAGACGTGTTCGGCAAGTTCGGCCAGTACGGCTGCCGCGTAGCCCGAGCCGGTGCCGATTTCCAGCACGCGATCGGTCGCCTCGATCTCGGCCATCTCAGCCATTTTCGCCACGATGAAGGGTTGCGAGATCGTCTGTCCGCTGCCGATCGGCAGCGGACTGTCCTCATAGGCGAATTCCTCGAAACCCTCGTCGACGAATTGTTCCCGCGCGACCCGGCGCAGCGCATTCAGGACCCGCTTGTCATGCACACCGCGGCGCGCGATGTGCGCCTCCACCATCCGATGTCTGGCGTGCTCGAAATCCAGCATGACAGCCTCCAATCAGGCGTTTGATCGGGTCTACGTGACGTCGTGCCAGGCTCCTATTCGTTGGTGCGCCCGGTCTGCCGGGGATTGACGCCGCCTTGCGGCGTGGTGTCGTTATCGACATCTCCCTCAAAAGTGTTCTCGCCGTCCAGTTCCTCGTCCTCGTCGAGAAGATTGCCACCCTTGATCGTGCCCCTGGAGGCGCCAATTCCGGGATTCTGCTTCAAATCCTTGTCGGTGGGCTTGCGTGTCTTTGGATGAATGTTGCTGCTCATCGGAATGCCTCGCTGCAAGTAGCATGTGATGAGGTCGGTCTGCTGCACTGCCTTGAATTTGGATGGGCGGGTCGACCTGATCCTCCCACGCGGGAGCTTTTAGGAAGCCTCATGCGCGAACTCTTGAACGCGCAATAAGTTCCATGCGGGACAATCCGGCAGCAGCGAGGTTCGGCTGATTCGCCGGCAATAAGGGGAGGCCAGGAAAATGCCGGCGCGGTCCCTGGTCCCTATCGCGTGCCGGACCACGGCATCGCACGCTGCATCACTGAAACTAAAAGGCTGAGCCCTGTAGAACACAGGACCCAGCCGTCAAATCTGCCCTTGCCCAGACCGCCCAACTTTAGGGTTCAGTCTACCGCGGCGGGCTCTTGCCTAAGATGCGCCGGCTATTCCGCCGGCGAGGGTTTCTTGCGGAACAGCGCGACCAGATTGTCCCAGAGTTCGATCTTGGCGCCCTGGCGCTTCATAATCACGCCCTGCTGCAGGATCGACAGCGTGTTGTTCCAGGCCCAGTAGATGACGAGACCCGCCGGGAACCCGGCCATCATGAAGGTGAAGATGACAGGCATCCAGGTGAAGATCGCGGCCTGCGTCGGATCCGGCGGCGTCGGGTTCATGCGCATCTGCAGGAACATGGTGACGCCCATGATCAGAGGCCACACACCGATCATCAGCATGTGCGGCAGCGTGATCGGAACCAGCCCGAACAGATTGAAGATCGATGTCGGATCGGGCGCGGCCAGATCCTGGATCCAGCCGAAGAACGGCGCGTGGCGCATCTCGATGGTGATGTAGAGCACCTTGTAGAGCGAGAAGAAGACCGGAATCTGCAGCGCCACCGGCCAGCAGCCGGCGAGCGGATTGATCTTCTCGGTCTTATACAGCTCCATCATCGCCTGCTGCTGCTTCATCTTATCGTCCGCGTATTTCTCGCGGATCTCGAGCATCTTGGGCTGCACCTTCTTCATGTTCGCCATCGACGCGTAGGACTTGTTGGCGAGCGGGAAGAACAGCGCCTTGACGATGACGGTGGTGGCGAGGATCGCCAGGCCGAAATTGCCGAGGAATTTGTAGAGCGTGTCGATCAGCCAGAACATCGGCTTGGTGATGAAGTGGAACCAGCCCCAGTCGATCAGTAGGTCGAACCGCTTGATGTGGCGGTCTTCGGCATAGGCGTTGATCTTGGCGACTTCCTTGGCACCGGCGAAGATTTCGGTCTCGACGGTCGCCGACTGGCCGGCCGCGACATTGATCGGATCGGTCAGGAAGTCGGACTGGTACCGGTGGCGGCCGTCCTCGAAATAGGCATAGCGCGGCTGGAACGGCTGCTTCTCGGTCGGCACCAGCGTGACGGCCCAGTATTTGTCGGTGATGCCGAGCCAGCCGTCGGTCGACTTGCCGGGCTGATACTGCTTGTCCTTCTCGACCGACGCGTATTTGTGTTCCTGCAGGCCTTCCGTACCGGTGAAGCCGATCAGGCCTTCATGCAGCACATAGGTGCTGGCGACGGCCGGCTTGTCGTAGCGCGTGACGCGGCCATAGTTGAACAGCGAAACCGCGCTCGAGCCGGAATTCTGCACCGTGTCCGACACCGTGAACATGTAGTTGGTGTCGACGGAGAAGGTGCGCTTGAAGGTCAGGCCCTTGTCGTTGGTGTAGGTGAGCGTCACCGGCGTCGACGGAGTCAGCGTCGGATTGCCGTCCACGCTCCACACCGTTTCGGCACCCGGCACCGCGCCGGTCTTGTCGTTGCCGACAAAGCCGATCTCGGCGAAATAGCCCGTGGGCAGCGCTTGCGGGTTGAGCAGTTCGATCTCGGGCGAATTCTTGTCGACGGTCTCGGTGTAGTGCTTGAGCTTGAGGTCATCGAGCCGCGCGCCGGTCAAATTGATCGAGCCTTCGAGGCTCGGCGTGTCGATCTTGACGCGCTTGGATGCCGCCAGAGCCTGATCACGGCTGGCGGCGGTGACGACGTCACCGCCGGGGGCGTTGGGAATGGCGCCCGGGGCGGTTGTGCCTGGGGCCGGCGTCGATGCGCCCGGATTGGCCGCCTCGGCCGCCTTCTTCTGTTCCTCGATGCGCTGCTGCTCGACCTTGGCGGCCTCGCGCTGGGCCTCGCTGTGCGGCAGCACGTAGAAGTACTGCCATACCGCCAGGATCAGCACCGACAGCGCGATGGTGATGAAGAAGTTCCGGTTGTTTTCCATCGAGAGCCCTTGGCCTATCGTGTTCCGCGAAGTCGGCGGGAGAGTTCGGCCTTCAACTGGCCGAAAGGGGCGCGCAGCGCATCATCGCGCCCGACGATGACATAATCATTGCCGGGCACCATGTCATCTGCCGCATGGACGCGGACGGCCTCTTTCAGTCGCCGCCTGACGCGGTTGCGCACAACGGCGTTGCCGACCTTCTTGGTGACGGTGTAGCCGACGCGCGGCCCCCCGCCATCGCCGCGGTCGAGGACCTCGACGAGGAAAAACCGTCCGCGTCGCTTTTCACCACGACGGACGGCCAGGAATTCCGCGCGTTTCAGAAGCCGCTTGGGATTTTGCCCCACTGGCTTGCCGGTTGCGGGCAACGATCTCGTCTCGCTTAGGCGCTGAGCCGCTTGCGGCCGCGGTTGCGGCGAGCTGCGACGACGCCACGGCCACCCTTGGTGGCCATGCGGGCACGGAAGCCGTGCCGGCGTTTGCGGACGAGTTTGGACGGTTGGTAGGTACGCTTCATTTGTTTTAATACCGCGGGGTGCGGCCCTTCTTGATTCTGTCACTCTGTAACAGGAGCTTTGCCGGGCCGGTTTTGGCGCGATCGAAACCGCGCCGGGACGAATGGCCCGAGCGTGAGCGGGCTTATAGAAAGAAGGGTTTTGGAAGTCAATCCGGCGTCGGCGCGCCAAAGACGCACCTTTTTGGAGCATCTATTTTTCCGACCAAGGGAGAAATTGGCAAAAAAGCCGTAATCGCCTAATCTTGGCTGATCAAGTGATTGTGAAGATCGAGTCGCATGAGCGAAGCCAGCCAAGCAGGGGAAGGGACCGGAACGGCGTCAGCCGCTGTCCGCACTGTACCCCTGTCGCGCGGTTTGTCGACGAAGCTGCTGCTGCTCACCATCGTTTTCGTGCTGCTGGCCGAAGTGCTGATCTTCCTGCCCTGGATCGCCAGCTATAGGCTGAGCTGGCTCAAGGAGAGGCTGAGCACGGCAGCTGCCGTTTCGATCGTGCTGGTGCAGGGCGATTCGACCTCGCTGTCGCGAACGGCCCAGAATGATGTGCTGATGGCCATCGGCGCCAAGGCGATCGCGGTGCGCGACGGCGGCGTCTCGCGGCTTCTGGTGGTGGCCGACATGCCGCCGCAGGTCGACGAACACATCGATCTCGCCAGCGTCGGCATGGTCAAGGGCATGACCGGGGCGCTGGACACGCTGTTCTTCGGCGGCGACAGGATGCTGCGCGTTTTCGGACCGGTCGGCGACAGCGACAAGGAGTTCGAGCTGATCATGCCGGACTACTCCCTGCGCAAGGCCATGCTCATCTACTCGCGCAACGTCGCCTTCGTCTCGCTCCTGATCTCGCTGTTCACGGCCATGCTGGTCTATGCCGCCATCGATCTGATCATGATCGGCCCGATCCGTACCATGACGCGCTCGATGCTGTCCTTTTCCGAGGCTCCCGACGACCCCGGGCGGATCATTCGCCCCGCCGACCGCGCCGACGAGATCGGCGTGGCCGAGCGCGAACTGTCGCAGATGCAGGAGCGGCTGCAAAAGATGCTGGCCGAGCAGAAGCATCTTGCCGACCTCGGGCTCGCCGTGTCGAAGATCAACCACGACATGCGCAACATCCTGGCCTCGGCCCAGCTGATGTCGGACCGCCTGCGCCAGGTCAAGGATCCGACCGTGCAGGCCTTCGCGCCAAAACTGTTGCGCGCGCTCGACCGCGCCGTCTCCTATTCGGAGGGCGTGCTTCATTACGGCCGCACGCAGGAGCCACCGCCTTCGCGCCGCAGGGTGAGGCTGCGCCAACTGGTCGAGGACGTGCACGGCCTGCTCGACATCGAGCAGGACATCGAGTTCATAAACGCCGTCGATATGGCTTTCGAGGTGGACGCCGATTCCGACCAGCTCTTCCGCGTGCTCACCAATCTTTGCCGCAACTCGGTGCAGGCGATGGCGGCCGATACCGAAAGCGCCGTGGTGCGGCGGCTGGCGGTGTCGGCCGAGCGCATGGGCAGTGTCAGCCGCATCGCCGTCACCGACACCGGCCCCGGTCTGCCGCCGAAGGCGCGCGAAAACCTGTTCGCGGCCTTCCGCGGCTCGGCGCGCAGCGGCGGCACCGGCCTTGGCCTGGCCATCGCGCACGAACTGATCCGGGCGCATGGCGGCACGGTGGAATTGATCGAGTCGATTGGCGGGCGCACGACATTCGCCGTCATCATCCCCGACCAGCCGGTGCGGCTCGACCAGGCCCGTGGCAGCCTGCGCCGCCCGGCCTGACGGCTTCCGCACCCGTTTCCAGAGGTTACTTGCCTTCCAGACCCATCGCTCGTCGCTGGCCGTTCCCGATCATCCGCCGTCTGGATTTAGGCGGGCCTTACAGCGGCTCGAAGGACCGGGATCGGCGCCGGCATCGCCGCATGACAGGCTCGCGACAAAACTTTTGCCGGATCGGCTTGCTTTTCGCAAATTCAGTCGTTAGGGAACTGCACACATTCGCGGCCGGTCTTTCGGACCGGATCGCGGGGCCGTCGAAAACATGGCCTGATGCGCGCCCGTAGCTCAGCTGGATAGAGCACCAGACTACGAATCTGGGGGTCAGGAGTTCGAATCTCTTCGGGCGCGCCATTAACTTTATGAAATTCCAAGGCTTTTTAGCTGCTCGGCTTGACCTTGCTTCCGACGCGAGCATTGCTGGAAGCCATATGGAAGCGCTGAGAGCCTAAGGCTTGTCGGCAAGCGCGCTCGGATCAGGCATTTACAAAGAGCCTTTGCAGCGCCCGAGTAGGCTCGCGATCCTTAAGGCCGACGCGCTTGAAGTTTGCCGCACGAAGCGTGCTTGGGGGTACCCCCCCACCCCTATTGGACCGGGGGGGCGGGGGTAGGGCGACGGGGTTCAGGTGCCCCTTCAATATATAAGGACTAAAACTCGTCGCGCTCCAGTGCGACAAGAATGGTATCTGCGCGGCAAATAGGTAAGTTCGGACCGAGTCTAAATCATCTGCGATACGCAGGCGAATCGAGACCATTCGTCAAGTCGGGGACGAGCCTTACAGAACGAGCGGAGCCAGGGATGAATCCAGTCGAGATCGAAGAAGCTGTTTCCGAGCTGGCGGCAGCGCCATTCGACGCGGATGAATTTCCGTTCGCCTTCCTGACCGCGTTCGGTAACAAGGAAACGACGATCAAGAAGCTGCGGGCGGGCGCGTCGAACAAGTCCGACCTTGCTGGCGGCGTGCTTCAGACCAGCAATATCCATATCATCGTGGCCGCTCCTGGCGAAGTCACGGCGACGCTTGGCCTGCTGAAAAACAGCCCGGCGACTGCCAGGGCTAAGGCGAAATTCGTGCTGGCGACGGATGGCGATACTTTCGAGGCTGAGGACCTGACGAACGGCGAAACGGTCGCCTGCGCTTATGCCGACTTCCCGAACCATTTCGGCTTCTTTCTCCAGCTTGCCGGCATCACGACCGTCAAGCAGATTCGAGAAAGCTCCTTCGACATCCGGGCCACCGGCCGTCTGAACCGGCTGTATCGAACTCTGCTGGAAGAAAACGCCGATTGGGATGCTGCCGAACGCCGCCCGGAAATGAACCATTTCATGGCACGGCTGATCTTCTGCTTTTTTGCCGAGGACACCGACATTTTCAACGGCACAGGCCTGTTCACCGACACCGTCGAGCAGATGAGCGCACGCGACTCCTCAAACACCCACGAAGTCATCAGTACGCTGTTTCGGGCGATGAACACCAAGACCGCCGACCGGACGCGCGAGGCGTTGCCACGATGGGCCGACGCCTTTCCATATGTGAACGGTGAGCTGTTCTCCGGCAATGTCGACGTGCCGCGTTTTAGCAAGATCGCCCGTTCCTATCTCATTCATATCGGCAATCTCGACTGGACGAAGATCAACCCGGACATTTTCGGATCGATGATTCAGGCCGTCGCCGACGATGAGGAGCGCGGCGCGCTCGGCATGCACTACACGTCCGTGCCGAACATTCTGAAAGTCCTCAATCCCCTCTTCCTCGACGATCTGCGCGCACGACTTGAGGAAGCGGGCGACAACGCCCGCATGCTGCTCAATCTGCGCAAGCGCATAGCCAAGATCAGGGTGTTCGATCCGGCTTGCGGTTCGGGAAATTTTCTTGTCATCGCTTATAAGGAAATGCGGGCCATCGAAGCCAAGATCAATCAACGGCGTGGCGAACCAGACCGGCGAACGGAAATTCCGCTGACAAATTTTCGTGGCATTGAGTTGCGCGATTTTCCGGCCGAGGTTGCACGTCTAGCGCTGATCATCGCTGAGTATCAGTGCGACGTGCTGTATCGAGGGCAGCGGGAAGCCTTGGCCGAGTTTCTGCCGCTCGATGCACAAAACTGGATTACGTGCGGCAATGCGTTGCGGCTAGATTGGCTAAGCATCTGCCCGCCAACGGCGACGGGTGTCAAACACCATGCCGATGATCTGTTTCACACGCCGCTGGATCAGGCGCAGATCGATTTTGAGAACGAAGGCGGTGAGACATACGTCTGTGGGAATCCCCCTTACAAGGGGGCAACAGAACAGAATGCTGCCCAGAAGGATGACATGGAGGCTGTCTTTGGCTCAACTTTCCCTACGTGGAGGTCTTTCGACTACATCTTAGGCTTTTTTCAAAAAGCTCGATCGTTCTTGAACTACTGCGATGCTTCCGCTGCATTTGTCTCTACGAATTCAATTTGCCAAGGCGAACAAGTCTACCGCTTCTGGCCGCAATGTATATCCGATGGAATCCGCATTTCTTTTGCAGTCATATCTTTCCGATGGTCAAATCTAGCGAGCAAAAAAGCAGGCGTGTCTGTGTGCGTTGTTGGTTTGTCTCGAAATCCAAAGGCTATCCGGTATATCGACGGCGAAGGACTCGTCATCAGGAACGTTGATAACATAAACGCTTACCTTGTTCCGCACGAAGATATCTACGTAAAAAGTGAAACTAATCCTAAAAACGGCATGGCGCCGGTCATAAATGGCAATAAACCCGCTGATGGCGGCGGTCTAATTTTCGATAGCAGCGTCGCGGCGACTCTGAAGGCAGCAGCGCCAAATCATGCAAATGTAATTCGCCCTTTTTTCGGAGCGCATGATGCAATCCATGGGACCGGGCGGTACTGTATTTGGTCGACCAAGGATGATTATATTCTACTAAAGGGAATAAAAGCATTTCAGGATCGGTTTTCTATGGTTGTAGAAATGCGGAATAAAAGCGACAAACAACTAACCAAGGCTGGGGCGGATAGGCCGTACGAGTTCCAGCAGATTAGACAAACTGGGAATGAGATCGTATTTCAGGTTCCGATGCACTCGTCTGAGAGCAGGGAATACTATCCTGTCATACCTTTACCGAAAGGAGCTATCGTTGGAAACGGCGCGTTTTCATTTTATGATCCGCCACTCTGGAATGTGGCAGTGTTTGTTTCGCGCCTTTCGCTTGTGTGGATCAGCGCTGTTTGCGGAAAGATTAGGACGGACTTTCGGTTTTCCAATACGCTTGGTTGGAATACATTTCCCGTCCCACCCCTAACCAATAAGAACAAGGATGACCTGACCCGCTGCGCTGGAGATATCCTGCTGGCACGTGAGGCAGAGTTCCCGGAGAACACCGCTGACCTCTATGATGCTTCGAGGATGCCCTCCGATTTGCGCGCCGCGCATGAGCGCAACGACGAGGTTTTGGAGCGCATCTACATCGGCCGCCGGTTCCGCAACGACACGGAGAGGCTGGAAAAGCTGTTCGAGCTTTACACCAAAATGACCAACTCGCCGGGGGTGGCGAAGAAAAGACGGCCGGAGGCACAGGCATGAGCGCACGCTACACACCGGGGGGAGACGCCAAGATCATCGCCGAAGTCGCCAATAGGAGGTTTGGCGGATTCGTGGGTATGTTCGAGCATCATGGCTGGCCTGAGCGCGGTTCCGACATGATGCGCAAAGTGCAGACGCGGGTTGCGGAAGCTTATGGCAGCGTGAAGGCCTTCGAACAGCACTTTGCTGAGGAGTCGGATCAATGACCCCTGACAATCAAGTTCCATCCGTTTCCGTATCCTATGCCAGCAACGGCAACTCGACCAAGGCCAATGCGCTTGGCATGCGGCCAATGCAGGAGCGCGTCTATGAGCGGCGCGGCGAGCCGTATCTTCTCATCAAGTCGCCGCCCGCCTCGGGCAAGAGCCGGGCGCTCATGTTCGTCGCGCTCGACAAGCTCCACAATCAAGGAGTCAAGCAGGCCATCATCGTCGTTCCGGAAAAATCCATCGGCGCGAGCTTCAACGACGAGCCGCTGACCAAGTATGGTTTCTGGGCTGACTGGACCGTCCAGCCGAAATGGAACCTCTGCAACGCGCCCGGCGAGGACGGCGGCAAGGTCAATTCTGTCGGTGCTTTCCTCGACAGCGCCGACAAGGTGCTGGTCTGCACCCATGCGACCTTCCGCTTTGCTGTGGAGAGGTTCGGCATAGAGAGATTCGACGACCGGCTGATTGCCGTTGACGAATTCCACCACGTCTCGGCTGATCCCGACAGCAAGCTCGGCCAGCATCTCGGTCAGATCATTGCCCGCGAGAGCGCGCATATCGTAGCCATGACCGGTTCCTATTTTCGGGGCGATGCCGTGCCGGTGCTCAGCCCCCAGGATGAGGCGAAGTTCGACACCGTCACCTACACCTACTATGAGCAGCTCAACGGCTATCAATATCTGAAGCAGCTCGACATCGGATATTTCTTCTATTCCGGGCCGTATGCCGACGACATCCTGAAGGTGTTGGAGCCTGCCGAGAAAACTATCGTCCATATTCCGAGCGTCAATTCGCGCGAAAGCACAAAGGACAAGATCAGGGAAGTTGAGCACATCATCGAGGAATTAGGAGAGTGGCAGGGGATCGACCCGGCCACCGGATTCCAATTGGTTAAGGTGCCGGACGGCCGCATTCTCAGGATTGCTGATCTGGTCGATGATGACGCATCAAGACGCGACCGCGTTTCGGCTGCGCTGAAAGACCCGGCCCAGAAAAACAACCGCGACCACGTCGATATCATCATCGCGCTTGGGATGGCGAAAGAAGGGTTCGACTGGATTTGGTGCGAACACGCGCTGACGGTCGGCTATCGGTCCAGCCTCACCGAGATCGTGCAGATTATCGGTCGCGCGACTCGCGATGCCCCGGGCAAGACCCGTGCCCGTTTCACCAACCTTATCGCCGAGCCTGATGCTTCAGAAGAGTCTGTAACCGAAGCCGTGAACGACACGTTGAAAGCCATCGCCGCCAGCCTGCTAATGGAACAAGTGCTAGCTCCTCGCTTTAACTTCACCCCGAAGAATCCGAATAGCGGACCGGTCGAAGGCTTCAACTATGGCGAGGGCGGTTACGACCCCAAAAAGACCAATGTCGGTTTTAATGAGGAAACGGGCCAATTCCAGATCGAGATCAAGGGCCTTGCCGAGCCCAAGAGCAAGGAAGCCGCGCGCATCTGCACCGAGGACTTGAACGAGGTGATCGCCGCCTTCGTTCAGGACAAGACGACCATTGAGCGCGGAATCTTTGACGAGGAACTGATCCCCGAGGAACTTACACAGGTTCGTCTCGGAAAAATCATCAAGGACAAGTATCCCGAACTCGACGAGGAGGATCAGGAGGCGGTGCGTCAGCACGCCATCGCAGCCCTTACGCTGACGCAACAGGCCAAGCAGATTGCGCTTGGCGGCGGGGGAGCCGGCGACGGCGAGCAGAGCGGCAATACGGCGTTGATCGACGGCGTCCGCAAATTCGCAATGGACGTGCGTGAACTCGACATCGACCTCATCGACCGGATCAATCCGTTTGGCGAAGCCTACGCCATCCTCGCCAAGACCATGAGCGAGGATAGCCTGAAACAGGTGGCGGCGGCGATTGCCGCCAAACGCACGAGCCTGACGCCCGATGAAGCCAAGGACTTGGCCGTGCGGGCCGTCAGATTTAAGAAAGAGCGGGGTCGTCTGCCGTCGATCAGCTCGACGGACGCCTGGGAGAAGCGGATGGCCGAAGGTGCGGCCGCCTTTGTCCGCTTCAAGGACGAGGGCCGCTATGAGTGACCTTGACCTCGACGAACTGCGTTCCGAACTCGACGACTACGCGCAGCCGGAGAAGACGGGCGGGCGCTCCGCGCGCGAGGAACGCATCATCGCCGGATTCGAGGAAATCCAGCGGTTCGTCGAACAGCACGGCCGTCCACCGCTCCACGGCGAAGACCGCGACATTTTCGAGCGACTCTATGCCGTGCGCCTCGACCGGTTGCGGGCGCTTGAGGAGTGCCGCTCGCTGCTCGCACCGCTCGACCGTCAGGGGCTTCTGACAGGAGCGGAGGTTGTCTCCGCCACGTCCGTCGATGCGATGGACGTAGACGAGTTGCTTGCCGAGTTGAACGGCGCGGCAGGCGCGGCCGACATCACCGAGCTTCGGCATGTCCGCACCAGCGCCGACAAGCGCGCGGCCGAGGAAATCGCCAATCGTACGAAGTGCGAGGATTTCGACCGCTTCAAGCCGCTGCTCGCTCAAGTGAAAAACGACCTCGACTCCGGTAAACGCCAGACGCGACCGTTCCAGACCATGGCCGAGATCAAGAAGGGCGAGTTCTTCATCGTCGGTGGCCAGATCGCCTATGTCGCGGAAGTGGGCGAGGAGTTCACGACCGAATACGACCGGCGCGACAGCCGGTTGCGTGTCATCTACGATAATGGGACGGAAAGCGATGTGCTGTTGCGCTCACTCCAGCGCGCACTTCACCGGGACGATGTGGGGCGGCGGATCACCGACCCCGTTGCGGGACCGCTCTTTGCCGGCGAGGCCGCCGATGGAGATCTCGAAAGCGGGACCATCTATGTCCTGCGGAGCAAATCCGATCACCCAGGGATCGCGCCGCATAGGGAACTCATTCACAAGATCGGTGTCACCGGCGGAAAGGTCGAGACGCGGATTGCTCACGCCGCGCTGGACGCAACCTATCTGCTCGCGGACGTCGACGTCGTAGCCACTTACAAGCTTTTCAACATCAACCGGACCAGGCTGGAAAACCTGCTGCATCGGGTATTCGCGCCCGCCCGGCTCGACCTTACGATTGAAGATCGTTTCGGCAATCCGGTGAAGCCGAGGGAATGGTATCTCGTTCCGTTGGCTGCAATCGACGAGGCAGTGGAGAGGATTCGCGACCAGTCTATCACGCAGTATGAATATGATCCCCGGGCGGCCGAATTGAAAAGATCGATACAGAGCTAAGGGGTCGTACCTGATGAGCGAATTTCCTGGCATGAAACAAAGTTACCCCGCGAGGTAATGGGATGTCATGGTAAAGCGAGGCTAATAGGGAGCCTCCTCCACGGTGTCTTTTCGGGACGCGCACTCATCGCCATGGGACGGCCATTGCAACCGTGCAGTGCCGTCGCTGGTGATGGCGAATGGCGACCTCAAAGTAATTAGCAGCGCACCTGAATTCCAGGATGATCAGATGAAAACATATACGCTAGAGGTGAGAGTTGATCCTCGCAGCCCGGAACAAGAGCTAGCCCTCATTGAGGCTATGAGACACATGGCTAAGCAATTCGAAACGGTCTCGTTAGCGTTCGATCCTCAACCACGTATCGCCCTGTACATTTCGGACATGTTCGCCGGCGTTGAGGAAGTCGATCTCACTGACGAAGGGTCATCGACCAAATCGTGGCCGGATCGAAAACTGGCTCCGCCGACCGATGATCTGACTCGGCGTCTTGAGGAGATTCGTTCTAGGTATGGAAATATGATGCCTTACGAGGCATACCTGCGAGATATGGAAAGCATTCCCTTTACGTCCGATGACCGAATCCACTTCAATCGTGAGCTTGAAGAACTTTGTTGTACCATCTCTGGGTTCGCGACGCGCGCTGACGGATCGGATATCTCTGTTGCCGTTGCGCTCGCTAGTGGCTCGGAACAACCGATTGCACTGGGCAATCTTGCCGCAAAGAGCGACGTAGAAATGGTCCTAAGTGAAATATCGCCTGGATACTCCATTGAACCGAACGACCAACTGTTGCGGTATTCTACTAAAGGAGCCGATTGGCCCGGTTTTGGGATGGAGAGCGGGTATGCGGTAGTCCGGGGCGATGTAGTTGTGAAATTGATACCCAGGTGGATAACATAGTCCTATGGGCCGCAGTGTAAACGCAGGGTGGCTAGGGAGCATCACCCACGGTATCATTTCAGGGGCGCAACTCATTGCCCCGGACCGCAATTGTAACCGTGCAGGTGCCGTCGCTGGGTGCCGCTGCCCAGGTTAAGCTTACAGGAACGAACTACTAGGTTCCGAACCGCATTCACTGTATGACGAGAAAATGGTCCGCAAATTCTCAATATACCTCTCGCTGTAAAGCCGGTCTTCGAACCTCTGAATCACCAGCCCGCAGTACGGGTGCAGATTTACCACTGCGCGGATGACAGCCAAGAAAACGGGCTTTCGGTGACCCGAACAAGGAGCATGACTGGATGACTTGGATGAAGCTCGTACTAGCAAGCTCGATAATTTGTTTGCCGATTGTATCGGCACATGCCGACAGTGCTGTCATTGAAACTGTGGCGAACATGTACCTGTACAACGATATATGCAGCCTTACAGAAGCGGAAAGTGCCAATACTAAAATAATTGCCGGGGTCATGCTGAAGCAAGGGCGCGCTACTTCCGCCGACTTCAAGAGGGATATGACCATCGCAGTATCCAAAACCGAAGCACTTGAAAAATCCCTTCTTGCCGACAACACCAAACGGGCCTTGTTCTGTAAGGTCATGAGGGAGACGGCCACATCCGTCGACAAGTATATGATGGATGCAGTCCAATGAAGGAAGGCTTGGACGCCTGTTATTTCAGCCGCCCGTCCGCTCCTTGTAGACAAATGGCAAGGCATACGAGACCCACTTCAACGAATCCTGGCGTAACCACGCACGCGCCCTACCGAGCCTGTG
This sequence comes from Mesorhizobium sp. ESP7-2, assembly GCF_020164715.1. Lineage (NCBI taxonomy): Bacteria > Pseudomonadati > Pseudomonadota > Alphaproteobacteria > Hyphomicrobiales > Phyllobacteriaceae > Mesorhizobium > Mesorhizobium sp. ESP7-2. The sequence continues at coordinate 83,235 of NZ_JAIUGQ010000007.1, forward strand.
GCTGTTACGTGGCGAGCACGGACCCAAGTCCAGCCTAAACCACACATTATCGTCTTTATCCGTTTGCCGGCCTCAGGCGTGCGTTGTACGGGCTTCAAGTTCAAATGGTCGAACACGGCTTCCGTTGAGACACGCTCGACACCGTCGCTCCCTTTTCGTCCTCGGAGAACGGCAAGCCGCTCTTGCCACGGGTCGCTATTGCGGGCTTGCAGCTCATTACGAATGATCCGCAATTGTGCAAGAAACGGGCGGTGTTCCAGTGGAGAGGTTGGAGCGGCCGTCGTCCTGGCTTGACGAATTTTCATACCTGCAAGGTCCAATGGTCAAATCATCTGATCTATAGGAATATAAACTTCTAAAGCCGTCCAGATTCGGACACTGGACGCCATGCGGTGCATCGATGGTTGAGGCCCGGCAGCGGCCTAGGTGGGTACTCGGAAACCAAGGAAGGCGCTTGTTCGAGTAAGCGCCAATGGTGGACCGCTAGGAACCCAGCTGCGTATTCAGCGAATGAAGGGTGCGACATGTCAAATTCATTGGCTTCCAGCGACGCGGAAAAGAAGGCCAACAGCATATTTCGCGGCAAACGGGAATCCATAAGGACTGCGCGCTCGATCGAATTCATTGGCAGTCGCCGGCCGGATGGACCAGTTCCGAAGTGGACAACGGCGCGCACCGCAGAGACAGACAGCGCCACTTGTTCGAAGAAGTCGTCCTCCGTGGTGAAGTGCCCACCGATGAACGGATTTGGGATCAGCCTGCCTACGGCGCTTTCAACGGCCTCTTGCAATCGACGCCAAACAAACCTGTAGCAAGCGGCATCCATAGTTTCACCTGTCCTAACCATCGGTGTTCCTTCCTTTCAGGATTGGCGTTCGCAACTCATCGCCACCACCACACCCCCCCACACCCCCCCGTAATTGGTGGTGGCGCTGGCGCGCCTCACCACCACCTCAAGCCACTTGATCGCCAATTGGCGGAAATGGCTTTTCATGGCTTTCCACTCTGCTTCCGGTTCGGCGCAATCTGGCTACTCCGATTTGCTGTTGGCGCGGCCGACGTCGGCGGAGTGGAACCTGTGACAGTTGATGCGACCGGTCCGACAACGATGTAAGCCTGTCGTGTATAACCTCCCCGCCCGGTGCGATTGACCTGGACGGGTCCGATCTGAATACGACCCACTCGGTGAAGATAATCGAGAATGGCCTTTGCCTCGATGTCGCTTGCGATGCCGTTGCGCTGTGGAGCAAGGGCTCTAGCTATCACCGGAACGGCATAGTCGCCGGACTTCGGCGATGGAGATAGTGGCGTGGGCGCTGTGCCAACCGCCACCAAGGCGGCGTCAATCATGGCCTGCGGAAACGGCGTGGCAGTCAGAGAGGGCTTAAACACCTCTACAACGCCAACCTTGTCACCGTGAGGATAGATTGGCGGTTGCGCATTCGGTACCTCGACCGAAACAAGACGGAACCACCGTTCATCGGCAGCGGCCGGAGATAGGTTCTGCTTCGTGCCCGTGACCCTGAAGATGGACGCAACATCCCACGGTGCGACACCGATTTTTGTTGCGTCGTCATTCCTCAATGGTTCAATGGCAAGGCTGATGCGCGCCAGATTCACAATGCTCGCCGCGCCCATTGCGGCGTCGGCGTTGCCCAATTCCCGATTTTTCGACGTGTGATGGGCAATGATGACGGCGAGCTTGTGACGTGAAGCGAGCGCGACCAACTCGCGCATTAGCAGGGCTGCGGCGGCGTTGTCATTCAATGTCGCACCCCCCACGACAGCTACGAGCGGATCAAGAATCAGGACGTCGGGCTTTTGAAGCGAGACCAAAGCGCGAAGCTCCTGCCAACCCGGCGGGTTCAGTGCAGGAGTTCCACGCTCCACCTTGATCAAGGTGAGAGACAGCCTGTCCGCCCCTGCGACATATAACCCGCCAACATCGGTGTCGGTCAGTTGGTGGTGCGCCATTGCTGCGCGCACGCGCAGAGCGATTTCGTCGGTCGCGTCCTCTGCATTGATGTGAAGAACACGAAGCTTCCCGCCGAACACGTGACTGTCTAGAAGGGGGCGTCCTGACGCACAAGCCAGAGCAAGCGAGGTGAGAAACGAAGACTTGCCCTTGCCGCCTGGAGCAACGATCAGGGAAACGGCCCCGCGAACCAAATCTATCCCGTGAAGCCACTGGCGTTTGGGTGGAATGGCTGGCAGCGAGGCAACGGGCAAGGCTCCGACAGGTATCTCGTCGGTGGGTTTCTGTTCAGGTGGAGACGGATCGAGCAGGCTTGAGATTTCCACGCCTGCCGAACGAGCCAAATGAAAGAGCGTGCCGACCGTTGTTCCTCCTGCCCTGTTCGCCCTGTAAGAGTCCCACGCTGAATCGAAATCCGCCTCGGAAGTCCAGCCGGCACCCCGTCTGGACCATTCCAAGGCCAAGCTGCGAACATTCGGACAGCCACGTTGGCCAGCATCCGCGACCGCAAACAGGACCGCGAGCCATTGGTTGCGCGGGTCTGATGTGCTGTTGTCTAGAGCCGTCAGGCACTCCGCCACCACACTACGCTGATGATCGGGAGCAAGATCATCGAAAGGATGGTGGATTGAAATCCCGGCAGCGAGGTCGGATTGGCCAGTTACCTCTGAGGTATTGAATGAACGCGGCGGGAACAAATCCTTCACGGACTGGCTTTCGACAGGGAGTCCGACAATTGCGCGGGAAGCACTGAGCACCTTTGCGATCTGTTCCTCAGTCATCGACGGGAGATTGGCGACGGGAACCGTTGCTGGCGACCTGCCCGCGAGCCAGAACAATTCGCCGCCGGTTTCATGAACGCCATGCGCGACCAGTTGCTGGCCTTTGCCAAGCACCTCGATTTTTCCATGCCTTCCGCCAACTACGAGCTTGCACGGCTTGCCCTCGGCAGCTCGAAACACCAACGCTAGGCGGGGTGATCCCGGACGACGACGGATGAGCCCGCCAGTGGGTAGGATGGGCGTCACAGCCTTCAGAAAGTCCTGCACCTTAGTTGGTTCGTCAACATCGACATCGATAACTCGGAGACCCGATGTACAAATGCCGGTGTTTGCAGCCGCCGCACTCACGGGTAGCAGTTGGCCAAGCAGTTCTCCTTGAAGCCAATTCTCGGCAACCGGCCTCTTACCCCTCGATTTAACTCTCAGGAGAGCGTAACCATTCGAGAAGGCTGCCCGACGAAAGTCTTCGGCACTGAGGTTTTGTCCCCTCGTCGGGCGCTCTACGGTAGGGCTATTCAGACCTGCGGCCGAGCCATGCAATCGAGAGCCCGCTTCAGCAGCAGCGCCCACTTTCCCGTTCCCCGGACACATGAAGTTCACGCTCCGCGATGGCGTTGGTCGGGGAGGGTATTGACCTGGGCAACGCCGCCGCCGATGCGGTCACATGTTCGCGCATCTAACCAATGCTCCACATCTGTTCGGCGGTAAGCAATGCGGCGCTCACTCAGTCTAACGAAACGTGGTCCGTTGCCGTTGGAGCGAAGCCGTTGAAGACTGGGAAGGGAGATGCCGAGCCATGTCGAAAGCGCCTTCTCGGTCATCAACAAGTCTGGAATTCTGAGTTCCATCGGAAGCCCTCTTAGTGTTGTTAGAAGGCTCCTCAACAATCACAAAGTTCGCCGCCTTGCACGGTGGCGTTTATTGTTCATCTTTCTCCCGGCTCAGATTGCGCATATCTTTCACCTGCTTCAATAACGCTTGCACCGCATCGGGCCCCAGCGGCCACCTGTCTGATTTTCGTTCGAACGTGCTAGACGACGCTGCTTGCGCAGCGGTCGCCACGCCCTCTGGCTCTGCTGATACTGCGTCTGGAGCCTGGACCTTCTTTAGCGACGTATCCACTTGGTCCTTGATCCAGTTCCGCACCGCTTTGTTCATTCGGCTGGAGCGAGCCGTGGCGAAGGGAACACCTGTTGATTCAAGATAATCCACGAGCACCATGATGAAGGGCAGGCGGTCCGTCCTCGGGGGACGGCCTGGTCTACCTGAAGAAGCACGATCCCACGCGTCGTACAGGCGCTCGCGTTTCTCTTCGACGCCGCGTTCTGTTACCGAGACGATGAACCTACTCATGATCGACCACGGATAAAAGCAACTCATGCCAAAGCGCTAACGCCGCCTTCTTTGCGTCTCGGAATGAGGCGCGATTGTACACGGCAGCTACCCCCTGTTGCTTGTGGGCAAGCAACGCCTCGATCACAATAGGCTCCACCCCCGCGTCATGGAGTCTCGTGGAGAAAGTCCGCCGGAGGTCGTGAATACTCCAAGGCTGCATGTTGGGATCGGTTTTCGTAAGCTTTGCGTCCAGGAACTCCTTACTCTTGCTCCATCCAGAAAAGCCATTGTCGCGCCGACCGAAAACGTTGCCCTCGGCCTGAGTTGGCCGCACCGGAAGATGAGCCGCAATGCTGGGGAGGAGCGAGATTTCGTGTATCAGGCCTCCTTTCATCCGCTCTGCCGAAATCAGTATCTTGTCGTCGCAGATTTCGGGCCAGCGCAAACCGCCGATTTCGCTACGGCGACAGCCCGTCAGCATGCAGAGCCGGACGATCCGGGCGTAATCTTCGGCGCCGCTCGTTAATTGCCAGATCACACGCAACTCATTGTCGCTGAGTATGCGTTCGCGTGCCTTCTCCGGCTGACGAGGCGTAAACGCGACCGGATTGTTGTCTGTTTCGATGGTTCCGCTGCGTAGCCCCCAAGCCCACATCGCGCTGAGGGCTGCCCTCAATCTATTGGCAGCGACCGGGCCGGATGCTTCCGCTACACCGTCCAAAAGCAGCGCTATGTCTCGCCGACGCACGGCCTCCACCCGCTCGTGATGCAGGGGGGCTGCATGCCGCATCAGATGGCGTTCGGTTTCCAAATAGGAGCGTGGCTTCTGGCGCGCTCGCGCGTGCCTCAGATAAGCCTCGACGACGGCAAAAAGGGTAGCAGCATTCCGCTTTGCCTTCCTTTGAACAGACGGGTTAGTCCCTTGCGTGACGTTGGCCGCGTAACGGCGCGCCGCCTCGCGAGCAGCATCAAGACTGACCGCCGTCAGGTCGCCCAGCGCGATGCGGCGCGTGCGCCTGTGCTCATCCCGATATTGATAAATCCATGTTCTCCGTTGCGAGCTGAGCGCGCGTATCCCCAACCCACGACAGCCAGCATCCCAAAAGAATGCTTCCGATCGGTCGTGAGGGCAACGCATCCGGGCAATGTTCGCCTTGGTGAACGTGTTTGGCGCGGGCAGACGTAGCGTCGAGCCGGGTAGACGAATGACATTATTTGGAAGCGCGGTGGAAGCAGAATCAGGCGTGGAAGCAGAATGCTTCTGAGGGCTCATGACGGATTTCTTCTCCAACTGACTGGTGCTATCAGATAATACTGCCGTATTGTAGGTAGCTTGGCAATGTTTCTGATGCTTCCAGATCGGCTGTGCTACTTAACGAAATGAAACAGCACCAGACTACGAATCTGGGGGTCAGGAGTTCGAATCTCTTCGGGCGCGCCAAATACCGCCGTTTGCCGCCGCTTCCTATTCTAACGCCGCCCCGCCTACGCCCGCGCGTAGTGGACCGGGCTGCCAGTGGCGGAACAGAAATTCCTGGAACGCCGCCCAAGACGTAGAGGTTTGGACTGAGCTGCTGCCGGTTCGGTGGACACGAGGTTAGGCTAGGTTAGCCTGCTCTTCGTATCCCACGGGGCTCAGATAGCCCAGTGTCGAGTGTCGGCGCCTCGGGTTTTAGAAGCACTCGATATAGTCGAACGCATCCTCGTCCAGGCTATCCGCCCGCGTGGTCGTTGCCACCGTGCGCGGCGATGAACATGGCGACGGCCGACCGGCAATAGGATTCGATTTCGTTGTCGTCCTCTGCTCTCGCCTCATCGAAGCGTGCGATAATTAGGAGATCGCATCCTTTGAAAAGCGCGGCAAACAAGCGGGCGGATTGGAGAGGATCGGGCACGTTCAGCATCGCCTTCGCGTGCAACTGACGCAACAGGGCCTCGATCTGGGCGATGATATGGGCGGGGCGGGCTTCGTAATGGAGCTCGCTTAACGATTTCTGATTGGTCGTGTCGGCCATGATCATGGCTTCGACATTGCGGACGTCCGGCCTCAACAGGGTGCGAAGCAGGGATGATCCCACCGCCATGAGCTGATCTTCGGCCGAACCGTCGACACCTTCAAAAAGGGCCTGTGCAAACCCATGGCAGCCGGCCGCCATGGCCGCGCTGAACAGCGCTTCCTTGTTCTCGAAGTGCCTGTAGATGCTGAGCTTGGATATCTTCGCCCGCTGGGCGACCTTGTCCAACGTCGTCGCCTGAAAACCCAATTCCACAAAGAGTTCGCTCGCGGCGTCGAGGATCGTTTGGCCAAGCGCCTCGTTGGCGGGCCGGCCGCGCCGGCGGTGGCTATTTTCGGTCACGACAATTCAAGTCCTTGACAGTATCCTAATTCTTGAATTACGATACCATGCAGTGTCCGAAATATGCAAGCCATCGGATGGGTTCAACCTGTCCTGCAACGGAGCCCATCACCATGGATGACGTCATCATCATCGGCGGCAGCTTTGCCGGTCTCGCCGGCGCCCTGCAGCTCGGCCGTGCCCGCCGCAAGGTCACCGTTCTCGATACCGGCCTGCCGCGCAATCGCTTCGCCGGCCACTCGCATGGCATGCTCGGCCACGATCACAAGCCACCGCTGGACATCCTGGCCGAGGCGCGGCAGCAACTGGCGCGTTATCCCACGGTCAGGCTGGTCAATGCCCGGGCCGTCAGCATCTCCGGCGCCATCGACGATTTCTCCGTCCTCACGGGTGATGACGAAAGCCTTGCGGCGCGTCGCCTGATCCTGAGCTATGGCGTCACCGACCAGATGCCTGATGTTCCGGGCTTTGCCGAAGGCTGGGGCAAGTCCATCGTGCCCTGCCCCTATTGCGACGGCTTTGAAGTCGCCGGCCAGCATTGGGGCCTCGTCTGGTCCGGCCGGCAGTCGCACAATCAGGTCAGGCTGTTCCACGATTGGACCGACAGGTTGACGGTCTTCGCCGATGGTCATGACATTCCGCCCGATATCCGGGCCGATCTGGCGCGCCGCAACACACCTGTCGTCAATGGCCGGATCATCGAGATCGCGCATCACGGGGGCCATAACGCCACCGTCAAGCTCGATACCGGCCCAAATGTCGCGGTCGACATCCTGTTCGCGCATCCGCGCAACAAGCCGGCGGCAAGCCTGCATGAATCACTGGACCTCGCCACGGTCGATACGCCCCTCGGCATCATCCTCAAGGTCGACGAGCGCCGCGAAACCAGCATGCCCGGCATCTACGCCGCCGGCGACCTCGCCAACCCCCTTACGCCGCCATCGGTCACCCTGGCATCATCGCACGGCGCGATGGCAGGTATCTTCGCCCAGCAGTCGATGCTGGTTTGAGAGCAGAATTTGCGTTCTCCGGTCCCAATTAGCCAACCCGAGCGGCGGCGCTCCAATCTAAAGCAAGAAGGGAAGTGACCCTCATGAATACGACCAGTCCTGGGATGAGCGTCAAACTTTATGGCACGGCAGGTAGTCCCAACGTGCGGGGGGCGATGCTTGGCCTCGCCGAGAAAGGTGTGGAATACGAGTTCGTCAGCTTGATGCCGCCGGCATGGAAAACGCCGGAGCATCTTGCGCGGAATCCGTTCGGCAAGGTTCCGGTGCTTGAGCATGATGGCTTCGAAGTCTTCGAAACCCAGGCCATCTTGCGCTATCTGGACCAGACGTTTCCTGGTCCGGCGCTCCAGCCGACGAACGCGCGCGAAGGGGCGCGTATGAATCAGATCATCGGCATTATCGACTGCTACCTGGGCTCATCCTGGGGCGGCATTGGGTTCGAGCGAGTGGTCGCGCCAACCTTCCTCGGCCAGCCCACCAACATGGAACGGGTCAACGCGGCCGTGCCCATGGCACGTAGCTGCGCTGAGGCGCTTGAGCCTCTGATTGCGGCACCCTACCTCACCGGCGAAACCTTTAGTCTGGCCGACATCCGCCTCATGCCGCATTTCGACCGGCTGCGTATAACGCCAGAGGGCGAAGCGATCCTCGATGGCAAGAACAAGCTCGTCCAGTGGTTCGCCCATGTGAGCGGACGCCCGAGCGCCAAACAAGTCCTGCAGTAGTAATTCGAGGCGTTGATTCTGGGGCCGCCGTTTTGAAAGCACAGATTGGAGATGAGCATGGCCGTCGAACCGGACAGCGCGGGTGTGCGCTTCCCTCCGCCCTTCATCTATCTGGGAGCGCTGCTGTTGGGGTTGGCGGCGGAGCGGTTCGTCGCCCTGCGCTCTTTCGGCATCGACTGGCGGTTGCTGGTCGCGACGGGCGCACTGCTGTTCGTTGCCGGCGCGACGATGATGCTTGCGGCGGCGAGGCTGTTCCGGCGGCTGGGCACCAACATTCCGCCGTCGCAGCCAACGACCCTCATCGCGACGACCGGTCCCTTTCGGTGGACCCGAAATCCCATGTATCTCGGCATGGCGCTTGTCTATGCCGGCCTTGCGATCGGCTTCGACGGGCCGATCGCCTTCGCCTTGCTCCCGTTGGTTCTGATCGCGATCCAGACGCAGGTGATCGCCCGCGAGGAGCGCTATCTCGAAGCGAAGTTCGGCGACGACTACCGCCGCTACAAGGCCGAGGTTCGCCGCTGGCTCTGACTATTCCGCCGCTGCCGCCTGCGGGCCTTCTGATAAACCAGCACCGGCTTCCTTGCCACGAGCTATCATATTCTGAAGGTTGCGGGCCGGTGTGACGGAAAACCGACTGGCCGGCTGACCCCGCAGTACACCCAGCGCCTGGGGAGAAGCACATGTCCAAAACCAGGGACACCGAAGCCAGCATCAACATCTCTCGTCCGACCGCTCTTGGAGAAGCCTGACACACATGGAGTTCGAACACGTCGACCTGCCACACGGCACCTTTCACGCGCTGCAGGGGTGGTGATCCCGGTGGTCAACCAAACTTCGCCTTCATACTATCAGCGGCACCGCGGTGCGGCGAAGCTCGGTAGCTGGCACCCAGTGGCGGTTCTATAGTAGCACGAACGGCAAAATATATTCGTTATGTTTGTCCGGCGCGGTGCGCCAAATCCTTGAACTGTAGTTCGTCGGTTGCGCCGTCGATAGCACCGGCTTTGCCATGCTCGGCCGGCCGTCGACGCACGCCGCTGCCGTCTCACCCCACCGACCGCGCAGTCGCCCGGCCGGCGCTGCGGCCCGAGAAAATGCAACCACCCAGGAACGTGCCTTCGAGCGCCGCGTAGCCATGCACGCCGCCGCCGCCGAAACCGGCGGCTTCGCCGACGGCATAGAGGCCCGGCACCGGCTGGCCGTCGGTATCAAGCACGCGGCCGTCGAGATCGGTCTGCAGGCCGCCCAGCGTCTTGCGGGTCAGGATGTTGAGGCGCACCGCGATCAGCGGTCCGTTCGCCGGGTCGAGCATCTTGTGCGGCTTTGCCGTGCGGATCAGCCGGTCGCCGAGATAGGCCCGCGCCCCGCGCAGCGCGGTGATCTGCATGTCCTTGGAGAACGGGTTGTCGAGTTGCATGTCACGGGCGCGGATCTCGCGCTCGACCCCTGCAACATCGAGCAGCGGTTCGCCGCCGGCCAGCGCGTTCATGCGGGCGACCAGCTTCGGCAATTCGGTCTCGACGATGAAATCCTCGCCCTTTTCCATGAACGCCTTGACCGGGCCGGGGATGCCCGACGTGGCGCGGCCGAGCACCTGGCGCCAGCTCTTTCCCGTCAGATCGGGGTTCTGCTCCGAGCCCGACAGCGCGAACTCCTTCTCGATGATCTTCTTCGTCAGGATGAACCAGGAATAGTCGAAGCCGGTGCTCATGATGTGGCTGAGTGTGCCCAGCGTGTCGAAGCCGGGATAGAGCGGCACCGGCAGGCGTTTTCCCCGGGCATCGAGCCACAGCGAGGACGGGCCGGGCAGGATGCGGATCGCGTGATCGGTCCAGATCGGCGCCCAGTTCTTGATGCCTTCGACATAGTGCCACATCCGGTCGCGGTTGATGATCGAGCCGCCGGCCTGTTCCGTGATCGCCAGCATGCGGCCGTCGACATGGTCCGGCACGCCGGTGATCATGCGCTTGGGTGCCGAGCCCAGCCGCCTGGGCCAGTTTTCCCGCACCAGCTGATGGTTGCCGCCAATGCCGCCGGAGGCGACGATCACCGCCTGCGCTTGCAATGCGAAATCGCCCGATATTTCGCGCGAGCTCTTGTGGCCACGCTCGACAGTGCTCGGCTGCAGGATATCGCCCTGTACGCCGGTCACGGCTGCACCCGTCCGCGTCAGCGCATTGACCCGGTGACGGAACCTGAAGTCGATCAATCCACGCTTTTGCGCCTCCCGCACGCGCAGAACAAAAGGTTCGAGGACGCCCGGGCCAGTACCCCAGGTGATGTGGAAGCGCGGCACCGAATTGCCGTGGCCGATGGCATTGCCGCCGCCGCGTTCGGCCCAGCCGACGACAGGAAAGAATTTCAGGCCGCGCTCGATCAGCCAGGAGCGCTTCTCGCCGGCGGCGAAGCCGACATATGCCTCCGCCCATTTGCGTGGCCAGTGGTCTTCCGGCCGGTCGAAAGCGGCGGTGCCCATCCAATCCTCGAGCGCCAGATCATAGCAGTCGCGGATGCGCATGCGCCGCTGCTCCGGTGAATCGACGAGGAAAAGCCCGCCGAACGACCAGAACGCCTGGCCGCCCAGCGATTGCTCCGGCTCCTGGTCGACGATGATGATTTTCTTGCCGGCTTCGGCAAGCTCGGCGGCGGCAACCAGCCCGGCAAGGCCGGCGCCGACAATGATCACATCCGCGTCGTCAGCCAATTTTTCCTCCCAGAATTAGCCGGCTATTTAATGCGGGGATCAGACGGTCTCCCAGCCGCCTGTGTCGCCGGCGCGGAAGATAGCGTCGATGACTTTCTGGTTGAGCACGGATTCTTCGAGCGTGAAGACCCGCTCCTTGCCGCCAAGTGCCGCCCGCGCGAAGGTTTCGACCTCGAGCCTGTATTGCTGCGTGCCGGGAAAGCGGAACACCTGCGCCTCGGTGTGGTTCTGGTTGTGCAGTTCGACGCGGTGATGGTCGTAGAGCCCGGCATTGAAGGGCGAGAACACTTCGATGAAACCCTTCTCGCCGTGGAACACCATCACCTGGCGTGCCGCCATCTGCGTCGACAGATAGAAGGACAGTTCGAAATCGCCGAAATCGGCGCGAATCGAGGAATAGATGTCGGTGCCGAACGTCTTGTCGCGCTCGATCGTCGCCTGGACGCGCAGCGGCTCCTTGCCGGTCGAAAAGCGCGTCGACACGGTCGGGTAGACCCCGATATCGGGCAGCGCGCCGCCACCGAGATCGAGCTTGTTGCGCATGTTGTTGGGGTCGACATTGTAGTAGGAGAAAGCGCCCTGCACATGGCGCAGCCGGCCGATGGCGCCGCTGGCGATGAGATCACGCACCTTGATCCATTGCGGATGGTAGATGACCATGAAAGCTTCGCAGACCAGCACCTTCTTCTGGTCGCGCAGCTTTATCAGCGGCGCGATGTCCCTGGCGTCGAGCGCCAGCGGCTTTTCGACCAGCACATGCTTGCCGGCTTCGATGGCCTTGGCCGTCCATTCGACATGCTGCGAGGTCGGCAGCGGAATGTAGACGCCGTCGACCTCGTCGGAAGCGAGCAGGTCCTCATAGGAGCCGAAGGCATGGCGCGCGCCGAAGCGGTCTCCCAATGCCTTGGCCTTCGACAGGTCGCGGCTGGCGATCGCCGACAGCACGCCGTTCTCCGCCTCGACGATCGCCGGCAACAACTGCTCGCGGCCGATCTTGGCCGTCGACAACACACCCCATCGGAACATCACGCTTCTCCATGTCGATTACAGGCAAGGAGGTTTGCCCGAAATCGATGGAAAAGCCAATTGGCTACCGGTCTGCGGACATCACCTTCGCCCCGTCAGCGTCATGTCGAAATCGACGACGTTGGAATAGAGCGGGGTGCCGACGTCCATGCCGTAGCGCGAGCGCAGCACCTTGCCGGTGACGTGGAATTTGATCATGCCACTCTTCAACCCGTCGAGCTCGGCGGTGAATTTTTCCGGAAACGTCTTGCCGCGCGCCGTCAGCCGGCCGGCGACGAGCGCCGTCGTGTCGCCGGTGCGGGTCACGCTGGTCGAACGGAACTGGATTTCGGGACTGTTGGCCGCGTCGAACACTGCGTCGGAACGCAGGAAGGCATCGATGCGGCCCTGGCCGGTGCCGACGCTCTCGGGATAGATGGTGAGGTCGACCTTGGAGCGACCGACATCCTTGTTGTCGATACGGATCGTGCCCTTGAAGCGGGCGAAAGCGCCGTCGAAGCCGCCGCCGCCGGCCTTGCCGATGGTGAAGCGGATCGCCGAGCCGGCCTGGCTGATCGTGTAGCTGCCGGCAGCATCGCCGAGCACGACTGCCGCATGGGCAGGCATGGCAAGGCAGGCGGCGGCAGCCGCCAATCCGAGGATTCGCGCATGCATTGGGTTGTTCCTTGTTCGGAGGCAACGCTCTCTCACGTCCTCACCTCACAAACGAGACCAATGCCCGTTCTATTCCCCGGCTGACGAAGGCGTGATCATGCGCGTGAGCACGCTGTCGCGCAGCAGGAAATGGTGGCGCAGGGCCGCACAGACATGCAGCGCAATCAGCCCGATGCCGGCATAGGCGAGATACCAGTGCGCCGACGCCCAAAAGCTTTCGGCGGCGTCGGATTCGGCCAGCGGCAGGTTGGGCATGACGAACAGGTCGAATGGCATGCTGGGAATCTCCAGCGTCGAAACCGACACCAGCGCCCAGCCGGACAGGGGCAGGGCGAGCTGGAATAGATAGAGCGCCAGATGTGCCAGTGGCGCCGTACGCCGTTCCAGGATGCCGACTGAAGGCGGCAAGGGCGGTGTCGTATTGCCGAGCCGCCAGGCGACACGCAAGATGATGAGGCCAAGCAGCAGAAAGCCCAGGGATTTGTGCAACTGGATCAGCTCGAAGGCCGTGCGCTGGCTCTGGGTCCTGACCATGACGAAGCCGAGCATGAACTGGCCGATGAAGATAAGCCCGACCAGCCAGTGGAGAACGATGGTTGCCCAGCCATAGCGGGTCGCAGTGTTGGTGATGGTCTGCATGCGAGGCGAACGACTGCCGGGCTGGGTTTCTTCCGCCTTTGGGGAGGGTGGCCTACCCGCTCACCTTGAAGAAATCGACGAAAGCCCTCAGCGCCGGCCGCATTTGCCTGCGGCTCGGATAGTAGACGAAGAAACCGTCGAACGATGGGCACCAGTCCTTCAGAACGCGGATCAGCCGGCCGTCGGCAAGCGGCGTGCGGACATAATCCTCGAAGACGAAGGCAAGTCCCGCGCCGTCGATCGCGGCCTGCGCTATCAGATGGTCCTCGTCGAGGATCAGCGGTCCCTGCACTGCCAGCTCGATCGCCTCGCCGTCCTTCTCGAACTCCCAGCGGTAGAGGATTCCGCTGGAGAAGCGGAAGCGGATGCAGCGATGATCGGCAAGTTCGCGCGGGTGGCGCGGCCGGGGCATGGTCTCGAAATAGGATGGCGCGCCGACCACGGCGCCACGAATGTCCGGCCCGATGCGCACCGCGATCATGTCGCGCTGCAGGCTTTCGCCGAGCCGCACACCCGCATCGAAACCGCCTTCCACCACGTCGGTGAAGCGATCCTCGATGACGATCTCCAGCACGATGTCGGGATAGGCCGACGCAAAGGCGCTGAGCCGTGGCGTCAGCACCAGATGCGCTGAGGTGCGTGGCACGCTGAGCCGCAAGTTCCCGGCGGGCCGGTCGCGCGCCTCGACGGCCGTCTCCAGCGCCAGGTCGATCTCGGAAAGTGCCGGGCGCAACCGCTCCAGCAGCTGCGCGCCTTCCTCGGTCGGGGCGACACTGCGCGTGCTGCGCGCCAAAAGGCGCACGCCAAGCCGTGCTTCCAGGCTGGAGACCGCGTGGCTGACCGCCGAGGGCGCGATCGCCAGTTCCCTGGCCGCACCACGAAAGCTGCCGCATTGGGCAACGGTTGCCAGCACAGCAAGCTGTGAGAGATGTGCTCGGTTCATTGATCTATTTCTTGGAACGACCCGTACTAAGAAGAGCCGATTATCGAACGGACGGCAAGGCATTACTTCTGCCGCATCACAACAAGGAGACGCGTGATGAAAACCCGCAAGCTAGGAACTGAACTCGAAGTCTTCCCGGTCGGCCTTGGTTGCATGGGCATGAGCTTTGCCTATGGCGGCCAGCCGGAGGCGGAGGCCATTGCGACGCTGCACCGCGCCGTCGAGATCGGCGTCAACTTCTTCGACACGGCGGAGGTCTACGGGCCCTATGAGAACGAGATCCTGCTGGGCAAGGCGCTGAAATCCGTCCGCGACAAGGTGACCATCGCCACCAAGTTCGGCTTCAAGATCCTGGAAGAAGGCACCGGCACCGATCGCATGGCCGGTGTCGACAGCCGCCCCGAGCATGTCAAGGCTGTCGCCGAAGCCTCGCTGAAGCGGCTCGGCACCGATGTCATCGACCTCTACTACCAGCACCGGGTCGACCCGAACGTGCCGATCGAGGATACGGTCGGCGCCATGGCCGAACTGGTGCGCGAGGGCAAGGTGCGGGCGCTTGGCCTGTCGGAGGCAAGTGCGGCCACCATCCGACGTGCACACGCCGTGCACCCGATCGCGGCGGTGCAGAGCGAGTATTCGCTGTGGAGCCGCGATCCGGAAGACGATGTCTTCGCCGTCTGCCGCGAACTCGGCATCGGCTTCGTGCCCTACAGCCCGCTAGGCCGCGGCCTGCTCACCGGCACGATCGCCAAGCCGGAGACCCTGAGCGGCGACGACTGGCGCCGCGGCCTGCCGCGCTTCCAGGCCGACGCCATGGCCGCCAATGCCAAGGTGATCGCCACACTGGAAAAGATGGCGGCCGAGAAGGGCGTGACCTCGGCGCAGCTGGCGCTGGCCTGGGTGCTGCACCAGGGCGACTTCATCGTGCCGATCCCGGGTGCCCGAAAAATCCGCCATTTGGAGCAGAACACGGCGGCGGCCGGGATTGAGCTGAGCGCGGCCGAGGTGGCATCGATCGGCGATGCGCTGTCGCCCGACAAGGTGATGGGCAAGCGCTACACCGAGGAGCTGCTGGCGCTGGTGAATGGGTAGATAGATGGGCGCGAGGCGCCCCCTTTGCTGACGTAGGCGCGAGGCGCCCCCCTCTGTCCTGCCGGACATCTCCCCCTCAAGGGGGGAGATTGGACGCCATTTCGGCTTTCGCCAATCTTCATCGTTGAAAGGATAGGCGGAACGATGAAATCGCTGATCTCCCCCCTTGAGGGGGAGATGGCCGGCAGGCCAGAGGGGGGCGCCTCGCGTCAACATCTCCTATTTCGGTCGGCTCACCACGGCACAACCGTAATCTCCGGCCAACACTCCTGCGCCCGCTTGCCCTTCGCCTCATGCGTTCGCCGATTGTCCATCACCCGGCTGGGCGTGATGCGAAACGAAAAAAGATCATCCAGCCCGAACGGCGCCACCAGGTCCAATTGCCCATCGGCGTCGAACCGCACTCCGACCGCATGCGTCTTCGATGCGAAATAGCCGACGGACTCGCTCGCACTCGCATAGCGCGGGCAGGGCTGGCCGAACTTCTGCGGATACCACAGATGCACGCGCGCCTGGTTGCGCACCTCGACGGGCAGCGGCAGTCCCTCGAAATGCCGCGCCGCATGGCGGATCACGGCGTCCTCCGCCTCATAGGACAGGTCGGAGTCATCGAAATAGAAAAGGTCGACATCCCTGATGCCGTAACCAGACGGCTTGCCGGTCAGATGGTTCCAGACGCTGTTGTAGAGCGCGCCGGAAACCACCAGCCAGTCTGGCAGCACAAGCATGCGCACCCGCGCCAGCGTTTCGGCCAGCAGCGGATCGGCCGCGACGATGTCTAGAAACGCCTGGCGTTGTTTCTCGAAGGGGAGTCCGGAATAGCGCAGATGGTCCATCGCCCTTTGGACGGCGATTCGCCATTGCTGCGCAATCCACCAAAGCAATTCCAGGAAAAGTGTCGAGCGGTTTTCCGTCCGGAATTGCGTAAGAACAAATGCTTGGAGCGGCGTTGAGCCGCTCTAAGCGCGCAGCACGCCGCCCGTCTGCTTGCCGACATTGTCGACGATGCGCTTGGCCAGCGCCTCGAAATCCTCGTCGGTCAGCGTCTTCTCGATCGGCTGGATCGACACTTCGACGGCGATCGACTTCTTGCCTTCGCCCAGCGACACGCCTTCGAACACGTCGAAGACCGAGACCGCCGTGATCAGCTTCTTGTCGGCGGCAAGTGCGGCGCGAACCAGCGTGCCGGCCTCCACCGTTTTGTCGACGACGAAGGCGAAGTCGCGCTTCACCGCCTGGAAGGCGGAGAGCTCCAGCCTGGGCTTGGTTTTCGTCGGCTTGGCCTTCGGCTCGGGCACGGCGTCGACGAACACCTCGAAACCGCACAGCGGGCCGGAGACATCGAGCCCTTCCATCGTCTTCGGATGGAACTCGCCGAACGTGCCGAGCACGGTCTTCGGACCGAGCTTGATCGTGCCGGAACGGCCGGGGTGATACCAGGCCGGTCCGCCGGCCTCGATCTGCAACCGGTCGACCGGCGCGCCGCAGGCTTCGAGGGCGGCGATCGCGTCCGCCTTGGCGTCGAACACGCCGACCGGACCCGAATTGCCGGCCCAGTTGCGGCCGGAGCCGTCGAGCTTGGCGGTGCCGCGGCGCACGCCGGCGGCGACGCGTCGCTGCTGGCCGGCGCCATCGCCCTCATAGGTGCCCGAGACCTCGAACAAGGCAACGTCGCCAATGCCTTTGTCGGCATTGCGCTGCGCGGCCGAAATCAGCCCCGGCAGCAGCGAGGGCCGCATGTCGGACATGTCGGCGGCGATCGGGTTGGCAAGCTTCAGCGCCGTCTGGCCGCCGCCGAACAGTTCGGCGTGCCTGGCTGGAATGAACGACCAGGTGACAGCCTCCATCATGCCGCGCACGGCAAGCGAACGCTTGGCGGCACGGGTGCGGATCTGCAGCGTCGTCAGGATCTTGCCGTTGACCACGTCATGCGCGCCGAGCGGCTGCGGGGCGATGTTGTCGACGCCATGGATGCGCATGACCTCCTCGACAAGATCGGCCTTGCCGTCGACGTCGGGGCGCCAGGAGGGCACGGTCACGGCGACGACGTGGCCCGATCCCTGCGCGTGGAAGCCGAGACGCGACAGGATGTCGAGGCTCTCCGCCTTTGGCACCTCGATGCCGGTCAGCCGCTTCACTTCCGACAAGGGAAGCGAAACGATCTTCGGCTGATGTCCGGCATAGCCGGCCACCTCGGTCTCGGTCGGGGTGCCGCCGCAGAAGTCGATCACCAGCTTGGTTGCCAGCTCGATACCCGGCACCATGAATTCGGGGTCGACACCACGCTCGAAGCGGTAGCGCGCATCGGTGATGATACCGAGCGCGCGGCCGGTGCGGGCCGTGGTGATCGGATCCCAAAGAGCGGATTCGATCAGCACGTCCGTCGTGTTCTCGTCGCAGCCGGAATGCTCGCCGCCCATGATGCCGGCAATGGATTCGACGCCATTGTCGTCGGCGATCACGCACATCTCCGGCGTCAGCGTGTATTCGCGCCCGTCGAGCGCCTGCACCTTTTCGCCGTCCTTGGCGCGGCGCACCACGAGGTTGCCTGCGACCTTGGCGGCATCGAAGACATGCAGCGGCCGGCCGCGGTCAAAGGTGACGTAATTGGTGATGTCGACCAGCGCGCTGATCGGCCTCAGCCCAATGGCGATCAGCCGCTGCTGCAGCCATTTTGGCGACGGCCCGTTCTTAACGCCCTTGACCAGCCTGAGTGCGAAGCCGGGGCAAAGCTCCGGCGCTTCGATCGTCACCTTGACCGGGCACATGCCGCTGCCGACATGCGGCATGATCGCGCCGCCGACGAGACGACCGAGCCCGCTCGCCGCCAAATCCCTGGCGATGCCGTAGATGCTGGTGGCGTCGGGCCGGTTCGGCGTCAAATTGATCTCGATGACCGGATCGTCGAGATGCGCATAGGCGGCAAAGCTGGTGCCGACCGGCGCATCCTCGGGCAGGTCGATGATGCCGTTGTGCTCATCGGACAGTTCCAGCTCGCGCTCGGAACACATCATGCCATGGCTTTCGACGCCACGGATCTTGCCGACCGTCAGCGTCACGTCGATGCCGGGCACATAGGTGCCGGGCGCGGCGAAGGCGCCGATCAGGCCCTCGCGGGCGTTGGGCGCGCCACAGACGACCTGCACCGGCGGCTTGCCGTCACCGGTATCGACGGTCAGCACCCGCAGCCGGTCGGCATCGGGATGCTGCACCGCCGTCAGCACCTTGGCGATGACGAAGGGTTTCAGGCCCGCCTTGTCATCGACATGCTCGACTTCGAGGCCGATCGACGTCAGCCGCTCGACGATCTCGGCCAGCGTGGCGTCGGTCTCGAGGTGGTCCTTGAGCCAGGAGAGGGTGAATTTCATTGGACGATTCCGTAATAGCGGGCAGCAGGAGTTATCAGGACCATCACGCGCTCAGGCCTCCGAACAGCGTCGGCATGTCGAGCGGCCTGAAGCCGTAATGCGACAGCCAGCGCACATCCGCGTCGAAGAAGGCGCGCAGGTCTGGCATGCCGTATTTCAGCATGGCGATGCGGTCGATGCCCATGCCCCAGGCAAAGCCCTGATATTCGTCGGGGTCGAGCCCGCCAGCGCGCAGCACATTGGGGTGCACCATGCCGCAGCCGAGGATCTCCATCCAGTCGGCGCCTTCGCCGAAGCGCACTTCGCCCGGCCGCGAGCGGTCGCACTGGATGTCGACCTCGAGGCTCGGCTCGGTGAACGGGAAGAAGGACGGCCGGAAGCGCATCTTGACCTGCGGGACCTCGAAGAAGGCCTTGCAGAATTCTTCCAGCACCCATTTCATGTTGGCGACGTTGGCCGACTTGTCGATCACCAGACCCTCGACCTGATGGAACATGGGCGAGTGGGTGGCGTCGGAATCCTGGCGGTAGGTCTTGCCCGGGATGACGATGCGGATCGGCGGCTTCTGCTTCTCCATGGTGCGGATCTGCACCGGCGAAGTGTGCGTGCGCAACAGCTTGCGCTCACCCTTCTCATCCGGCTGGAAGAAGAAGGTGTCGTGCATCTCGCGCGCCGGGTGGCCGTCGGGAAAATTCAGCGCCGTGAAATTGTAATAGTCGGTCTCGATGTCAGGACCTTCGGCAATGGCGAAACCGAGATCGCCGAAGATCGCGGCGATCTCGTCGATGACCTGGCTGATCGGATGGATGCGGCCGCGCTCGGCCGGCGACTGTCGCACCGGCAGCGTCACGTCGACCTTCTCGGCGGCAAGCCGTGCGGCGATCGCCACGTCCTTCAGTTCCACCTTGCGCGCGGTCAGCGCATCGGTGACGCGGTTCTTGAGGCCGTTGATGACAGGACCCTTCACCTGCCGTTCCTCGGCGCTCATCGCGCCAAGCGTCTTCAGCATTTCGGAGACCGAGCCCTTCTTGCCGAGCGCCGAGACGCGCACCGCCTCGATCGACGCCTCGTCGGCGGCCGAGGCGATGTCGGCAAGCAGAGAGGCTTCCAGGGCTTCAAGATTTCCAGCAGTGGCGTTCACGGGGAAGCTTTCTTGATCGGGCGACCGACACCATTTCGGTTCGTTCGTCACCATTTTGGTTACATCAGGGTCAAAAAAAGAACCCGCGCCAGCCGTGCCAGCGCGGGTTCCCCAAATCAAGTGTCGAAAGTGCTTGGGAAGCGCTGGGCTCGGAGCCCGATCCCGAAAAGTTGCAGACTTTTCGGAAAAGAACGCGCTCCTCGCTAATTTCCCTGGAGCATGATGTTGTCCAAAAAGTCAGAAACTTTTTGGCATCATGCTCTAGGCGACAGCGCTCTCAAAAGCATTCGGCGTGGTGTTCTTCAGATATTCGAGCGCGACCTTGGCCTTGGCGACCAGGGCGGCGAAAGCCTGCGGCTCGTGGATGGCCATGTCGGACAGGATCTTGCGATCGATCTCGATGCCGGCCTTGTTCAAACCGTCGATGAAGCGGCCATAGGTCAGGCCGTGCTCGTGGGTCGCGGCGTTGATGCGCTGGATCCAAAGCGCGCGGAACGAGCGCTTGCGGTTCTTGCGGTCGCGGTAAGCGTACTGCAGCGACTTTTCCACCGCCTGCTTGGCGATGCGGATGGTGTTCTTGCGGCGGCCGTAGAAGCCTTTCGCGGCTTTCAGGACCTTCTTGTGCTTGGCGTGCGAGGTGACGCCTCTTTTTACGCGTGCCATGTCATGATCTCCTTAAAACTTAAAGGCCGTTCGGAAGAAAATTCTTGATGACCTTCTTGCCATCCGGTTCAGCCAGAACCATCGTGCCGCGGGCATTTCGAATGAACTTGTTGGAACGCTTGATCATGCCGTGACGCTTGCCGGCCGCAGCCGACAGGACTTTACCCGTACCTGTGATCTTGAACCGCTTCTTGGCGGCCGATTTGGTCTTCATCTTGGGCATTTTGCTACTCCGTATTGTTGGCGCACGATCGCGCTTCTTGTTCGCTTCGGGCCGACCAAAGCCCGAAAAGCAAATGAAACCGCCACGGCATGCCCTGCCGGGCGGTTTTCTTGGAACGGCGGTGCTATAGATCAAAGAGGGCGCGGGCGCAACACCCGAAGCCGTGCGACGCACCGTCCCCGGTCAGGGCAGCCTGAACCACACCGGCAGTATACCCGATAGCTGAGCGCCGTCGATCAGCTCGAAAGCCGGCAGAGCGATCAGGAATACCAGCCCGTCGAGCAGCGTGGTCAAAAGCAGGCGCGGCTTGAAGCTGCCGGTGTCGCCTTCCTGGTAGAGCGAAAGCTTGGGGAAGAAGCGCGGCACGCGCGCCAGATAGTCGGCATACGGCGCGCCGAGCGCTTCCTTGAGGAATTTCTCCTCGCGCAGGATGACGATGTGGAAGGCGCCCGCGCACAGGACCGCGAAAAGGACGATGCCCGAGAACGAGCCGATCTGCGCGCCGACACCGGCGGCGGCCACGGTCGAGAACACATAGAGCGGGTTGCGGGTGATGGAATAGGGCCCGCCGGTCACCACCTCGGATGATTTGCGCCCGCCTATGTAGAGCGTCGCCCAGAGGCGCCCGACGATGCCGAGGAAAATCAACAGCACGCCGAACATCTCGATCGATTCGTGCACCGGCGTGTCCGGCGGGAAGGTCGACTGGCCGAACAGCAGCGCCAGAAACAGCACCACCACGAGCACGGCAAGCACCAGCCGGCGCATCTGCTGGTAGTTGCCCAGCCCGTGTTTGTATTCTGTGTCCAAGTTGGGATCCGATCGTCGAGGAGCTTAGCCGGCAATCGCAGCTTTAGCCAGGAATAGGCGTCCCGCCGGTCGTCGGGACGCCCTGTATCACAATTCAGGCGGATTTAGAGTGCGGCTGCCCGCCTAACCTTTTCGTGACCGTGCCGTGATCTCAGGCACTTCACGCCAACGCAGGCTTAGCGCGGCGCCAGCACCATCATCATCTGGCGGCCTTCGAGCTTCGGCTCGGCTTCCACCTTGGCGATGGTCGCCACCTCCTCGCGCACCTTGTTCAGAAGCTGCATGCCGAGTTCCATATGCGCCATCTCGCGGCCGCGGAAGCGCAGCGTCAGCTTGACCTTGTCGCCTTCCTCGAAGAAGCGGCGGACCGCCTTCATCTTGGTCTCGTAGTCGTGGCTGTCGATGTTCGGGCGCATCTTGATCTCCTTGATCTCGATGACCTTCTGGTTCTTGCGCGCCTCGGCCGCCTTCTTCTGGTTGGCGTATTTCAATTTGCCGAGATCGAGGATTTTTACGACGGGCGGCACCGCGTTGGGCGATATTTCGACCAGATCGAGCCCGGCCTCTTCGGCGAGCAGCAATGCGTCGTTGATGGAAACATCGCCACGGTTCTGGCCTTCGGCGTCGATAAGCTGGACCCGGGGAACCCGGATATCACGGTTGGAGCGCGGCCCATCCTTGGTCGGCGCCGCTGCTTTGAAAGGTCTGCGAATGGTCGTGGTCTCCTTGGCCGTTTCGTTCGGGGTTCGTACAAATCTGTGTGTGGACGCGCCAATGTGGGAAGCGCGCGGCGCAAGTCAATAGCACAGCGTTCTCAAGAAATCACCTGATCAGGAGCCTGTGCCAAGCAAAGAAACATCGCGAGCACTTTCCGCCTTGCCTTTGGCCGTGCCAAAAGCGAGGCGTGAAAAAAATCAGGACCGCCCCAAAGCCATGACCGCCGCTCCGACCTTTCTCGATGTTGATGGATCCGATATCGCCGTGCGCCACGCGGGCGGCTCGACGCCCGGCATCGTCTGGCTCGGCGGCTACAAGTCGGACATGCTGGGCACGAAGGCCGAGACGCTGTCGGACTGGGCGGCACGGGAAGGCCGTGCCTTCCTGCGGCACGACTACTCTGGCCATGGCGAATCCGGCGGCGCCTTCGCCGAAGGTACGATTTCGACCTGGCTCGCGCAAAGCCTTGCGGTTTTCCAGCGATTCGCCAAGGGCGATCAGGTTCTGGTCGGCTCGTCCATGGGTGCCTGGATCGCGCTGCGCATGGTGCAGGAATTGCGCAAGGCGGGCGACGCAAGCGTCGTCGGCATGGTGCTGTTGGCGCCGGCGCCGGATTTCACCTGTGAATTGGTCGAGCCGGCGCTGACCAAGGCGCAGAAGCGCGACCTCGCCAAAAAGGGCTTCTTCGCCGAGCCGTCGGACTATTCCGCGGAGCCTTACATTTATACCCGTGCCCTGATCGAGGATGGGCGCGAAAATCGGGTGATGACCGGGCCGATCGACACGCATTGCCCGGTTCACATCTTGCAGGGGCTTGCCGATGCGGACGTGCCGTCGAGCCACGCCTTGAGGCTGGTCAGCCTGCTGCCGGCCGACGATGTCACGCTGTCGCTGATTCCTGACGGCGACCATCGCCTGTCGCGGCCGCAAGACCTCGACATGCTGGTGCGGGCCGTCGGCGACATGGCCGGACGGGGCAAATGACGGTGCGTCTTTCCATCCCGGTCTCCGCCTTCGTCGCGGCCATCGTCGGCTTTGGCGGCACGCTGGCCATCGTCATCGCCGCCGCCAAGGCGGTCGGCGCGACGCAGGTCGAGACGGCGAGCGGTGTGACGGCGATCTGTCTGGCCATGACGGCCGAGTGCCTGTGGCTGTCATGGCGCACGAAAATGCCTGTCATCACCGCTTGGTCGACGCCCGGCCTGGCGCTGGTCGCCGCCTCGAGCGGCTTTTCGATGGGCGAGGCCGTCGGCGCCTATATCGTCACTGGTATCCTGCTGGTCGCGACCGGCCTGTTCGGGCCGCTGACCCGGCTGATATCGAGAATACCGGCTTCGGTCGCTTCCGGCATGCTGGCCGGCATCGTCGTCACCTTCGCCATCAACGCCATGAAGGCCATCCCGGCGGACCCTTGGCTCATCCTGCCGCTGATCGCGGCATTCTTTGTCATCCGGCTGTTCAATCCGGCGCTGTCGGTACTGGCGGTGCTGGTCGGCGGCGGCCTTGCCGCCTTCCTGACAGGCCGCGTCGGCGGCTTGCCCGCGCCCGAACTGTCGACACTGACGTTCATTGCTCCGCATTTCACAGCCAAGGCGATCATCGGTCTCGCACTGCCGCTCTATCTCGTCACCATGGCCTCGCAGAACCTTTCCGGCCTCGCCGTGCTGCGCGCCGCGGGGTACCATCCCGAGCCCGGCCCGCTGATCGGCATCACCGGCCTGTTTTCGCTCCTGTCGGCGCCGTTTGGGGCCGGAACCACCAATCTGGCGGCGATCTCGGCGGCCATCTGCACCGGGCCTGACGTCCATCCCGATCCGGCTGAACGCTGGAAGACCGGCCCGTTCTATGCGCTTGCCTATCTCGTCTTCGCGATTTTCGGCGCTTCGCTGGTGGCGATCTTCGCGGTCCTGCCGCAGAGCCTGATCGTGCTGGTGGCGGGTCTTGCGCTGATGGCCTCGCTCGCCAACGCGCTGGCGATCGCGCTCAAGGATGAGGGCGACCGCATGGCAGCCACCGTCACCTTCGTCGTCACCGCCTCCGGGCTGACGCTGTTCGGCGTCGGTGCGGCATTTTGGGGCCTGATTGCCGGCTTGGCCGTGCTTTCCCTCGATATGCTCAAAAAGCGACAATCATTTCAGAAGCTTGTCCGGTTTTGGCCGACATTGTCTTGAATCGCCGTTTTCGCCTTCCCATTTCGATTCCACGCAGCCGGTTGTGGCTGTCTCCAACCGAAGGAATGGGAGAAAATGAACACATCTGCATTGATCCGCCCGGCTTGGACGCCGGCGACCATCGCGTTGATGGTGATCGGCTTCATGGTGTTCTGGCCGCTCGGCTTCGCCATGCTCGCCTACATCATATGGGGCGACCGGCTCGAGGGCTTCAAGCGTGACGTCAACCGCGCGACCGACGGCATCTTCGCCGGCTGCCGCCGTGGTTCCGACAAGGCCGCGCGCTGGGGCCACGGCTCGGCCCGCACCGGCAACGTCGCTTTCGACGACTGGCGCGAAAAGGAGCTTGAACGCCTGAACGAAGAGCGCCGCAAGCTCGACGAGATGCTGACCCAGTTCGACGAGTATGCCCGCGAATTGCGCCGCGCCAAGGACCAGGACGAATTCGACCGGTTCATGGCCAACCGCAACAAGTCGACCGCTCCGACCAAGACCGATCCGAGCACCGGAACGACCCCCACCAAGCGTGGCAAAGGCTCGAATCTGCTCGACGACTGAGGCCTAGCGACAAGCCAAGGTAGGATGACGGCGTCGCGTGAGCGGCGCCGTTTCTTTTTTGTTCTATTCGTTTTCCTCGAATCGCGTATCGTCCTGCCATGACCATCGGGTTCTTCCGCAATCTGACGAAGCCCAAACCCACGCCTGCCGTGGAGCGGGAATACTGTGTCGCCGGCCGCACCCTGCCGCTCAAGATCGTCGAGAGCGCCAGGGCAAAGCGCCTGACGCTGCGCATCGATTCCGGCGGTCAAGGCCTGCGCATCACCGTGCCGCCGGGCCTGCGCCGCGGCGAGGTGGACAGGTTCCTCGACCGCCACCAAGACTGGCTGGAGCAGCGGCTGGCCAAGGTGCCGACACGGCCGCAGGTCCGACCCGGCATCAAGATTCCGGTACGCGGCGTGGCCCACCGCATCGTGCACGAACCGTCAAAGCGCGGCACCGTCACCATATCGCGCGACGAGCGCGGCCCGCTGCTGATCGTGCATGGCGAGCGCATCCATCTGCCGCGCCGCATCGCCGATTTCTTGAAGCGCGAGGCCAAGAAGGAGATCGAGAAGCTGGTCGTCAGACACACCGAGGCGCTCGGCAAGCGCGCCAAGGCGATCCGCTACAAGGACACCTCCAGCCGCTGGGGCTCCTGCACCTCCGAAGGCAATCTCTCCTTTTCCTGGCGCATCATGATGGCGCCGCAGCCGGTCATCAACTACCTCGTCGCGCATGAGGTGGCGCATCTCAAGGAGATGAACCACGGTCCGAAATTCTGGAAATTGTGCGAAAAACTCTGCCCCGACACCGACCGCTGCAAGGACTGGCTGAAGCGCAACGGCGGCGCGCTGCAGGCTATCGTGTTCGAGTAGGCCGCTAGTCGTCATTCGCCGCGTTGAGCTCCTCTGGCCGCAATCCCTCTTCGCCATGATGAGGCCAGGGCAGAAAGTTCCGGTCGAAGGCGTCGCCGCCGAAATAATCCAGCGCCCGATGCGCTTCGGCGCCGTTGAAGGCGGCCTTGTCCATGAGATGCGCGATGACCTCGCGCGCTTGAGCGATCTTCTGCTTCAGTTCGGCAACGGTCTGGTCGGCCATGATCTTTCTCCCGCCTGGCATGCTATCCCTCAATAGGTAGCGTCTTTCGCCTTGCCGGCAAACAGCATGCTTTTTCTCGACTCTTGGCGCTTTTCGTGCCAATTCCCGCGCCATGGCGCTCGACATCAAGATCTGCGGCTTGAAGACCGACCAGGCAATGGCGGCGGCCCTTGCCGGCGGCGCCAGCCATGTCGGTTTCATTTTCTTTCCGAAAAGCCCCCGTTACGTCGAGCCAGCCGAAGCCGGCCGTCTGCGCGAAGCGGCGCGTGGCAGGGCCTTGGCGGTTGCCGTCACCGTGGATGCGAAGGACGCCTTCCTCGATGAAATCGTGGAAAAGATGCAGCCCGACATGCTGCAGCTGCATGGCTCCGAAACCCCCGAGCGGGTGACCGAACTGAAAGCCCGCCATGGGCTGCCGGTAATGAAGGCGTTGCCGCTCAGCGAGGCCGCCGATCTCGACCGGATCAGGCCGTTCATCGGCGTTGCCGATCGCTTCCTGTTCGACGCCAAGCCGCCGAAGGGCTCCGAGCTGCCGGGCGGCAATGGCGTCACCTTCGACTGGCGCATTCTCGCCGGCCTTGACGCCGGGATCGATTACATGCTTTCCGGTGGGCTCAACGCCGCCAACATCGGCGATGCCCTTCGGCTTGCCAATCCGCCCGCAATAGACATTTCGTCGGGCGTGGAAAGCGCGCCGGGCATCAAGGATCCGGCGCTGATCGAACAGTTTTTCCGGGCCGTCAGGGCCGCGCGGGATGACCGCGCCGCCTGAACAGTATTTTCGAACCCTGAGCATGTCCTGGAAAAGTGGGAACCGGTTTTCCGACAGGGACATGCTCAAAGTACAGATCTAGGAGATCGGCGATGAACAAGCCGGCGACACCCAATTCCTTCCGCACCGGGCCTGACGAACAGGGCATGTTCGGCATTTTCGGTGGTCGTTTCGTTGCCGAAACGTTGATGCCGCTGATCCTCGACCTGGAGAAAAACTGGAACGAGGTCAAGAACGATCCGGATTTCAGGGCTGAGCTGACCGGTCTGTCGACCCACTATGCCGGCCGGCCCTCGAAGCTCTATTTCGCCGAAGGTCTGACCAGACATCTTCGTGACGTTTCCTCGGCGAAAGGCCTCGGGGGCGGCGCGAAAGTCTATTTCAAGCGCGAGGATTTGAACCACACCGGCTCGCACAAGATCAACAATTGCCTCGGCCAGATACTGCTGGCCAAGCGCATGGGCAAGAAGCGCATCATCGCCGAGACCGGCGCCGGCCAGCATGGCGTGGCCTCCGCGACCGTCGCCGCCCGCTTCGGCTTTCCCTGCGTCGTCTATATGGGCGCGACCGACGTTGCCCGGCAGAGCCCCAACGTCTTCCGCATGAAGCTGCTGGGCGCTGAAGTGCGGCCCGTCACCGCTGGCCACGGCACGCTGAAGGACGCCATGAACGAAGCCCTTCGTGACTGGGTGACGAATGTCGAGGACACCTATTATCTGATCGGCACCGCCGCCGGTCCGCACCCCTATCCGGAACTGGTGCGCGACTTCCAGTCGGTCATCGGTACCGAGGCCCGCGCGCAGATCCTCGAACAGGAGGGACGGCTGCCCGACACCATTATCGCCGCCGTCGGCGGCGGTTCCAATGCCATCGGCATGTTCCATCCCTTCCTCGATGACAAAGAGGTTCGCATCATCGGCATCGAAGCGGGCGGACGCGGCCTCGACGGCATCGAGCATTGCGCCTCGATGAATGCCGGTTCCCCCGGCGTGCTGCACGGCAACCGCACCTATCTCCTGCAGAACGCCGACGGCCAGATCATGGACGGCCATTCGATCTCGGCCGGCCTCGATTATCCCGGCGTCGGCCCGGAGCATTCCTGGCTGCGCGACTCGGGCCGTGTCGAATATGTGCCTATCCTCGATGACGAGGCGCTCGAGGCCTTCAAACTGACGACGCGCGTCGAAGGCATCATCCCGGCGCTGGAATCGGCGCACGCCATCGCTCATGCGGTCAAGATCGTACCCGCCATGGACAAGGACCAGATCGTCATCGTCAACCTGTCCGGCCGTGGCGACAAGGACGTGCACACGGTGGCCTCGATGCTGGGCATGGAGATCTGATCATGGTGACCCGCATCGACCGCCGCATGGCGAAGCTCAGGAACGAAGGCCGCCCGGCGCTCGTCACCTATTTCATGGGTGGCGACCCCGACTATGCAACCTCGCTGTCGATCATGAAGGCGCTGCCCGGTGCAGGCTCCGACGTTATCGAGCTCGGCATGCCGTTTTCCGACCCGATGGCCGACGGCCCGGCGATTCAGGCCGCCGGCCTCAGGGCGCTCAAAGGCGGCCAGACGCTGGTCAAGACGCTGAAGATGGCCTCGGACTTCCGCGCCGGCGACGATGAAACGCCGATCGTGCTGATGGGCTACTACAATCCGATCTACATCTACGGCGTCGACCGTTTCCTGAAGGACGCGATCGCCAGCGGCATTGATGGGCTGATCGTCGTCGACCTGCCGCCGGAGATGGACGAGGAACTCTGCATCCCGGCGCTCAAGGCCGGCATCAACTTTATCCGCCTGGCGACGCCGACCACCGACGACAAGCGCCTGCCCAAGGTGCTGCAGAACACGTCCGGCTTCGTCTACTACGTGTCGATGACCGGTATCACCGGTTCGGCGCTTGCCGACACCGGCAAGGTCGCCACGGCGGTCCAGCGCATCAAGGGTCACACCAATCTGCCGGTCTGCGTCGGCTTCGGTGTCAAGACCGCCGAACAGGCGCGCGTCATCGGCGCCAACGCCGACGGCGTGGTCGTCGGCACGGCGATCGTCAATGCGGTCGCCAATGTGCTGGGGCCGAAGGGCGAAAAGACCGCTGATCCGGCCGAGGCGGTCGCCACGCTGGTCAGCGGCCTTGCGCAAGGCGTGCGCTCGGCCCGCCTTGCTGCTGCCGAATAGTCTTCCTACGTCTTCACCCAACTCTTCGTCAGGACAGGAGCCGAAGCGATGAACTGGATCACCAATTACGTTCGCCCGAAGATCAATTCGATGCTCGGCCGGCGGACCGACATGCCCGAAAATCTCTGGATCAAGGATCCCGAGACCGGCGAGATGGTGTTCCACAAGGACCTGGAATCCAACCAGTTCGTCATCCCGTCTTCGGGCCATCACATGAAGATCTCGGCCAAGGAGCGGCTGAAATTCTTCTTCGACGACGGCAAGTACGAGAGCCTCGACAATCCCAAGGTCGTGCAGGATCCGCTGAAGTTCCGCGACGAGAAACGCTATGTCGACCGGCTGAAGGACGCCAAGGCCAAGACCGGCCTGGAAGACGCCATCATCAATGCGCTGGGCACTGTCGAGGGTCTGCCGGTGGTGGCGACGGTGCAGGATTTCGCCTTCATGGGCGGCTCGCTCGGCATGGCGGCGGGTGATGCGATCGTGCATGGCTTCGAGGTCGCCTTGCAGCGCAAGCGGCCGCTGATCCTGTTCGCCGCTTCCGGCGGCGCCCGCATGCAGGAAGGTATTTTGTCGCTCATGCAATTGCCGCGCACCACGGTCGGTGTCGACCGGCTGAAGGAAGCCGGCCTCCCCTACATTGTCGTTCTGACCAACCCGACCACCGGCGGCGTCACCGCCTCCTACGCCATGCTGGGCGACGTGCACATCGCCGAGCCCGGCGCGCTGATCGGTTTTGCCGGACCGCGCGTCATCGAGCAGACCATCCGCGAGAAACTGCCCGACGGCTTCCAGCGCTCCGAATATCTGATGGAGCACGGCATGGTCGATATGGTGGTGTCCAGGCTGGAAATGCGCCAGACGATCGCGCGGCTCCTGAAAATGCTGCTCAAGATGCCGGAGGAGCAAAAGCCGCTGGAACCGGAAATCCTGCCGCCGGCCGTGGTTGCCGCCGAAGCCCGGCCCCAGGCTTGACGCTGCAACGGCCCGACGCGAGACTGGCCTGACGCGACATTGGCCGCCGCGAACAGCGATTGCACAGCATCCGTGGCGCGCTGTAGCCTTTTGATAGCCGTGGTCATTGCGGGAGCGATTCTGGCTCTCGGGCCATGCGCCGGGATTGTGCCATGACGACGCTTGCCGCCGACCGCGAAATCGAAGCCCTGATGGCGCTTCATCCGAAAGGCTTCGACCTTTCGCTCGACCGCATCACGCGGCTGTTGGAGCGGCTCGGCAATCCGCAGGACCTGCTGCCGCCGGTCATCCACATCGCCGGCACCAACGGCAAGGGTTCCTGCGCCGCCTTCTCGCGGGCGCTGCTGGAAGCTTCCGGCCGGCTCGTCCATGTCCACACCTCGCCGCATCTGGTCAACTGGCACGAGCGCTACAGGCTGGCCGCCGAGGGCGGCGGCAGGCTGGTCGAAGATGACATCTTCGCCGAGGCCATTGCACGCGTCGCCAAGGCCAATGCAGGCCAGAAGATCACAGTCTTCGAGATACTCACCGCCGTCACCTTCATCCTGTTTTCGGAACATCCGGCCGATGCCGCCATCATCGAGGTCGGTCTTGGCGGCCGCTTCGATGCCACCAACGTCATCGCGCGGCCGGCGGTGTCGGTGATCATGCCGGTGTCGATGGACCACGAGGCCTATCTCGGCGACCGTGTCGAGCTGATCGCCGCCGAAAAGGCCGGCATCATGAAACGCGGCTGCCCAGTGGTCATCGGCGCGCAGGAAAGCGAGACGGCGCTGCAGGCGCTGATCGACACCGCCGAGCGGCTGGAGTGCCCGACCCTCGTCTATGGCCAGGATTTTCTCGCTTTCGAGGAAAACGGCCGCATGGTCTACCAGGACGATGATGGTCTGATGGACCTGCCGTCGCCGCGCCTGCCCGGTCGCCACCAGTTCGCCAATGCGGCCGCCGCGATCGCCGCGGTCAAGGCCGCCGGCTTCGAGATCAGCCACCGCGCCGCCGAGAAGGCGATGACCAACGTCGCCTGGCCCGGCCGCATGCAGAAGCTGGCGCAGGGCCGGCTGGCGGAACTGGGGCCGAAAGGCGCCGACATCTGGCTCGACGGCGGCCACAATCCGGGTGCCGGCGTGGTCGTCGCCGAAGCGCTGGCCGAGCAGGAAGAAAAGAACCCGCGCCCGCTCTTCCTCATCTCGGGCATGATCAACACCAAGGACCAGAGTGGCTATTTCCGCGCCTTCAAGGGCTTGGTCAAGCATGTCTACACAGTGCCAGTGAGCCAGAGCGACGCCGGCGTGCCGAGCGACGAACTGGCCATCCGCGCCACGGAAGCCGGGCTGACGGCCGAGCCGGTAAGCTCCGTCGCCAGCGCCCTGATGCTGCTGCGCGACACCTGGGACGGCCCGACGCCGCGCATTCTGATCGGGGGCTCGCTCTACCTGGCCGGCGCGGTGCTGGCGGAAAACGGCACGCCGCCGACATGAGGTGCCTCAGCGCTGCTACTTCAGCTCGATCTCGATAAAAGCGTACTCACCCTCATTGGCGCTGATGACGTCGTGTTCGACACCCTCCTTGCGGAAATAAGGGGAACCTTTCTTCATCTCGGCGAAGGTTTCGCCGTCCTTGGTCACCAGCTTCAGCTTGCCGTCCATCAGCGGCACGACGACATAGTCGTGGCCGTGGCGATGCCAGCCGGTATTGTCGCCCGGCTGGAAGCGGTATTCGGTGACGATGACGCGCTCATTGTCGATGAAGACTGTGGCCTTGGCGGATCCGGTCATTTCTCTCTCCTGCTTCTGCTGCCAACAGAGGACATGGAGTGCCCCGATGTGAGGGCCAGAGCGGCGCACCGATGACGCCAACAAAAAGCCCGGCGCGATTGGCCGGGCTCAAAGGCTTCGAATTCAGATGGGATCAGGCGAGATTGCCATTGACCCAGTGCGACAGCGCGGTCTTGGGCGCGGCGCCAACCTTGATGTCGGCCACTTCGCCGCCCTTGAAGATCATCAGCGTCGGGATCGAGCGCACGCCAAACTGGGCGGCAAGCTCCGGATTCTCGTCGATGTTCAGCTTGGCGATCTTGACCTTGGCGCCGAGTTCGGTGGCGATATCCTCAAGCGCCGGTGCGATCATCTTGCAGGGGCCGCACCACTCCGCCCAGAAATCAACCACGACCGGTACCTGGGCATTGAGCACATCGGCCTGGAAATTGTTCTTGTCGACCTTGACGGTGGTCATGCGGAAATCCTTTCGAAATTTTTCGTCGCACCAAATGTGGTGGTTGTCGCGCCCTTCTTCAAGCAGTTCTTGTGTCACGCTCCCGTGAGTCGGGCAAGGGCGTCGTCCATGGCCCGGGCCGGCAGTTCGATCAGCCTTGGCGCTTCGGTGAACAGCAGGGCCGCCTTGACCTCCCGCCCGGGATAGAGCGGCTGCAGCAGGGCGCGATAGAGCGCGAGTTGGAGCAGGTAGGCCGGTGGGACTTCGGCCAGGGAAGCAGGTGCGGGCCTGTTGGTCTTGTAGTCGACGATCGAAACCCTATCCGCTGTCACCGCCAGGCGGTCGATCTTGCCGGAGATGGAGCGGATTTTGCCCTTGACCTCGAGGCTGCCCATGATCGCGACCTCGGCACGTGACGATGGCGCGAACAGTTGACCGAGGCCGGGCTCGGCAAGGACGGCCATCACCGATGCCAGAGCCTTTTCACGCTCGGCTGGCGGCCACGCCGCACCCGTTCGCGAGAGGTAACGCCCTGCAGCACTTTGGCGGTCGCTCTCGGCAATGCCGGGCAACATCTGCAGCAGTTTGTGCAAGGCGAGCCCGCGCAGGACGGCAAAACCCGGCTCGGCATCGGCGTCCAGCACCGGCGACGCCTTGTCGACAACCGCTTCCTTGCCTTCCTCGATCAGCGCCGAAGCGCCCGACGGCGACAACGGACGCGGCAAGTCCTCGAAAGGCGGCAAGGGCCGGAGCAGGGTCGCCGGCAACGGCCCGAAAGCATCGGCCTGCCGCGCCTGCTCGCCCGGGCTTGGCATAACAGGCGGCAGTTTGGTGACGTGAAAACGGTAGACAGGCTCGCCGCCGGCTGGATGCGGACGCTGTTCGCTTTCGGGCGCGCCGCTCAGCGCTCGGCTGACGATCGAATGCCAGGTGCCGGTGTTCGGCGTTCGCTTGCCGTGATAGCCGCAGACGATAAGCCGGTCCTCGGCACGCGTCATGCCGACATAGAGAAGCCGGCGGTACTCGTCGTCGGCGAGTTCACGTGCCCTCGCGGCTGCCGTTTTCGAGAAGCCATTGGCGACGTCGCTGGCCGAACGCCAGAGATAGCCCTTGCCGTCCCAATGTCGGCCAGAGCCGTCGAAGGGCATCAGGCGCGGCAAATGCTGGTCGCTGAACGGAGCGGAACCGCCGTCGACCAGAAAGACCACCGGCGCCTCCAGGCCCTTGGCGGCGTGCACGGTCATGACCCGGACCTCGTCGCGGGTCTGGTCCATCTCGCGCTTGATCTCGGGGCCGGCGTTTTCCAGCGTCGACAGGAAGGCTTCCAGCCCGGGCAGGCCGGTCCGCTCCTCGGCAAGGCAGAAGCTCAGGAACTCGTCGAGAATATCGCCGGCTTCCGGCCCGAGCCGCGCGATCATCTTACGGCGCACGCCATCGCGCGCCAGCAGGGCGGCATAGAATTCGAACACCGGCTTGAAGGCGGCCTCGTCAGCCCAGGCGTCGAGTTGCGCGACGATCGCCGCTAGCGCTTCGCTTTCGCCGGCATGCTGGCGCAGCGACGCCGCCAGCGACAGGCCTGGCGGCCTTTGCGCGGCAAGCGTGAACAGCCTCTCCTCCGGCAGGTCGAAGATCGGGCTGCGCAGCAGGGCGGCGAGCGACAAGTCGTCCTGCGGCTGGATCAGAAGATGGCCAAGCGCGATCAGGTCCTTGACCGCGATGTGTCCCGGCAGGCTCAGCCGGTCGGCGCCGGCAACCGGAATGTCGCGGCGCTTGAGCGCGCGGGTCAACGCGTGGACGAAGCTGTCGCGCTTGCGCACCAGCACCAGCACGTCTCCCGGCCGCAGCCGCTTGCCACGGCCCTCGATGATTTCGCCCTTGCCGATCCAGCCGGCAATGGTGGCCGCGACATTCTCGGCGACACGCACCGCCGGTGCATGGGCATGGTCGATGGCTTGCGCCCAGTCGTCGGGCTCGTCGACGGCGTCGGCGCCGACCGATGGCCAGACCTCGACATAGCCCGGAGCATCGCTGCGGATCGCCTTGTGGTTCAGCGGATCGGGGTCGTGGCTGATGCCGCGCCGCACGATGGGATCGGCAAAGACAAGGTCGACCGCGGCCAGCACATCGTCCGTGGAGCGGAACGACCAGGTCAGCTTGAGGTCGGCGAAGGACGCCTCGGCGTCGCGCACCCGCCCGGCGAACAACAACCGGCTGTCGGCGAAGGAGTCGGGTGCCGCGCCCTGGAAGGAATAGATCGACTGCTTCTCGTCACCGACGGCAAAGACCGTTCGGTGGACCCGGTCGCGAGCGCCAAAGCCGGCAAAGAATTCTTCCGCTAGCCGCTTCACCACCTCCCATTGATCCGGGCTGGTGTCCTGCGCCTCGTCGAGCAGGATGTGGTCGATGCCCTGGTCGAGCTTGTACTGTACCCAAGGGCCGGCATCGGGCCGCGCCAAAAGGTTCACGGTGCGGGTGATCAGGTCGTTGAAGTCGAGAAAGCCGCGGCTGCGCTTCAGCACCTCGTAGCGGGCGATCAGCCAGTCGGCGATGGTGAGCGCCGCGCGTGTGCCCTCCAGCATCCGGAACAGCGCCACCCGGTCGACGGTTTCCATGATGGCGCTGGCCGCCGACAGATAGCGCTCGGCCAAGTCCGGCAGCCGGTCGATCAGCGCCTTCTTGAAGGCCTTTGCCGGATCGTAGGGATCGCCGTTGGTCTTGAGGAAGGCTCTTGCCAGCAATTGAAGTCGTCGAACGGGATCGCTCTCGGCGAAAGCCTGACGGGCATAGGGCAGGATGTTGTTCAACACCGATCTGGCGTCGGTGGCTTCGGCTGCCTGGGCAAAGCCGGCAAAATAGTCCGGCAGGAAGCCGGGCAGCGGCCATGCAGATGCCGCTATGTCTTCGGCGGTCTGGCCGGGGCGGAAATGGAATTCATCGAACAGGGGCTGGAAGCCGTCACGCCCGACGGCATCAAGGAAGTGGCGCAACCCGTCGCGCTTGCGTACGATCTCGCCAAGCAAGGCGTCGAGCCCGGCCTCGCCGCCGCGTTCCAGCACAGTGGCGAAGGCCTCGGCCAAATTCCTGTCGCCGGCGGCAGAAATCATCTCGCGGCGCGCGGCGGCAAAAAGCGAGGCTTCCATCTGGCTGTCGAGCATTTCGAAATGGGCGGGGATGTTGGCTTCCAGCGGGAACTGATGCAGCACGGATTCGCAGAAGGCGTGGATGGTCTGGATCTTCAGCCCGCCAGGCGTCTCCAGTGCCTCGGCGAAAAGGCGGCGGGCTCTGCGCATGGTCTCGCGATCGGGCCGGCCGCCCTCCAACGCCTCGACTTTGGACGCCAGGTCGGCGTCGCTGAGCGTCGTCCATTCCGACAGCGTCGAAAAAACCCGGTTCGACATGTTGGCGGCCGCGGCGCGCGTATAGGTCAGGCACAATATCTTTGATGGATCGGTGCCATTGAGCAGCAGCCGGATGACACGCTGGGCAAGAACATGGGTCTTGCCCGATCCCGCATTGGCCGACACCCAGGCGGAATTGCCGGGATCGGCGGCGCGGGCCTGGCTCGAAGCCGTATCGGTCGGGATCGAATAGGCTTTCTTCATGCCTCTCCTCCCTCATCCCCGGCGTCTCCGCCGGCGGACCATTCGAGCACGCGGGCGAGATGGTCGTAGTCGCCATCGGTTTCGCCTTCGCGAAACGGCAGCGCGCGCGACAGATAGCCGGTCGCCGGATCGGTATAATGGATCAGCAGTTTTTCCAGCCGCGCCCAGGCCTCTTCGGCGAGATCGGCCGCGGTGCGTGGCTGGCGATTGTGTTCGAGTATGGACTCCTCGAACACCTCGCCATTCGGCTTCAGCCGCACGAACGCCAGTTGCGACGGCTCGCGCGCACCCAGATCCTTGAACGCGCCGCGCCTCAGCAGCGCGCCTTCCAGCGCCAGCTGCGGCGCCAGCAGCGTATGCGCCTGCGCCTTGGAAGGCGAGGAACCGGTCTTGTAGTCCAGAATGTCGGCCATGCCGCCGGCCAGCAGATCGACACGGTCGGCATAGCCGGACAGCGTCACGCCGGACTGGCCGACGACGGTCTTGCCCGCCCGTTCCTCGGCGTGGCGCCGCATCACCGCGTCGGCGCGCGTGCGCTCCCATTCGATGATGTTGGCGGCGAGCTTTTCGAAACGCGGCCACCACACCGCCTCGACATCGGCCGGAAGCGCCGCCTCGGCAAAACAGGCGCGGCCGGCGGCGATGAGCCCGGCCAGCGCATCCGGCGCGCGCGGGTCGGCCACCTCGGACGAGAAGAGATGCAGGATGGCATGAAACAGCGTGCCGCGCTGGGCGGCACCGGGATCGCGGATGAGCGGATCGAGCGGCATCAGCCCGAGGACCCTTCGGGCATAGATGGCGTAGGGATCGCGGCGCAGCGTCTCGATCTCGGTGACCGAGAAATGGCCCGGCCGCATCGGCAATGGCGGCTTCGGCTGCGGCCGTGCCGCGAAATCCCGCTTCGGCCCGGTATCGAGCGCGCGCGCCCAGGCAAGCAATTCATCGCCGCGCCGGCGGAGCACCGCCGCATGGTCGTTGCCGATGAAGGTGAGCAGCCGCTGCAACCATCTCGACGGCACGGCGGGTGCGTCGCCGGCACGTGCCGAGCGCGCCAGCACCACGTGTCTCGCGCCCATGGCCATCTGGAAATCATGCGCTGCTAGACCGATGCGCCGCTCCGGCGGTTCGAGATCGATACCGGTCTTCATCAGCCGCGACATGAAGCGGTCGCTCTCCGGCTTGCGTGGCCAGACCCCTTCGTTGAGCCCGCCGATGACCAGCGTATCGACGTCCTGTAGCCGCGCTTCCAGCGCGCCCCAGATGGCGATGTTCCTGTCGGTGCCTTGCGCCGGCTTGACGGTCTCGGGCGCGATCAGCGCCTCCATCACATCGGGCCATTCGATTGCCGCGAACGACAGCGGCGCCGAAGCCGCGACCAGCCCGCGCAGCAGTCCGGCGAGCTTTTCGCCGGCATCGCCGGCGTAGAGTTCGCCAAGACCGCCATCGACGGACCGGCCGAGATTCTCAAGGGCGACGACACTGGCTTCGACCAGAGCGGCAAGGCCGGCTTCCGGCTGGCCGCGAAAGGCCGAAAGCGGCGCCAGCGCTTGCTTGAGACGTTCAAGCAAATTCCGCGCGCTTTCGATGGAGCGCACGGTCAGCCGGGCAAGCCAGAAGGGCGGCCGGCTGTCATTGCCGAAGCCGGTGAGGCGAGCCTCGAAAAGATCCGGCAGCGAAGTGATGTCGGGGCGGCCGGTGCCGCCGCGCAGCGCCACCAGTTCGACCAGTTCCGCCGCGTGGCGCACATCGGCGCGTTCCAGGCCAAGGCCAAGCAGGGGATGCTTGAGCAGCGACAACAGGCCGACCGGATCGCCCGGCCGGAACACCGCTTCAAGCGCCAGCCTGAGCAGGCTGGCGGCCGGGGTGTTGGAAAGCGGCGTGCCGCCGGAATCGTCTGCAACGACGCCGAAGCGCTTGAGTTCGACGCTGACGCGGCGTGCCAGCGCGCGGTCGCCGGTGACGAGAGCCGCTCTCTGGCCTGGTTCTTCCACTGCCTGCTTGAGCGCGACGGCGATCGCGACGGCCTCGTCGCGCTCGCTTGCCGCTTCGAGCAGCGTCACGTCGGCGAAGGCGCCGGCAATATCGGACGCCGAAAACCCGTTTCGCGTCTCGGCCCACAATTCGGTGGTCTCGGCCGGCCGCAGCGCCTCGCCGACAAGGGCGGCGCGGAGCGCAAGCTTCGGCTCGGCCGCGCCGATCTCCTCGACATCGCCGCGCAGCACGCCGATCTTGCCGATCAGCTTCGCCAGGCCGTATTGCGGATGGCCAAGCACGGCTGGACGCGCGCCGGGTGCGACGAGCGCCTGGAAGGAGGCTTCGTCCAGCATCTGGTCCAGCCCGGGCAGCACGATGGCGCCGCCGGAGAGGCCGGCGATGGTCGCAAGCAGTTCCGCCGTGGCGGGGATGGAGCCGGTGGACCCCGCGGCTATGACCGGCCCTGCAGGCGGATTGCGCCGCAGCCGCGCCGCTTCGGCACGGATCAGGGCGCTGCGATGCGCGGCCGGGTTGGAGCGGTCGCTCTCTTCTAGGAATTTCGGCCAGGCATCGGTGACGATGCCGAGGAATTCGAGCGTCACTTGCCACCATCCGGCAAGGTTGCCGCTCACCAGGCCGGCGAGTTTGGCCCAATCGGTGCCTTCCGTCTCGATCTCGTCCATCAGCCCGGCCAGATCGCGCGCCAGCCAGATCGCGTCGGCCGTGGAGGCCGGGACGACGATCTCCTCGGCGAAGAGGGCCGCGACATGGGCGGGCAACCGGCGTTTCCACGCTCGCACCAGCGGCGTCAGCAGCAACAGCCGTTCGGTGGCGGCGATCGGTGGCGCCAGATCGATTGCCGCGGTTGGCTCGGCATCGAATGCGGCCTCGTCCTCGTCGAATTCGCCGAGCGGGCGGATCACCGGCAGGATCGCCGAACCGCCGCCGCCACGCGCCTTCAGGCTGTCGACGAAGACGCCGCGCAAGGCCCGTGCTGCGCGGCGCGTCGGCACATAGATGGTGACATCGGCCAGCGCGAGCGGGTCGCCATCGAAACGAAACCCGGGGACAAGGCGGCCGTCAAGCAGCGCCTCGGCCAGCGTCGGCAGAAACGGCGCTCCGGAGGGGATGGAGAAAACGCGGCTCGAGCCGCTCATTGCAATCCGATGAGTGCGCCGGCCACCGCGTCTTCGGCGAGCGGAATGGCCTCGGGCGTGCCGACGGTGATCCAGTGGCCATGCATCTGCATGCCGAACAGGCGGCCGGCGGCAATCGCCTTGTCGAAATAGGCGTTGAGCGAATGCGGTTCGGCGGATGCGTCCTTGAACAGGCGCGGATGGATGATCGCGGCGCCGGCATAGATCAGGCCCGCGGGATCACCCTTCGAACGCCGCAGGGCACCATCCGGCGCCACCAGGAAATCGGTGCTGCCATAGTGTCCTGTCGCCTGATGGAGGTCCGCCAGCATCAGCAGAATATCCATTTTCGCGGCGTCCCATGCAAGGGCGAGCCGCCCGAGATTGAGCGGGCCGCGGTCGATCCAGAATGTATCGGCGTTGAGGATGTAGAACGGCTCCTGGCCGAGCTCCGGCAGCGCCTTGACGATGCCGCCGGCCGAATCGAGCAGCCGTTCGCTCTCATCGGAAATGACGATGCGCGGCGCGCGGCGCGCGGCGACATGGGCGACGATCTGTTCGGGAAGGTAATGGACATTGACCACCGCCTTGGCGACGCCGGCCGCGGCCAGGCTGTCGAGGCCCCAGTCGAGCAGCGTCTTGCCGGCGACGCGGACCAGCGGCTTGGGGATGGTGTCGGTGATCGGCCGCATGCGCTTGCCGAGGCCGGCGGCAAGAACGATGGCGGTGTCCGGTCTCGTCGTCACAGCGCTCGTTCCTCCAGCAGCCCGTGCGCGCTGTAGAAGTCCCGCAGGTCGGCGAGGGCGGGGTGCGACAGCGCCCGCCTGAGATAGTCGCGGATGCGCGGCAGGTGCCTGAGATAATAGGGCTTGCCGTCACGTTTTTCGAGGCGCACGAAAATGCCCAGAATCTTGGAATTGCGTTGTGCGGCCATGATTGCATAGGCTTCGAGGAAGCCTGCTTCATCGAAGTCGCCCGCTGCATGACGCGCGGCGACATAGGCATCGAGCGCCCGCTTCTCGATCTCGGGTGCCATGGTGACGCGCGCGTCCATGGCAAGCGAGGCGACGTCATAGGCGGCGGGCCCGATCAGCGCGTCCTGGACGTCGACGATGCCGAGCCGGTCGAGGCCGGACCGCTCGCCGCGCCAGATGATGTTGGGCGAGTGGAAGTCGCGCAGCATCAGCGTGTATTCGCTGCCCTTGAGCCGGTCGAGAAGCGCGTTCCATGTCCTGTGGTAGCCGGAACGCAGCGCGTCGCTCGCCGGGCCGCCCGATATCGCCGGAACGTACCA
This sequence comes from Mesorhizobium sp. ESP7-2, assembly GCF_020164715.1. Lineage (NCBI taxonomy): Bacteria > Pseudomonadati > Pseudomonadota > Alphaproteobacteria > Hyphomicrobiales > Phyllobacteriaceae > Mesorhizobium > Mesorhizobium sp. ESP7-2. The sequence continues at coordinate 123,360 of NZ_JAIUGQ010000007.1, forward strand.
GTCGATCAGCAGGTCCGCCTCGATCAGCATGGCGTCACGGTCGAAGGGCGGCACCTCATGGACGACGCCTGGAGCCGCTTCCATCCGGTGCGGCCAGGCCTTGCCGTGCATCATGGCAAGCAGTTCGGCTGCCGCCTCGTAACGTTCGGCAACCGACTCACCATTGCCGTCGAGGAAGCTTTCCGAGCCCAGGTGCTCGAGCAGCAGGAAACCCTGGTCGAGATCCTGTGCGTCGATCCTGGGCACCGCGACCCCGGCGGCCAGCAGCGCACGGTCGATGGCGACGAAGGCGGACACCGACTGCGCGGTGTGGGCGATCACGGCATAGGGTTTGCCGTTGCGCACGGGAGGGCCGAGCACGAGCCGCGGCGAGTTCATCAGCACGCGGGGCGCCTCGCCGGCAAGCGAGACGATCTCGTACGAACGGGCCGAGGCGTCACCGATGAAATGCCGGCGCTGCGCTTGCTCCCATCCGGCGCTCTCGAGGAAGTCGCGCATGGCCAGCGAGCGCGCGACACGGTCGAAGGTCGCGCCATGCCCCGACAGTCGGGCCAGCCGGCCCTCGCCATGCTGGACGAGTTCGATCAGCACCGTCGTTTTGGGCAGATAGCCGTCAGCCCGTTCCGGCCATTCGACCAGGGCGGCACCTTGTGCCAGCGCCTCCTCGACGCCGAGTTCGTCCAGTTCGGACGCCGAGGACAGGCGGTAGAGATCGAAATGATGGACCGGCATGCGTGTGTCGTAGCTCTGCACCAGCGTGAAGGTCGGGCTCGGCACTTCGAGACCGGCATCGTCGGCCAGCGTCCGGATGATTGCTCTTGCCAGCGTCGACTTGCCTGCGCCGAGATCGCCCTCGAGCGCCAGCACGTCGCCCACGCGCAGCGCCAGCGCCAGATCCTCGCCCAGCCGCGCTGTCAGGGTCTCGTCGGCGAGCAAACGCTCCAGCACCGGTTCCGTCATCGAACGCGCTACTCGGCCGCTGCGCGGATACCCGGCATGTCGGGAAAGGTGCAGATGACGGTCGTGCCCTTGTCCCTGCCGGTTTCGATGCGAACGGCGCCGCCATGCAGTTCGACAAAGCTCTTGACGATCGACAGGCCGAGGCCAGCGCCGCGCCGGCGGCCGCCATTGGCGCGCGGCTCGAAGCGGCGGAACACCGAATCGAGCACGTCGGGCGGCATGCCGGGGCCATCGTCATGAACCGAGAACTCGACGCCGTCCGCCAGCTGGCGGCAGGCCAGCCGGATGGTGCTGGCCTCCGGCGCGTAATTGGCGGCGTTGCTCAGCAGATTGTAGAGGATCTGGCGGATGCGGGTTTCATCGCCATGGAACGTCTTCGGCGCTGCGGCGGCGTCGACCGCAAGCCGGATCGAATGCTCCTCCAGCCGGTCGGCGACAAGCTCGGCGGCGGCCGCGATGGTGCGATCGACATGCACTTCGGAAATGTCGAGCTGCATGATGCCGGCATCGACCGTCGCCAGGTCGAGTATGTCGTTGACGATGGTCAGCAGCACCGATGAGGACGAGCCGACATGCTCGACATATTCGCGCTGCTTCTGCGTCAACGGTCCGGTCGCCGGCAGCGACAGCAGCTCTGTGAAGCCGATGATGTTGGTCAGCGGCGAACGCAGTTCGTAGGACACATGCTGGACGAATTCGTTCTTGAGCTGATCTGATTTTTCGAGCGCCTCGTTCCTGTCCTTGAGCGCGCGTTCGACGTGGACGCTGTCGGTGACATCGACGAAGGTCATCATCACTTGGCCGTTGGGCAGCGGGATCACGGCGTATCGTAGTACGGTGCCGTTGTTGAGCTCGGTCTGGCCGTGGCGGTCGCGGCGCTCGTCGTCGAAGCCGGTGATGGCGGCGACGAAGCCGGGCCAGGGGCTCTCGACCGCTTGCCGTTCGGAGAGCTCGCGTATGGCCGATACGTGCACGTTGGGCTTGGCGGCTTCCGTGTCCAGTCCCCACAGCGTGGCAAAGGCCGGGTTCGACAGCCGCAGCCGGCCGTCGGGGCCGAACACCGCGACGCCTTCGGCGAGATTGTCGAGCGTTTCGCCCTGGACCCGGACCGCGGTGCGGTAGCGGCTTTCGAGATCCATCTTCTCGGTCAGGTTCTCGAACACCCAGGTGACGCCGCCCTTGGGTTGCGGATTGGCGACGACACGGATCGTCTTGCCGTCGGGCAGGTGCCACCAGTGTTCCTGAGATTCGACCGCACGGTAGGCGCCGAGCAGGCCTTCTTTCCAGCGGCGCCATTCCGGCTGTTCGGCGATCTTGCCCTCGCTGCGCAGCCGGTCGAGCAAAAGGGCATTGTCGGGCGCGCTGTGCAGGAAGCCCGGGTCGAGCCCCCAGAGTTTCTGGAAGGCCTGGTTGAAGAAGCGCAGTTTCTCGTCGGTGTCGAAGATGGCGACCGCGGTGTTGAGCTGGTCGAGCGTATCGGCGTGGCTGCGCACGGTCCGCTCATATTCGCCACGGATGGCCTCGATGGCACTGGTGTCGCAGGCAAGGCCGGCCGAACCGTCGGCGCCGGCAAAGTCGGTCACCGCGAACACGCGGCGGTCGCCTTCGATCACCGTCGAAAGCGATTGCTCGAACACCGGATGCGTTTTGTGTTGGGTGGCGATGGCGTCGCGCGCCTGGCCGCCGAGGAACTCCTTGGTGTCCCGCACGGCAGCTTCAGCGCTCTCGGCTTCGACCGCATCGGCATAGGCCCGGTTAACCCATTTCAGGCGGCCATGCTCGTCACGCAACCACGCCGGCATCTTCAGCGCCCCGATCAGGCCGATCATCGTCTCATGGTCGGCGGCAAGCCGCTGGTTGTCGATTTTCAGTCGCGCCTGGCTGCGCTGCATTTCGGAAAGCGAAACAAACCGCACCAGGATATGCGCGGCACTCTTGCGGCCATGCACTTCGAGCGGGGCACCAGTCTGGGATTCGATGACGAGGTCGAAGGGCTTGCCCTTTTCGCGCAACCCGGCGACGGCATGTTCGAGTGCTGCCGCCGAACGCGGCATCAGCCAGCGGCCGAAGGCCAGGAATGCCGCCCGCTCCTCGGGTGCGCCGCTTTCGACCGGCAATGTGCCGATCAGTTCGGGCTTCTTGTTTTCCGAGGCCCAGATGACCACACGCTGGTCGCGCAGATTGAGCAGCGCCTCCGAGCGGCGCAGCGCCGCGTTGACGTCGGCAATACGGCTTCTCAGGTCGACATTCTCCGCCGACGTGCGTGCCCGTTCGCGAATGAGAAAGATGGCCGACAGGAATGCCGCTCCCATCACCCCGGCAAAGACGGCGAGCTGCATGACCTCGATCGTGCTGACCGAAAGGCTGGCTGCGGCCGCATCGGCGCCTTGGGCGCGTGCGGCGCCGCCAAGCAACGGACTGGCAAGCGTGGAGCCGGCAAGCAGCAGTCCCGCGCGGCCACGCCACGAACGGCGCCCGCGCCATGCCGCGGAGCCTCTGGTCACCGAATCGTCGTGGCCGCCGGAAACGGCCTGTCCCGCGTGAAGCGGGTTTTCCCCCGGCATGTCTTGGTCCTCTTCGCCGCCTGAATGCAAGACCGCCCTGACGCGTGCGCCGGTCCTCGCCCCTGGACCCGCGAATCACAACAATAGCGCCTGCTGGAATCGGCGTGAAGAATCATTCGACGCAAAAATAATGCCGGGCGAAAAGTCAATCGCCCGGCATCAATATCTTGTAGTAAATTCGGCTTTGGTTAATAGCGGTAGTGTTCCGGCTTGAACGGGCCCTGCGGCGTGACGCCGATATAGGCGGCCTGCTCGCCCGATAGCTCGGTCAGGCGGGCGCCGAGCTTGTCGAGATGCAGGCGCGCCACCTTCTCGTCGAGATGCTTGGGCAGCACATAGACCTGGTTCTGGTACTGCTCACCCTTGGTGAACAGCTCGATCTGCGCCAGCACCTGGTTAGTGAAGGACGCCGACATGACGAAGCTCGGATGGCCGGTGGCGTTGCCGAGATTGAGCAGGCGGCCCTCCGACAGGAGGATCATCCGCTTGCCGTCGGGGAAGGTGATCATGTCAACCTGCGGCTTGACATTGGTCCACTTCAGATTGCGCAGCGATGCGACCTGGATCTCGTTGTCGAAATGGCCGATGTTGCCGACGATCACCATGTCCTTCATCGAGCGCATATGGTCGAGGGTGACGACATCTTTGTTGCCGGTGGTGGTGATGACGATGTCGGCGGTCGGTGCCGCATCTTCCAGCGTGACCACTTCAAAGCCGTCCATCGCCGCCTGCAGCGCGCAGATCGGATCGACCTCGGTGACCTTGACGCGGGCGCCCGCGCCCTTGAGCGAGGCCGACGAGCCCTTGCCGACGTCGCCATAGCCGCAGACGACCGCGACCTTGCCGGCCATCATCGTATCGGTGCCGCGGCGGATGCCGTCGACCAGCGATTCCTTGCAGCCATATTTGTTGTCGAACTTCGACTTGGTGACCGAATCGTTGACGTTGATGGCCGGGAAGGGCAGCAGGCCCTTCTTCTGCAACTGGTACAGCCGGTTGACGCCGGTCGTCGTCTCTTCGGTGACGCCGCGGATCGCCGCCTTCTGCTTGGTGAAGAAGCCCGGCGAAGCCTTCAGGCGCTTTTTCACCTGGGCGTAGAAGTATTCCTCTTCCTCGCTCTGCGGATTGGACAGCACGTCCTCGCCGGCCTCGGCGCGGGCGCCGATCAGGATGTACATGGTGGCGTCGCCGCCATCATCGAGGATCATGTTGGAGAGGCCGCCATCGGCCCACTGGAAGATCCTGTCGGTGTAGTCCCAGTACTGCTCGAGGCTCTCGCCCTTGACGGCGAAGACCGGAATGCCGGCCTCGGCGATGGCCGCGGCGGCGTGGTCCTGGGTCGAGAAGATGTTGCAGGATGCCCAGCGTATGTCGGCGCCGAGCACCTTCAGCGTCTCGATCAGCACCGCTGTCTGGATGGTCATGTGCAGTGAACCGGTGATGCGCGCGCCCTTGAGCGGCTGCTTGGCGCCGAATTCCTCGCGGCAGGCCATCAGGCCCGGCATTTCGGTTTCGGCGATATCGAGTTCCTTGCGGCCCCAGCCGGCAAGCGAGATGTCGGCGACCACATAGTCTTTGCTACCCGTCATGGCAGTGCTCCGATACGAATTGTTATGCGAATTTTTAGCGGATGCGCCCGTGCCGGAAGACATTTCCAAGGCGCGAATTGCCGGCCTGCCTAGCAGATCAGGCTTCACACGACAATGGGATATAAAGAAATCTTTATTCGTGCATGTCTCGGAGGACTGACTCGGGGTCAGCACTCTTCGCCGAAACGGGAGGCGACAAGCTGCTCCAGCGCATCCATGACCTCGAGCGCCTCCGGGCCGCTGGCAGTGACGCGGATCGAGTATCCCGGGCTGGCGGCCAGCATCATCAGGCCCATGATCGAGGTGCCGCCGACCCTGACGCCGTCCTTCTCGACATGGACCGAAGCGTTGAAGCCGCTGGCAAGCTGGACGAACTTCGCCGAAGCGCGCGCATGCAACCCGCGCTGGTTGACGATCGGAAACTCCCGGACGATCTGGTCTTTTTCCGGGGATATCGCGTTCATTTACTGCTCAGAAGCTGGCTGGCGACGTTGATGTATTTGCGGCCCGCGGCCTGCGCTTCATCGAGCGCCGCCGCCATGTTGTCGCCCTTGCGGATCGACGACAGCTTGATCAGCATCGGCAGGTTCATGCCGGCGATCACTTCGGTTCGGCCGGACTCCATCACCGAGATTGCAAGGTTGGATGGCGTGCCGCCGAACATGTCGGTCAACACGATCACACCTGCTCCCGTATCGACACGGGCGACCGCGTCGACGATGTCGCGGCGACGCTGCTCCATATCGTCGTCGGCACCGATCGCCACGGTTTCGAAATTGTCTTGTGGCCCGACGACATGTTCGACGGCATGTCTGAACTCGGTGGCCAGTTGACCGTGCGTTACAAGCACGAGTCCGATCATTCTTTGGTGGCTCCCGTCATCGCCGCTTCACAGGCGCATTTTATGTTCGCCAGCCATTCCAGGCGGCGGGAGCGCTATCTTGTCGACGCGCGGCCCGTTGACAAGCCCAAAATTGCGCCGGCCCATGCCATTTTGACGCATTGCAGCAAAAAACCCAGGGCGGATCATAGAAAAGGCGCGATCGATAGCCGTGCCATCACGGCGGGCAAGGCAACCGCGACATTGCGCTCGCCCAGATCGATGCACGCCACCGTGCAGCCGGCGAGGTCGTCGCGGACGTCCTCCTGGAAGCGTGCGATTTCGGCGGCCGGCAACAGCCGCACATGCAGGTCGACGACGCAGGCCGGCTCGAACGGCAGAGGCCGTGGCCCAAGTCCCGGTACTTCGGCCAGGCCCTCGATGGTGGCGGGCGCACGGCACACCAGCCGCCCCGCATGGGCTTCGACGAAGAGCTGATCGTCGCCGACGAGCCGCGAGAACAATCCGCGCCGCATGCAATGGCCGATCAGCGTCAGCGCCAGCGTCGTCTTGCCCGACCCGGACGACCCGGTGATGAAGATGCCGCGCTCGCCGATCAGCAGTGCCGTGGCGTGAACGTTCTCAGGCCGCACGTCGCAATCCATAACGATCGGCGATCATCCCTCGGCCGGCAGCGTCACGACGAAGCGCGCACCCTTGATCTCGCCGGGCTTGGTGCCGGGGATGTTTTCGGCGGTCAGCGTGCCGCCATGGGCCTCGACGATCTGCCTGGAGATCGACAGGCCAAGCCCCGAATTCTGGCCGAACGCCTCGCCGGCGGGCCGATCGGTATAGAAGCGTTCGAAGATGCGGTCGATGTTGTCGGCGCGGATGCCGGGGCCATTGTCGTCGATGGTCAGGATGTTGAACTTGCCGGCGCGCCCCAGCGACAGGCTGATGTGGCCATGGTCCTCGGGCACGAACGAGCGGGCGTTCTCGATCAGGTTGGTGATGACCTGGCCGATGCGCAGATCATGGCCGACGACGACATAGCCCTTGGCGCCCTGCGGCAGCTTGGCAATCTTGAGCTCGATCTCGACCGCCTTCTTGTTGCGCGTCGTTTCACGCGAAACAGCGACGAGGTCGGTGACGAATTTCTTCAGGTCGACGGTGCCGGCATCTTCGCGCGCCAGTTCCGCGTCGAGGCGGGAGGCGTCGGAAATGTCGGTGATGAGACGGTCCAGCCGTTTGACGTCATGCTGGATGATCTCCATCAGACGTGCGCGTGAGGTGTCGTTCTTCGCGAGCGGCAATGTTTCGACGGCACTGCGCAGCGACGTCAGCGGGTTCTTCAGCTCATGCGACACATCGGCGGCGAAACTCTCGATCGCCTCGATGCGCGCATAGAGCGCGTTGGTCATGTCGCGCACGGCGACCGACAGATTGCCGATCTCGTCCTGGCGGTCGGAAAAGTCGGGGATTTCCTCGCGGCTCTTGACGCCGCGCCTGACCCGTACGGCAGCGGCCGACAATCGGCGCAGCGGGTTGGCGATGGTGGAGGCCAGGAGCATGGACAGGATGGCGGTGACGAGCGCCGCGATGCCGAAGACGCGCAGGATCGCCTTGCGTTCGGCGGCGACGATCTTGTCGATGTCGCCGCCTTCGGTCGACAGCATCAGCACACCGAGAACGGCGCGAAAACGCTGGATCGGCACCGCCACTGAGACGATCTGCTCGCCCTGCTCGGAGACGCGCACGATGGTCGACGGGCTGCCGGTAAGCGCCTTGACCACTTCGGGGAAGGCGGCGCCGTTGCCGCCAGGCTGCTCATGATAGACCGGCAGGTCAGTGTTGCGGAAGAAGTCGAAGATGAACTTCTGGATGCGCTCGACGAGGTCGGGCTCTTCCTCTTCGACCGGCGGCAGGTCGTAGCGCAGGATCTGACCGCGCGAATAGAGATGGCGCGAATCCAATAGCAGGTTGGCATCGCGGTCGTAGATGCGGGCACGGGTGCGGGTCGGTGAGATCAGCCGCCGCAACACCGGCGCCACGCGCTCTGGGTTGATCGGAAAATCCAGATTGTCGAGTTGGTCCGAGCCAGGTCCCAGGCTTTCGCCGGCCTGCAGCTCGAGCAGCTTTTCCGGGTCGATGCTGATCGAATCCGTCTCGACCGTCGCCGACGCCGCGATGGCGCCGGCGATGATCTCGCCTTGCGTCATCAGGCTTTCCACGCGCGCGTCGATCAGCCCGTCGCGGAAGGTGTTGAGGTAGAGGATGCCGGTGACCAGGACAGCCAGGCCGGCAAGGTTGAGGAAGAGGATACGCCGCGTCAGGCTGGAAAAGATGTGGTGGCCGAGGAACCGGCGCATCGGCACCGTGATTTTCGACACGAAGGAAGGCATGATGCGCGACGGCCGCCTGGCGGCGCCCGTCGACCTGCCTCGCTGTGCTTCCACTGCCATCGAATAGCAGCTCCCGCTAGTCCTTGGTTTGATGCATGTCGCAGTCCCGAGCCCGGGACCGCTTTTGGTCGACATACATCAAATTATGCTTCGCGGAACCGGTATCCGACTCCGTAAAGGGTTTCGATCATCTCGAAGTCGTCGTCGACGGCCTTGAACTTCTTGCGCAGCCGCTTGATGTGGCTGTCGATCGTGCGGTCATCGACATAGACCTGCTCATCATAAGCCGAATCCATCAGCGCATCACGGCTTTTTACCACACCGGGGCGTTGCGCCAGCGAATGCAGGATCAGGAACTCGGTGACGGTGAGCGTCACCGGCTCGCCTTTCCAAGTGCAGGTATGGCGTTCCTGGTCCATCACGAGCTGGCCGCGCTCGAGCGAGCGGGCCTGCTGGCTGGGCGCTTTTGCCGCGGCCTCGCGGGCGCTGGCCCGGCGCAATACCGCGCGCACCCGCTCGACCAGCAGGCGCTGCGAGAACGGCTTGCGGATGAAGTCGTCGGCGCCCATCTTGAGGCCGAACAATTCATCGATCTCGTCGTCCTTGGAGGTGAGGAAGATCACCGGCAGGTCGGATTTCTGGCGCATCCGGCGCAGAAGTTCCATGCCGTCCATGCGCGGCATCTTGATGTCGAGGATGGCGAGGTTCGGCGGCCGGGCCGCCAGGCCTTCCAGCGCGGACGCACCATCCGTATAGGTCTCGACACGATACCCCTCGGATTCGAGGGCGATCGACACCGATGTCAGAATGTTGCGGTCGTCATCGACAAGCGCGATTGTTGCCATTTCAAGCGGCTCCCTCATGAGCTGTCCCTTCTGTCGTAAGAGAAGGGGCTTTTGCAGGACAAATTAGGTACAAAATGTGGCATAGGCCTTGTCCGCTGTCACGAGCGGCGTGCCGGCGGCCACAATCCTACCTCGACACGGATTGGACGAACGATAACCGCCAATCCTTTGGGCAACCACGAAACTTTTTGCATATATAAACGATTTAAACAACTTTCAAAATTTTTAAATCGATTAATGATTTGATATCATTTGGCTTTTCTGGTTCTGACCATCTTGGCCTGCTTAGCAGGTGTGCCGGAAATATGCCGGTAAAGATGCGGCAAATCTTGAGAAGGGTCACCAATGTCGGAAGTCGGCAAACGCAATCCTGCCTGCGCGATCGATCGTATCGGTCTGAAAACCTCCGGCGTGGTGCGCTATAACTTCGGTGCGGCTGCCCTTTACGAGGAAGCGATCCGGCGCGGTGAAGCCCGCCTGACCGCGCATGGCGCGCTTGTCGCCGAGACCGGACAGCACACCGGTCGCTCGCCCAAGGACAAGTTCGTCGTTCGCGACGGTGCCACCGAACCGCAAGTCTGGTGGGACAACAACAAGGCGATCTCGCCGACCCAATTCGACGTTCTGCTCGCCGATTTCCAGGCCCACGCCGCGGACAAGGATCTTTACGTGCAGGATCTGGTCGGCGGCGCCGACGCGGAGCTCAAGCTGCCCACCAGGGTGATCACCGAATTTGCCTGGCACTCGCTGTTCATCCGCAACCTGCTCATCCGTCCCGACGCGGCCGAACTCGAACGGTTCGTGCCCGGGATGACCATCATCGACCTGCCGTCCTTCCGTGCCGATCCCGCCCGCCACGGCAGCCGCACCGAGACGGTGATCGCCGTCGACCTGACACGCAAGATCGTGCTGATCGGCGGCACCTCCTATGCCGGCGAGATGAAGAAGTCGGTGTTCACCATGCTCAACTACCTCCTGCCGGAGAAGGGCGTGATGCCGATGCACTGCTCGGCCAATGAGGGACCGGCCGGCGATGCCGCCATCTTCTTCGGCCTCTCGGGCACCGGCAAGACCACGCTGTCGGCCGATCCGTCGCGCACATTGATCGGCGACGATGAGCACGGCTGGGGTCCGCACGGCATCTTCAATTTCGAAGGCGGCTGCTACGCCAAGACCATCAAGCTGTCGGCGGAAGCCGAGCCGGAGATCTTCGCCACCACGCAGCGCTTCGGCACCGTGTTGGAAAACGTCGTGCTCGACGCCGATGCCGTGCCGGATTTCAATGACGGCCGGCTCACCGAAAACACACGCTGCGCCTATCCGCTCGACTTCATCCCCAATGCCTCGAAGACCGGGCGCGCCAATCACCCGAAAAACATCATCATGCTGACCGCCGACGCTTTCGGCGTGATGCCACCGATCGCCAGGCTGACGCCGGCGCAGGCGATGTATCATTTCCTCTCCGGCTATACGGCCAAGGTGGCCGGAACGGAAAAGGGCGTGACCGAGCCCGAGGCGACCTTCTCGACCTGCTTCGGCGCGCCGTTCATGCCGCGCCATCCCTCGGAATACGGCAATCTTCTGCGCGAGCTGATCGCCCGCCACGGCGCCGATTGCTGGCTGGTCAACACCGGCTGGACCGGCGGCGCCCATGGCACCGGCAGGCGCATGCCGATCAAGGCGACGCGCGCCTTGCTCGCCGCCGCCCTCGACGGTTCGCTGAAGACGGCCAGGTTCCGCACCGACGCCAATTTCGGCTTCGAGGTGCCGGAGGCCGTGCCTGGCGTCGACAGCGCCATTCTCGACCCGCGCTCGACCTGGACCGACAAGGCTGCCTACGACCTGCAGGCGGCAAGGCTGGTCGGCATGTTCGCCGTCAATTTCGAGAAATTCGAACCGCATGTCGATGCAACCGTCATGGGCGCGGCGCCCCACATGCAGGTAGCGGCGGAGTAATCGCCAGGGCATCGTTGTCACTCAGCACCATTGAAGGCCCGGTTTCGATCGGGCCTTTTCTTTTTCGGTCCGCCGCGCCATGACTGCGGCATGCCGATCGACGACGACATCATCATATCGGGCGAAGCCGTGATCCGCCCGGGCGACCTGCACGAGGATTTCATCCGCTCGTCCGGTCCCGGCGGCCAGAATGTCAACAAGGTGGCGACGGCGGTGCAGCTTCGCTTCGACGCGCAGAACGCGGAGGGCCTGTCGGAGCGCGTGCGCGAGCGGACCATAAAACTTGCCGGCCAGCGCGCCACCAAGGACGGTGTCATCGTCATCGAGGCCGGGCGCTTCCGAACCCAGGAACAGAACCGCGCCGATGCGCGGGCGAGGCTCGCGGCACTGGTGGCCAAGGCCGCCGAACCACCGCCGCCGCCGCGCAAGAAGACACGGCCGTCGAAAGGCGCGGTCGAGCGACGGCTGAAGAGCAAGGCGGGACGCGGCACGATCAAGAAGCTGCGCGGCCGGGTGGAAAACGATTAAGCACCACTATCATGTGTACAATCGGTCTCCCATTCTTTGTCCGTCAACCGCCTTTGGCCAATTGGGAAACGCGAATTCACCGCCCATTCCCGCTTCCGTAATTTTCAGGGAGATCGACGACGGTTTTCGGATCGCCCCATGCCTGTGATGATGGCATCTTGCGGCTCCGAACATCCGCGAGGTGAGCCAAATCCATGCTCGTTCTGCCCAAGGGCGTCCGCCACATGCCGGCCCATCTGTCCCGCGCCGTCCAGGAGACACTGGTCGAGGAGGTGAGGAGCATCGTCCAGCAAGCGCCGCTGTTCGTGCCGGCCATGCCGCGGACCGGCAAGGAGATGAGCGTGCGCATGACCAATTGCGGTCCGCTCGGCTGGGTCACCGACAAGGAACGCGGCTATCGCTACCAGCCGATGCATCCGCTGACCGGAGAGCCTTGGCCGCCTATCCCCGACAGCCTGCTCGACCTGTGGCGGCAGGTGTCGGGCTATCCGAATCCACCGCAGGCCTGCCTGATCAATTTCTACACGGCCGACGCGAAGATGGGCCTGCATCAGGATCGCGACGAGGCCGATTTCTCGGCACCGGTCGTCTCGGTCTCGCTGGGCGACGACTGCCTGTTCAGGGTTGGCCAGACAACGCGCGATGGCGCCACCAAATCGTTCAGGCTGAAGAGCGGCGATGTCGTCGTGCTTGGCGGCGAGGGCCGTCTTGCCTTCCATGGCGTCGACCGCATCTATCCTTCGACCTCGGCGCTGCTCAAGAACGGCGGCAGGATCAATCTGACGCTGCGGCGGGTGACGAAGCCTGAGTGAGCGAGCTATGGGCATCCGAGCGCCGCGCATAGACTTCAATATAGTCCCCACTCGCGATTTCCTCATAATCCTCCATCAAGATTTGGAAATCCGCATTCTGGCGCATCCACACGATCCAAATTGGCGGAAAGTTCGCCGTCAGCGGCCACGCTGATTTTTTCTTGTTTAGCCGATCCATCAGGATGATATCGGGCCTGTTGTCCCGGATCAGGGAATTGACGTAGCGAGTATAACTATCAAGGTCCTGCCGCGCGATGCGCTCGTCCTCGCCTTGGTACTCACCCCGCATCAGTCCCCAAAGCGCATAGGTGCCAACCCAATCATGAGCATAGGCCGACAGCCAGCGACCGTTGGTCATCCTTGTCAGCGGATTGCCGACTGACAGGTCGGAACTGACCTGGACGACCGAAGGCGAGGCATAACGGCTCTTGATGGCATCGACCAGGCTTTTCTCAGGCAACTGGTAAGACTGGTGGTGCATCACCGAAAGTGCAACGATCACAGCCAGCGCGGCTGCGGCGTGGAGCCTGACGCTGGCTACCTCGGAAGCAGCCTCTGTATTTGTAAGACCAAGCGCCATTCTCCATCGCGATGCCACTGCCAGCAGCATCGCGACCAGCAACGTAGCCTGATAAGGATACTGGTGATTGGGCCAGTATTTTCCCAGGTAAAGCATGGAGACGAAGAAGCCAGCGGCACTCGCCACCGCCAGCGCAACGTCGTCTCGCCAGACTGATCTACGCATCTGGAAGACCGCGAAAACGACAAAGACCGTAAAACTCGGCAATGCGGCGAAAATGTTTACGTTGGCTCGCAGGCTGACATAGTAGCGTAGCAGCAATTGTAGGAAGGCGCCAAGAAATTCGGGAAACCATATATACACGCTGACGAGATAGGCAGCGCAAACTGTGAAGATGACGACGTTTTCGGCAGTCAAGCACGCCATTGCCGAGCGTTTGCGCCAAGCGATAAAGAGATAGGGCAGTACGATGCCAGCTGCCCAATGTGGTTTGACCAGAACCAGCACACTTCCCGCTAGGCCGACCGCCACGGCAAGGCTAAGAGGAACCGATGCAGCCGCACGGGGTTCAATCCGCCACATCATCAGGAACAGCATCGGCATGAACAACATCGTGCCAATGTGCTCGCGCTGGCCGAAAACATTACCAGGCATGATGAGAAGCAAAACCGCTAGCGCGGGATATATCCATTGCGTCTTCACATCGACGAAAATTCGGCTTCGCTCGATGACGACCGCCGACAGCGCAATTGAAACGAAAAAAACCATATAAATAAAGAATTCAATCGCCGATTCCGGCGAAATGCCGAGCCTTTGAGACAGCCATACCGGCCCAATATAGAGGGCGACGGAAAAAGGTGGATTGGTTTCTAGAATATCGACATAGAGCTTCTGGCCATCAAGAACCTTTTCGCAGATAAGAATGAGCCAGCTAACATCGGTATTGTCGCCGGCTGCCCATGGCATAAAAAGCGAGAACACCACCACGGTCGCAACAAGCCAGACCGCTGACAAGCTTCCGATCGAAGACGCAAAGCCAGTCGCGGTATTGATGTTTCTTACATTTGCCACGCTCGGGACCGCTCCAACAAACATCACTTTTACGCAGAACGACGAAATCCTGGGAGCACAGCTACGCCTGCCTCTGTAATTGAGGAACCCGAGCCGATGTGGTCGAAAGCAGAAGCCGATCGTGCGGTCGCGCCCAGCGTATCAAGCAGCATCGAGATAGGTGCCACCGGTGCCGCCCCACGGCAGTGCTCACATCGATCACCCGCTGCCCCCGAAATCGCTGGAACTGACCCTGAAAGCTAGCGGGGATTACCTAAAGGGCTGTTAATCGCGCATCGTGGCGCCTTCCCGTTATCAGCCAATGAGCAAGAATTCCGCCGAGACAAGCTGGAAAGGCAATGCGCCATAGGCGGCGACCGTCGCCTGATCGTCCCATTGGCGGAACTGCCGCGACGGCCGAAATATTTGCCATTGGCAAGGTTGAGCACCACGGCCTCGCCATCGAGGGATTCGAAAACGATATCCCGGCAAGGCAAGCTGTGCCGGCAAGGTGCCGACCATTTCTGCGATCAGTTCGGTATCAAGCCTCGATTTCCAGCGACGACAATGGCTTGGAACAACAGGCCAGGATGAAGCCATCGTCGACCTCATGATCGAGGATGCCGCCATTGTGGCTCATCTCGACGCTGCCGGAGACTTTCTTCACCTTGCAGGTTCCGCACAGGCCGAATTCGCAGGCCGCCGGTATCCGCACGCCCGAGGCACGCGCCGTCTGCAGCACGGTCTGGCCGGCGACGCATTCGGCGTCGACATCCGAAAGCGCGAATCGGATCGGCGTCGCGGCTTCGACGGGGATAGCCACACCGTCCTGCGCCGGCGCCGCGAACGGCGCCGGGATTTCCTCCACGGTCGGTGCGGCAAAGCTCTCCTGATGGTACTTTGTCATGTCGAAGCCGGCGGCTTCCAGCATGCCGCGCACGGCGCGCATGAAGGGATCTGGGCCGCAGCAGAAGATTTCGCGTTCGCGGAAATCGGGTGCCAGGAGCGGCAGCCGGATGGCGTCGATGCGGCCCATATGGCCGTACCAGCCCTCGCGGCTCGACCGCTCCTCGATCATGAAGCCGAGCGACAGGCCCGGCATATGGCCACCGAGCAGCTCGAGCTCCTTGCGAAAGATGATCTCTTCCGGGCGCCGCGCGCAGTTGACGAAGCCGACATCGGTCCATGGCGCGCAGTCGTTCAGCCAGCGCAGCATCGACATCATCGGCGTCACGCCGGAACCGGCCGAGACGAACAGATACTTCGCCGCCGGATGGCTGTGCAGTGAAAAGTCGCCGCCTGGTCCATAGGCCTTGACGTGCGAGCCCGGCGCCAGGTGACCGAACATCCAGCGTGTGCCGACGCTGCCCGCCTGCGCCTTCACCGTCACCGCGATCGAGAACGGCCGCGACGGCGAGGACGACAGCGTATAGGTACGCATCAGCGGTCCGTCCGGCGTCGGCAGTTCCAGCGTCACGAACTGGCCTGGCTTGTAGCGGAACCAGGTCTGGTTGTCGGACCGGAAGGTGAAGGTCTTCACGTCCGGCGCCTCGTCGCTGACGCCGGTCACTTCCAGCACCTGCAGCCTGTCGTTCCAGGGCGCCATCTGGTCGAGATGACGATAAAGGCCAAGGTCGGTCATCGCATTCATCCCTCAGCCTCTCATGCGACGCTGCGCAGCGCAGGCCGGCCACCTTCGGCAAGGCGCGGTCCGATGAAGCGGGCATACCAGTCGACGAACTGGATCACACCGCCCTCATGCAGCTCGGAATAGGGGCCGGGCTCGTAAGCGGGCGATAGGATACCGAAGGCGTTCTCTTCGACGATGCGGCGATCCTGGTCGTTGGTTTCGGTCCAGACATGGGTGAGTTCGGCGAGATCGTAGTCGACGCCCTCGACCGCATCCTTGTGTACCAGCCATTTGGTCGTCACCGCCGTCTCCGTGGCGCTGACCGGCAGCACGCGGAAGGTGACGGCATGGTCGATGAGGATATGATTCCAGGTTGTCGGGTAGTGATAGTGCATCAGCGTGCCGATCCGGTCGCCCGAGACGCTGTCGGACAGGTTCTTCTTCACCGCCCGCTTGCCGGTCATCGTGTAGCTCTGGGCATCGCGCAGCAGCGGCGCGCGGGTGGCGCGGTATTGCCCGGCCGGGTCGATGCGGAATTTGCTGGGTAGGCCAGCAGCCTCGCATTTCGCCCAGTGCGCCAGCATCTCCGGATCGCTGTCGGCCCCTTGCACGCCGGTCACGGTCGGTGCTTCCGGGAAGGTCTTGCACAGCTCCGGATGATTGCCCGCACAATGATAGCATTCGCGGTTGTTTTCCCAGACCAGCTTCCAGTTGCCCTTCTCGATGATCGTGCTCTCGAAGGCGATCTTGGCCTCGCTGAGCCGGTGCGGCTTCAGATAGGGCTCGATCATCGCCCGCATCGGCGCGAAGTCGGCGGGCTCCTTGGCCAGGCAGATGAAGACATAGCCGGCGACGCTTTCGCAGGCGACCGGCTTCAGCCCGAACTGGCTCTTGTCGAACCCATCGGCCATCTGGCGGGCGAACAGCAGCCGGCCGTCGAGCTCGTAGGTCCACTGGTGATAGGGACAGACCAGTTTGGCGGCCATGCCCTTGTCGGTGTTGCAGACGCGGCTGCCGCGATGGCGGCAGGAATTATGGAAGGCGTTGATCTTGCCCTGCTGATCGCGCACCAGCACGACCGGATAATCGCCGATCTGCACGGTGATGAAGCTGCCCGGCTTGGGCAATTCGCAATCATGGCCGATGAACAGCCAGTCGCGATACCAGATCAGCTCCATGTCCAGCTTGAAGTAGTCCGGGTCGGTGTAAAAGGGCTGTTCCAGCGAAAAGCCTTGTTTGCGGCTGTTCAAG
Organism: Mesorhizobium sp. ESP7-2; assembly: GCF_020164715.1. NCBI lineage: Bacteria > Pseudomonadati > Pseudomonadota > Alphaproteobacteria > Hyphomicrobiales > Phyllobacteriaceae > Mesorhizobium > Mesorhizobium sp. ESP7-2. Next base: position 140,287 of record NZ_JAIUGQ010000007.1, read on the forward strand.
AGCCTCAGCATGTCGTTGCGCGCGTCCATGTCCTGTCCTCAGTTTCAAGGACTGAACTGGTGGTGATTGAGGAAGGACTGGACGCAGATCGGCAAAAAGCCGGACAAACACCATCCGCCTCTTGACCGCCCACCGCGATCAGTCGAGTTCTAGCCATCTCGGGCTGGTTTCCGGGCTCTGGAGTTGTCCTTGCGGACCATCGCGACACCTTCCCAGGCCTTCGCCCAGTGGTCTCCCGTTGCGACTTGAACTCCACCACCGTTGCGGGGGCAGCGCCGGAATCTGACCGGCTTCCCAATTCTCCGCTCCGTCGTCACGCAGCGGCACCTGAGATGCCTGATCTAATCACGACAGGCTTTGCGACATCGGCACGAAAGCGACATCGCATCCATGCGGCGCGACACGCACGCTGGATCGTCGTGACAGGGTCGTAGCCGTTGGAATCGACCTCCGTCGGCAGACGCGCCGGCACCGTTTTCGACCCCTTTGCCGCGGACGAGAAGGTTAACGGTTTCAAAAAGTGACTATTAGCAGAGTCTAAAATCGAACCGAACGGTTCGTTTCTGTTGACGGTGCGTGCAAGACGGTGTGAACGCCGAGCCTCCGACACAGTTGATGATCGAGGCGTTGGCTTTAGATAACCAATTGATATCACGAAGAAAAAGAGCGGATGTGGAAAGCCCTGGTACAATTTCAAGTAGTGGAGTCATGGTCCACGCTGAACAACTTCGTGATTGGAAACGGCCGTGGGGCTCTCCCACATCGGGGCTGTCCGAACGACGCGATTTTAATCCCAAGACACGCCGCTAGACGGACGGAAAAATACTGGAGTACCCAAAATGAAAAAGATTGTTCTCACTGCCGCCGCCCTTCTGGCGATTTCCGGCAGCGCCTTCGCTGGTAGCGACAATTACGGTTCGAACGGCGCCAATCAGCCCGCAGCAGCCGTGGACAGCTCGTACACCGCTTCGACCGGCAAGTCGGAGCCGGCTGCTCATGCGCCTGTGACGGGCGCCGACCACAACCTCTTCGGCAACAACTAACAGCCGATCCCGGGCACGCGGCGGGGCGACCCTGCCGCGCCGGTGGATGCCACAAATTCAGGAGTACTTAAAATGAACAAGATCCTCATTGCTGCCGCCGCCGTCCTGGCCCTCTCCGGCAGCGCCTTCGCCGGCAGTGACAATTACGGTTCGAGCGGCGCCGACCAGGCCGCTGTCACTTCGACCGACAACTCGAACACAGCGTCGATCGGCAAGTCGGCTTCGGCCACGCAGGCGCCTGCCCAGCAGGGCAGCGATCGCAACCTCTTCGGCCGTTAACGGCCCGTCCACGAGCGGCGGGCTAGCCCGCCGCTCGTGGAATTCAAGAAATCAGGAGTACTTAAAATGAACAAGATCCTCATTGCTGCCGCCGCCGTTCTGGCCCTCTCCGGCAACGCCTTCGCCGGCAGCGACAACTATGGCTCCAATGGCGCCAATCAGCCCACTGCGTCGTCGACCGTCAATGTCGACACGTCGCATACGGGTTCGATCCGCAACAGCGACTCGCCCGTCTACAAGCTGCTCAATTCGTCCGGCGACGTGCAGAAGCCGGCCCATCAGGGTGCCGATCGCAATCTGTTCGGCAACAACTAACAGATCCGGACCATAGACATAGACAAAGAAGAGCGGCGGGCCATGCCCGCCGCTCTTTTTGCGTTGTCGAGAACAGTTGGTCTCAGGCCGCCTTTGCTTCGACTTCGTGCAAGGCAAAGGAGCGACCGTCGGCATCGAAGATATGAAGGTCGCCGGCATTGGCGGTCAGCCGCAACGTCGAGCCGCGCTTGACCTCGACATTGCCCGGCAACTTGGTCACCAGCGGCAGGTCGGCCCGGCCGATGTCGATATAGACCAGCTGGACCTCGCCGAGCTGCTCGAGATAATCGACCGTCCCCTCGAACAGATAGTCGCTACCACTGGCGATCGCGAGATCTTCCGGCCGCACGCCGAAGCTGACCGCCGCTCCCTTTGCCGAGGCAGGCGTCGCGATCGGTACCGTCGCCTTGCGTCCGCCGACATGGCTGATGATGGTTGGGTTGCCCGTCTTGTCGACCGTCGCCGGCAGGATGTTCATGGCCGGCGAGCCGATGAACTGGGCGACGAAGAGGTTGCCGGGGTTCTTGTAGAGCTCCATCGGCGTGCCGACCTGCTCGATGTGGCCGTCCTTGAGCACGACGATGCGGTCGGCCAGCGTCATCGCCTCGACCTGGTCGTGCGTGACGTAGATCATGGTCGTGTTGGGCATGGATTCCTTGAGCTTGGCGATCTCGATGCGCGTGGCGACGCGCAGTGCCGCGTCAAGGTTCGACAGCGGCTCGTCGAACAGGAACACTTTCGGATTGCGCACGATGGCGCGGCCGATGGCGACACGCTGGCGCTGGCCGCCCGACATCGCCTTGGGCAGGCGGTCGAGATATTTGGTCAGCTGCAGGATTTCGGCGGCCTGCCGCACCCGCTTGTCGATCTCGGCCTTGCTTTCCTTGCCGATCTTCATCGAGAAGGCCATGTTGTCGTAGACGGTCATGTGCGGATAGAGCGCGTAGGACTGGAACACCATGGCGATGCCGCGCTTCGACGGCGGCACGTCGTTGACCACCTGGCCGTCGATCCTGAGTTCACCCGAGGTGATTTCCTCGAGCCCAGCGATAGAGCGCAGCAAGGTCGACTTGCCGCAGCCCGACGGACCGACGAAGACGATGAACTCGCCCGATTTGATGTCGAGGTCGATGCCGTGGAGAATGTTGAGATTCCCGTAGGACTTCTTCACTTGCCTCAAATTGACATCGGCCATTGATTTCCTCCAGTGATTCTTCGGATGTTTCAGCCTATGCGCCCGAACCAGGCGCCGTAACCGCCGAGTTCGATCGAGCCGGTGCCCGCCTGCACGGAAAACCCGTGTCCCGCCAAAGGTTGCAGGGTTCGGTTGCCGAGGTCAACCTTCGCCGGCGCGGCAGCCAGATTGAAGACGCAGACGACCTCCTCATTGCCCGCCCGGCGCGTGAAGGCGACGGTGTCGCCCTGGCTTTCGATGAAGGTGATGTCGCCCTTGGCCAGCGCCGGATGGGCGCGGCGGAAGGCAAGAAAGCGCCGGTAATGCTCGAGCAGGGAGGTTTGGTCACCTTGCTGCACGTTGACCGCCTTTGACAGATGCTTGGCTGGCACCGGCAGCCAGGGCTTTGCCTGGGAGAAGCCGCCATTCCTGGCGCTGCCATCCCATACCATGGGCGTGCGGCAGCCGTCACGGCCCTTGAATTCGGGCCAGAAGCGAATGCCATAGGGGTCCTGCAGGTCCTCGAAGCGCAGATCGGCCTCGCCGAGCCCGAGTTCTTCGCCCTGGTAGATGCAGACCGAGCCGCGCAACGACATCAGCAATGCCGAGATGACCTTGAGATAAGCGGTCGGGTCGGCTTCGTCGGCGGCCCAGCGCGAAGCCGGGCGCATCACGTCATGGTTGGAAAACGCCCAGCACGACCAGCCGTCGCTGGCCACCCTGCCAAAAGCTTCCAGCACCGAGCGGACCTTGGCGGCGCTGATCTTTTCCGGCGCCAGGAAGTCGAAGGAATAGCACATATGCACGCGCTTGCCGCCGGCGGTATAGGCGGCGACCACGTCCAGCCCGCGCTGCGAATCGCCGACTTCGCCGACCGCGGCGGTGGCCGGATACTCGTCGAGCAGCGCCCGGAAGCGCTCGAGGAAGGCGAGGTTCTCCGGCCGGCTCTTGTCGTAGATATGATCCTGGTAGTTGTAGGGGTTGACCGCTGGCGCCGTCTGGTCATTGCGCTGTTCCGGCGGCAGCGGCGGGTTGTTTTCCAGCCCCTGGCTGTGGAAGTAGAAATTGATGGTGTCGAGGCGGAAGCCGTCGACGCCGCGCTCCAGCCAGAAGCGGGTGACGTCGAGCAGCGCATCCTGGACCTCGCGGCTGTGGAAGTTGAGGTCCGGCTGCTCGGCCAGGAAATTGTGCAGGTAGTATTGCTGGCGGCTGGTGTCCCATTGCCAGGCCGAGCCGCCGAAGATCGACAGCCAGTTGTTGGGCGGCGTGCCGTCGGGCCTTGCGTCCGCCCAGACATACCAGTCGGCCTTCGGATTGGTGCGGCTCGAGCGGCTTTCCCCAAACCAGGGATGGATGTCGGCGGTGTGCGACAGCACCTCGTCGATCATCACCTTGAGACCCAGCCGGTGTGCCTCCGCCGTCAGGGCGTCGAAATCCGCCAGCGTGCCGAACATCGGGTCGACGTCGCAATAATCCGAGACGTCGTAGCCGAAATCCTTCATTGGCGATTTGAAGAACGGCGAGATCCAGATGGCATCCGCGCCAAGAGCGGCAATGTAGGGCAGCCTGCCGATGATGCCCTTGAGGTCGCCGATGCCGTCGCCATTGGAGTCCTGATAGCTGCGCGGATAGATCTGGTAGATCACCGCGCCCCGCCACCAGTCGCGGTCGACGGCGGGGTCTGGTTTCGAAGTCGCCTTCAAAGCCGATTGCATGGTCTCAACCTCCTTTCACCGAGCCGGCCAGCAGCCCGCGGACGAAATAGCGCTGCAGCGAGAAGAAGACGATCAGCGGCACGATGATGGTGATGAAGGCCGATGTCGTCAGGATCTCCCAGTTGCCGCCACGCGAGCCGAGCAGCGCATTGAGCTTGGCCGTCAGCACGATCTGGTCGGGCGCGGTTCCGAGGAAAACCATTGCCACCAGGAGATCGTTCCATACCCACAGGAATTGGAAGATGGCGAAGGAGGCGAGTACCGGGAAGGACAGCGGCAGCACGATCTTGACGAAGATCTCGAAATCGCTGGCGCCGTCGATGCGCGCCGATTCCATGATCTCGCGCGGCAGGCCGGCAATGTAGCTTCGAAGCAGATAGATGGCGAAGGGCAGGCCGAAGCCGGTATGCGCCAGCCAGATGCCGAGATAGGTCTTGGACGGCACGCCGAAGAAAGTGCCGACGCCGTTGTAGAGCCTGAGCAGCGGGATCAGCGACATCTGCAGCGGCACCACCAGGAGGCCGATGATGACCGCTATCAGCAAGGCGCGTCCGGGAAACCGCATCCAGGCCAGCGCGTAGGCGGCAAAGGCCGCGATCAGGATCGGGATCACGGTCGCCGGGATGGTGACCGTCAGCGAATTCATGAAGGAGCGGCCGATGCCTTCGGAGAACAGCACGGTCTGGTAGTTGTCGGGGGTGAATTTCGGCGGCGCCGACGAGGCATAGTAGACGCGCTGGCCGCGATCGCCTTCGAAGGCCTTGGGCGATGCCATGACGAAGCTGCCGTCGGCACTGACCTGCAGGGTCACCCCGTCACCGAGGTCGGCCGATGTGCCGGCCGGATATTGTGTAGGTGCTGCCGCCTTGACGCCGAAGGCGCTGATGTTGCGCTTGGCGCCGTCGCCGAAGATGTTGCCCTCGAGGACGAACTTGCCGTCCTTCTGTGTCTGCGCGGAGGCGGGCGGCAGGCGCCCAGCCTCGGTCTGGCTGGAGCTGGCGAAGGAATTCCACCAGCCCGAGGCGATGATCTGGTCCTTGTCGCGCAGCGACGAGACGAGGATGCCGAGCGTGGGGATGGTCCAGATCACCACGAAGACGAGCACCGCGATATGGACGCCGAAACGGCTGGCGAAGGAATTTCCGGTCGCGACGGCCATATCAGTGCCCTCCCGTCTCTTTGTTGGCCTGGCGGATGTTCCAGATCATGATCGGAATGACCGCGATCATGATGATGATGGCAATGGTCGCGCCGCGGCCGAAGTCGCCGCCGCCGCGGAACATCCAGTCGAACATCAGATTGGCCAGCACCTGGCTGTTCCATTGACCGTTGGTCATGGTCAAGACGATGTCGAACACTTTCAGCACCAGGATGGTGATGGTGGTCCACACCACCGCGATGGTGCCCCAGATCTGCGGCACCATGATCTTCCAGAAGATCTGGAACGGGTTGGCGCCGTCTATGACCGCGGCTTCCAGCGTTTCTTCGGGGATGCCGCGCAGCGCCGAGGAAAGGATGACCATGGCGAAACCGGTCTGGATCCAGATCAGGATGATCATCAGGAAGAAGTTGTTCCAGAACGGCAGTGATATCCAGACCTGCGGCTGGCCGCCGAAATGCTGGATGATGGCGTTGAGCAGGCCGATCTGGATCTGGCCGTCGCCACGATATTCGTAGATGAATTTCCAGATCACGCTGGCGCCGACGAAGGAGATGGCCAGTGGCAGGAAGATCAGGCTCTTGGCGATCGTGCCCCACCATATCTTGTCGGTGAGCACGGCGATGATCAGGCCGAGGAAGGTGCAGGCCGCCGGCACCACCGCCAGCCAAAGGATGTTGTTCAGGATCGCGTTTCGCAGATCCGGATCGCGCAGCGCCCATTCGTAGTTGGCGAACCCCGCGAAACTCGTGCCGCCGCGGTCGAAGAAAGACAGCCACAGCGTCGCGATCACCGGATAGATCAGGTAGATGGTCAGGATGATCAGCGCCGGACCCACGAACAGCCAGGGCCGCACCAGTCCCTGCCGGCGCAGATTTTTGACGGCGGCCGTCCCGGACACCCCACGCGCTGGGAAGATCAGGTCGAGCAGTTTGTTGGCGCCCCAGAAATAGGCGACACAGCCACCGACGCCGATGATGATGACGAATATTGCCGAGAAAATCTGAGCCGCCATGGGTCCCTCTCCCTGCGCATGATCGGCCAGGCGATGCTGGCGACCGGATGCGCCGACTTTCAGTCATTCGGAACAATCGAAACGCGAAGGCTACGGCGGGCATCGCCGGTCTGGATCCGGGCGTAGCCCGGATCCAGTAGCAAGATCAGGAATGATCAGGTCGCGCCGCGGCCGCCTACTTGATGGCGTCCCAGCTCTTCTGGATGTCGGTGGCGACGTCCTGGGCGGACTTGCCGCCGACCAGGTCGATCATGCCGGTCCAGAAGGACCCGGCGCCGACCTTGCCGGGCATCAGGTCGGAGCCGTCGAAGCGGACCGTCGTGGCGCCGACCAGGATCTCGCCCTGCTTCTTCAGCGCATCGCTGCCATAGGCGTCCTTGTTGGCCCCCTTGAAGGGGGTGACGAAGCTCTTCTGCGCCATCCACAATTCATGCGCGAGCGGCATCTGCAGGAACTTGATGAATTCGCGCGACGCCTTGGAATCCTTGGTGATCATCACCAGCGTTCCGGCCACTTCCAGCGGCGTTCCCAGTTCCGGCTTGGAGGCGTAGGGCGGGTAGGGGAAGAAGTCCGCATCCTGGCCGAGCTTTGTGCCCTCGGGGAAGAAGGAGGGGATGAACGATGCCTGGTGGTGCATGTAGCATTTCGGCGGCACGGTGAAGAGGCCCTTCGGGCTGTCGCGGAAGTCGGTCGCCGCCACCGCCTTGGCGCCGCCGTCGACCATCTTGTCGTCGGTGGCGATCTTGCCGAAGATGTCGATGGCGTTGACCACTGCCGGATCGGTGAACGGGATCTCGTTCTTCACCCACTTGTCGTAGACTTCGGGCGGCTGCGTGCGCAGCATGATGTCCTCGACCCAGTCGGTCGCCGGCCAGCCGGTCGCGCCGCCCGAACCTAGCCCGATGCACCACGGCTTGCCGCCATCGGCGATGATCTTCTTCTCGAGTTCGGCGAGCTCTTCCTGCGTCTTCGGAACCTTGTAGCCGGCTTCCTGGAAATTGTCGGGCGAGTACCAGACCAGCCCCTTCACGTCGATCTTGTAGGGAAAGGCATAGAAGCCCGGCTTGCCGTCCTTGCCCGTATAGGTGCCGAGCTTGGCCCAGGAGTCACCGGCGGCGTAATTCTCCTTGACCCAGGCCGCGACGTCGTCGCCAAGCGGGGTCAGCACGCCCTTGGAAGCAAGGTCCTGGATGAGGCCCGGCTGCGGCAGGACGGCGATGTTGGGCGGGCTGCCGGCCTGGGTGTCGATGACGATCTGCTGCTCGTAATTCTCGGAGGAGGAATATTTGACCTCTGCGCCGGTGGCTTCGGAGAAATAATCGAGTACCGACCGGACGAGCGTCTCGTCCTCGCCGCGCCACGGTCCGAAGATCGACAGGGTCTCGCCCTTGAGGTCGATTTTCTTGAGGTCTTCATAATTCGCCCAGTGAAAGCGCTGGTCCTCGCCGGGCTTGAACTTCAAGTCGGCGTGCGCGGGCGCGCTCAGGGCGAATGCGGCAGACGCAACGCCCAGCAAAAGCATTTTCTTCATCGGTATTCCTCCCAGTGGGTCACACACACCGGACGGAACCTCCATTCCGCCCGCCGACGCCGCAGGACTGTGACTCAGTCGCAAGGGAACCGCAACCTTTCGAAGAGTCTTCCAAAGCGCTTTGGCTTTGTCGATCTCGCCATTGAATCGATCAGGAGTCAATAGGGTTCGCAAGTTAATCGATTTAATTGCTAGCAGCCACGGCTCGAAAGGTGCGCCGCAACATGCTTTTTTGGCGGTGCAACAGCAATTTCTGTTTCAAACCCGGGTCCGGCACGCTTATGGTCTCTGCGATATGGCCGCATCCCGGATCATGTTTGGGTCGATTCAATTTAAAAGCGCTTTGAGGCAGGGAGGCCTCTCGTGAACCTCAAGCAACTCGCGCATATGCTGGCGCTTTCGCAGACCACGGTAAGCCGGGCGCTGAACGGCTATCCCGAAGTCAACGAGGAAACCCGCAGGCGCGTGATGGACGCCGCCAAGCGCCACGGCTATCGTCCCAATCCGAGCGCGCGCCGGCTGGCCACAGGCAAGTCCGGAATGATCGGCTACGTCCTGCCGACGGGTGCCGCCGTCGACATCGACCCGCACTTCGTCGAATTCCTGTCCGGCCTTGGCGACTATGCCCGCTCGCACGAGCTCGACCTTGTCCTGTCCCCGACCGATGCCGACGACCAGGAAACGACCTACCGGCGCATCGTCGCCAACCGGCAGGTTGACGCCGTCTACATCTCTTCGCCGAGGCCGCAGGATCGGCGCGTGGCGCTGGTCGACACGCTCGGCATTCCCTTCATCGTCCATGGCCGCAGCGAGGGCCTGGACTTCGACTATCCCTTTCTCGACATCGACAATGAAGGCGCTTTCCACGAGGCGGCGCGGCTGCTCGTGCAGCTCGGCCACCGGCGGCTGGCGCTGATCAACGGCGATGACAGGGAAACCTTCGCCATTCATCGCGAGCGCGGCATGCGCCGGGCGCTGGCCGCAAGCGGCCTGCCATTGGGCGAGCGACACGTCTGCTCCGTCGTCATGACCGAGGAGAACGGCTATCGCGCCGCCCGGCGCCTGCTCGAGCAGGACGGGGCGCCGACGGCAATCGCCTGCTCCAGCCTGATCATGGCGCTCGGCGTCGTGCGCGCGGTGCGTGATCTTGGCCTCGGCATTCCCGGCGATGTCTCGCTGATCGCCCATGACGACGTCTTTCCCTGGCTGAAGCCGGAGAATTTTTCCGTGCCGCTGTCCACGACGCGCTCCTCGATCCGGCTGGCCGGCGCACGCATCGCCGAGCGGCTGGCGGCACGGATATCGGGGCTCGAGGAGGGCGCCCGCGGCGAGATCTGGCCGGTCGACCTGGTGGTCAGGGGATCGGTGGCGGGAGCGCCGGCCTAGCGATCAAGTTTCAATCACTCTGCGTTCGATACTCAAATGCTAACCTTGTCGGCCAAAACCGAGGCTCTCATTAACGTCGCCTTAGTCAGCCTACTCCAACATGGGCAGATGAATACCGATCAGCCCGGCGCGGTTTTCGGCCGACGCGGACGCGAGAGTCGCGCCCGGGCTGTACTGACGTACCGCACCACGAGACCGACGCGCATCGTCGGTCACGTCGTATGTCTGTTTGGTTTGGCGTGCCTTTTGCCGGCCGTCATAGGCACTATCTTCTGGACGCTGCCAGGCATCGAGAAGCTGAACGCCGAAGCCACACGGGCGGAACAGAAGGTGGTCGAAATTGTCAACCAGCCGATTACCCATCTGCCCCGCTCCGGGCCGGTGTCGGAGTTTTCACCAGGTTGGTTTCATCCGGGAGCCACGAAGCCGGACTTCAACAACGTCGATATCCGCGCCACACAGGAACTCACCTATGAAGGCCACGTCACGTCCGATCTGAACCCCTCCGAAATGTTCAACGGACGTGAACTCGAATTCAACACGATGACCAAGTACTTCTATACTGACCGAACACTGCCGAAAAAGCGGCTGTCTGAAGCCGAAATGGTCGAGATCAACGGTCTCTATCGCGTCATCGGCGGCGATGAGTATGGCGTGTTGACGCGATGGGCGGCAGTGATCGGGTTTGCTGCCGTCGGGCTTTGTCTTGGAGTCGCGTTGCTTCTGCTATTACTTCGGAGCCGGCGACCGGTCACAGGTTGATCGATACGGTTCGCTCACCGCAGATCGACGAAATCGACGCCTGGAGCGAAAAACCTACTCCCTCGCGGCCCCGGCCGCCTTGATATCGAGCAACCCATAGCCGAAGTCATTATCCCGTCCCTTCGGGCCGAGATCCTTGGCTGTCGCCGCCAGCGCCTTCTCGATGTCGTCGGCCGAGCGCTCGGGCACGGCATGGATGAGGTTGGCGATGGCGCCGCTGACAACAGCCGCGGCAAACGAGGTGCCCGTAACGACGTCCGAGCCGGCGCCGCTCGGCGCCACCATCTCGACGCCCGGCGCCGAGATGAAGACATAAGCGCCGCGATTGGCCTGCGGCATCAGCCCGTCCTTGGCGTCGGTGGCTGTCACCGCGATGACGCCGTCAAAGGCGGCTGGGTAGCCATAGGGCGCCTTCGGCCCGTTGTTGCCGGCCGCCGCGACCAGAACCATGCCGAGCGCCCGTGCATTGCGGCAGGCGGCGCCGAGCAGGTCGTTTTTCGGGCCGACGAAGCTCATGTTGACGATGCTGACATTCTGGTCGGCCGCCCAGTCGAGCGCCGTCAGGATGACGTCCATGGTCGACTTGCCGCCCTCGAAGGCGCGCGCATGGTAGATTTTCGCGCCCGGCGCCATGCCTTCCAGGGGGCCGACGCCGGCGATCAGACCGTCGACGGAGGTGCCGTGATCGCGCTTTTCGATAGGCACGTCGGGCATGGCGTCGAACTGTCCGGCAATGACGCCGGCAAGTGCGGGATTGGTGTCGTCGATGCCGGTATCGATGACGGCGACGCGCACGTTTTCGCCGCTGGCTTGTTTGGCGTCGAGCGCGATGTGGTCGAAGGCATAGTTGACGATGCCGGCCGCCTGCTGCAGCGAATAGATGTGGTTGGGCTCGCGGCGCTCGGTGCGGCCGTCGGCGGCGAGCTGTGCCAGCACGACGCCGACCGGGCGGCCATCGGGAATGCCGAAGCGCACCAAGGTGGTGCCGAGCAGCCGGGACTGGCGCTGCGAGCGCACTTCAAGGCCGAAGGAGGCGGCGATCTGCTGCACGGCGCCGGCATCGCCATCGACGGTCACCAGCACCTCGTCGGGCACGAAGTCGCCGGTTACGGCGCGCCGCGGCTGAACGGCGATGAGGTCGGTCGGCGAGACGATCGGGCCACTTGCTGGCAGGCCGGCCTGGTTGCCTCCAGCTGGTGTCGCGGGTTCCGGCCGTGGCGTCGGCACCGGTGCGGGAGCGGCGGCCGGGTTGGGGAAGAGGTCGACGATCAAGGCGGGCAGAAAAACGGCGCCGGCCTGGGCCGCACCCGACCCGCCCTTGGTGTCGGCGCCGTCCTTGACGCAATCGGCTGCCGTCGCATTGGCCCTGTCGTTGCAATCGATTTTCGTCCGCTCGGGAGTGGCATCGTTGCTCTGCGCCGACGCAGGCACGGCGGCGATTGTCATCGCCGCCGCAAAGATAGCCGCAAATCGAATGACCGCCTCAGCCGCCATCAACAGGTTTCCTTCCCTCGATCACAGTCTCCGCGAAAGGCTGGGCGGCAATAAGGCCGCGCGCCTTCTCATAGTCGGCGGCTGTCGTCGCCGGAATGGCGAGCCTGAAGACGCCGTCGACGGTCGGTCCGCCGATGATCTTGAGCTTGTTGGCACCGAGGAAGGCGGCAATATCGGCCATCCTGGCATCCGGCTTGAATTTGACCAGAGCGAACGGCAATTTGGCCAGATCGTCTTGTGCGCCGGCGATCTCGAAATTGCCGCCCTTGCCGCCAGGCTGCACCAGCGACTGCACCGCGATCAAGGCGAGCAGCACCGCGGCCGCCGCCCAGGCGACGCCGACCGGCACCGCCATGAAGCGGCCCCAGGCCTGCGCCAACCAGGATGCGCTAGCAGGCGCTCGTGCTGGACCAGCCTCGGCGTCGAGCGCCTTGGCAAAGCGGCTGAGCGCATCGGCCGGCGGACGGATCGCCTCATTGGCTGCCGCCGTGCCGGAGAACTCGGCTTCCGCCTCGCCGAGCGCGGCAAGTGCCGCGGGATCGTTGGCCAGCCATTCTTCGATGGCTTCCAGATCCGAACCTTCGAGCGAACCGTTCAGGTAGAACGGCAGCAGCGTTTCCATTTCGTCGCGGCGCGACATCTTTTCAGCGGCGCTCATGGCCAACCCCTGTCGTAACCGGCGGCCTTCAGGGCTTCGCCGAGTTTCTTGCGGGCGTAGAACATACGGGTCTTGACGGTCGCGACCGGGATGTCGAGCACCTGTGCGATCTCGGTCACCGATTGCCCCTGATAATAGGCGAGGTCGATCACCGTGCGGTGCTCCTCGGGCAAGGCGTCGATGAGGCGGCGCAAGGCAGCGGCCTTGTCCTCCTTCATGGTGACGACTTCGGGCGTGTCGGCGCTGTCGGGCACCGCGGCGGCGGCCTCGTCGTCGATCCAGTCTTCCTTCTTCTTGCGCAGCAGCGAGAGCGCCTTGAAGCGGGCGATGCCGAGCAGCCATGTCGAGACTTCGGAGCGCCCTTCGAAGCCCGGCGCCTGGCGCCACAGTTCGAGGAACACCTCGTTCGCGATATCGTCAGCCATCATTTCCGATCCCGTCTGGCGCGCCACGAAGCGGTAGATCCGCGCGTGGTGACGCATGAACAGGAGCCGCACGGCGGCCCGGTCGCCCTTCGCGACCCGGTCGACAAGCGCGCGATCGGTCTCCGTCGCCGCCGTCATGGCCGGTCGAGCCGCCTGGCTCCTGTCTGCTCTGTCGCCGATCGGTCCAAAAAGGTTCATCCTCCGCCAAGGAATTCTGGGAGGCTAACCGAAGAGCGGGGCGGTTGCCAGAGCATCCCTTCTCCCCGTTTGCGGGGAGAAGGTGCCGGCAGGCGGATGAGGGGCGGCACCAGCCACTTGATCAGGTGAGAAAAGCCTTCGCCTTCATCGTCGCCGGAACCGGCACGCCCAGCCGGCTCAACACCGTTGGCGCCAGTTGCAACTGGTCGAGCAGCGTATCGGCTTCCGGCCCTTCGCCCTGTCCGAAATAGTAGAGCGCGAAATCCTGCATCTCGTCGTCATGGCCGCCATGATGGCCGCGGTCGGTCTGGCCGTGGTCGGCAGTGACCATGACCTCGTAGCCGGCCTCGATCCAGCCGGGCAGGAAGGCCGCCAGCATGCCGTCCATGGCGTAGCAGGCATGGTCCATCTCGTGGCAGTCATGGCCGAAACGATGGCCCATCGAGTCCAGCGTGCAGGTGTGCAGGATGCCGTAGTCGATACCATGGCGCCGGGTGAGCATGGTCAGTGTCGCGAACAGGTCGACATCGCTCGGCGTCATCTGGTTCTTGAGATTGTAGCCGGTCATGGAGTGGAAGCGGCCGTGCGTGATCGGCCCGCCGGGCTCGTCATACTCCATGTCCTCGATCAGGTCGAACGGGTAGGAGCGGAAGAATTCGGACCAGTAGGTATGGGTGACCGCGCCGGTCTTGCCGCCGGCCTTGCTGACTTCCGAGAAGATGTCGGGCTGCCCGACGCGAAAGCGGTTCTCGTTGGACAGGATCCCATGCACCTGCGGCGACACGCCCGTGTGGATCGAGGCATAGCAGCAGGCCGAGGTCGACGGCAGCACGGAGCGCATCTTCCACACCCGTGCCTCGCCCGACTGCACCCAGCCTTCGAGATTGCCCATCAGCCGGCGCCAGTTGCGGTAGGGAACGCCGTCGAGGATGATCAGCAGAAGCTTGGTCTTGAGCGCCACGGGCTGCTCCATGCGATTGTCTGTCGGTGGCGGCGGCGTCGATGAACTGGCTGAAGAAGCGCACGATCAACCCGCCTTCGCGCGCATCGGCATGGCCATGTTGCGCTTGGCTAGTTCCCCGCGCTGGCCATGCGCCGCCCCTTGATCGCCTTTTCCAGCCAGCCGATCTCCATTTCCGGAACGGACGACAACAACAGGTCGGTATAGGCATCGAAGGGAGGTGTGAGCACCTTGCTCTTGGAGCCGTAGCGCACCACTTCGCCGCGATACATCACCGCGATCGAATCGGCGATCGACTTCACCGTCGCCAGGTCGTGGGTGATGAAGAGGTAGGCGACCTTCTCATGCTGCTGCAGGTTGAGCAGCAGCTTGAGGATGCCGTTGGCCACCAACGGGTCGAGAGCCGATGTCACTTCGTCGCAGATGATCAGCTTCGGCTTGGCCGCGAGCGAACGGGCGATGCAGACGCGCTGCTTCTGGCCGCCCGAAAGCTCGGCCGGATAGCGGTCGACGAAGCCCTTGCCCATCTCGATCTCGTCGAGCAGCTCGGCGACACGGCGGTCGCGTTCCCTGCCGCGGATACCGAAATAGAATTCGAGCGGCCGGCCGATGATGGTGCCGACGGTCTGGCGCGGATTCATCGCCACGTCGGCCATCTGGTAGATCATCTGCAACTGGCGCAGATCCTCCTTCGGCCGGTCGGCGAGCCGGTTGGCCAGCGGGCGCCCGTCGAAGGTCACCGTGCCCTGTTCGGGCGGCAACAGGCCCGTGATGGCGCGCGCCAGCGTCGACTTGCCGGAACCGGACTCGCCAACCACGGCCAGCGTCTGGCCCGGATAAATGTCGACCGAAACGTTCTTGAGCACCTTGACGTGGCCGCCGCCATAGGCGGCGGTGACGTTCTTGACCGACAGGAACGGCGTCGCGCTCGGGTTCTGTTCGGCATGCTCGATCTCGTGCACCGAGACCAGCGCATTGGTGTATTCCTGGCGCGGCTCCTTGATGATCTGGCGGGTGCCCCCCCATTCGACCAGCCGGCCGTGGCGCAGCACCATGATCTCGTCCGAGACCTGGGCAACGACGGCAAGGTCGTGGGTGATGTAGAGCGCCGCCACATGGGTGTCGCGGATGGCGTCCTTGATCGCCGACAGCACGTCGATCTGCGTCGTCACGTCGAGCGCCGTGGTCGGTTCGTCGAAGACGATCAGGTCAGGCTCCGAGCAAAGCGCCATCGCCGTCATCACACGCTGCAACTGGCCGCCCGACACCTGATGCGGAAAGCGTTCGCCGATGGTTTCCGGGTTCGGCAGGCTGAGCTTCTTGAACAGCGCGATCGCGCGTTTCTCTGCCTCGGCCCGTGTCGCCGTTCCGTGCAGAAGCGTGGCTTCCACCACCTGGTCCATCAGCCTGTGCGCCGGATTGAAGGCGGCCGCCGCCGACTGCGCGACATAGCAGACCTCGCGGCCGCGCAGCTTGCGGAATCCGTCCTTGCCGCCCTTCAGGATATCGCGGCCGTTGAGGATGACTTCGCCGCCGGTGATGCGCACGCCGCCGCGGCCATAGCCCATGGACGACAGGCCGATGGTCGACTTGCCGGCGCCGGATTCGCCGATCAGGCCGAGCACCTTGCCCTTCTCCAGTGTCAGCGACACGTCGTGGACCAGCGTGATGGTCTTTGGTGTCTCGCCAGGGGGATAGACCGTCGCCTCGATGCGCAAATTGCGGATGTCGAGCAGAGGGGTGGACTTTGCCTTGCCGTCAGCCATCAGCCGCGTCCTCCCTTCAGGCTTGTCGTGCGGTTCAGCACCCAGTCGGCAACAAGATTGACCGAGATCGCCAGCGCTGCAATCGCGGCCGCCGGAATGAGCGCGGCGCCTATACCGAACACGATGCCGTCCTTGTTCTCCTTCACCATGCCGCCCCAGTCGGCATCCGGCGGCTGCACGCCAAGGCCGAGGAAGGACAGCGTCGACAGGAACAGCACTGCGTAGATGAAGCGCAGGCCGAGTTCAGAAACCAGTGGCGACAGCGCGTTGGGCAGGATCTCACGGAAGATGATCCAGACGCTGCCTTCGCCGCGCAGCTTCGCTGCCTCGACATAGTCCATGACGTTGATGTCGACAGCGACCGCGCGCGACAGACGATAGACGCGGGTTGAATCGAGGACGCCCATCACCAGTATCAACGTCACCAAGTTGGATGGCAGCACCGAAAGCACGACGAGAGCCATGATCAGCGTCGGGATCGACATCAGCAGATCGACGAGGCGCGACAGTCCCGTGTCGAACCAGCCGCCGAAAACCGCCGCCGAAAAGCCGAGAATGGCGCCGAGCGAAAAGGAGAGCGCGGTGGCGAGCACGGCGATGAACAAGGTGATGCGGGCACCGTAGATCATGCGCGACAACAAATCGCGCCCAAGATTGTCGGTGCCCAGCCAATGCAGCGCCGACATGGGTTCCCAGGGAGTGTCGCTGACGATCTCGGCATTGCCGTGCGGCGCGATCCATGGCGCGAAGACTGCCGCCAGCACGAACAGAGCGGTGAGCACCAGGCCAATTAGCGCCGGAATGGGAATGCGTCTGACATCGAGCATATCGGTCGCTCCCTACTTCGGATGTCTGAGACGCGGATTGGCGACGATCGCCGCTATGTCCGCGATGATGTTCAAGCTGATGTAGACGGCGGCGAAAATCAGGCCGACCGCTTGCACCACCGGCACGTCGCGCTTGGTGACGTGGTCGACGAGATATTGGCCCATGCCGGGATAGACGAAGATCACTTCGACGACGACGACACCCACGATCAGGTAGGCCAGATTGAGCATCACGACGTTGATGATTGGCGCAATGGCATTCGGAAATGCATGCTTCCGGATCACGCTGAAGGCCGACAGGCCCTTCAGTTCCGCTGTCTCGACATAGGCCGACTGCATGACGTTTAGGATGGCCGCCCGCGTCATGCGCATCATGTGGGCGAGCACCACCAGCGTCAGCGCGGCCGCCGGCAGCGCGATCGCCTGCATGCGCTCGCCGAACGGCATGCCGTCATAGACCGTCGAGATGGCAGGGAACCATTGATACTGCACGGCAAAGAAATAGACGAGCACATAGCCGATAAAGAATTCCGGGAACGACGTCGAGGCGAGCGCCAAGCCGGAAATCAGCTTGTCGACCCAGCCATTGCGGTAGCGCACCGCGATCAGGCCGAGCGTGATCGCCAGTGGAATGGCCACGATTGCCGCCCAAAAAGCCAGGAACAGCGTGTTCCACAGCCGTTCCTTGATCGATGTCGCGATGTCCTGCCCGCTCGACATGGCGGTGCCGAGATCGCCGGTCAGCACGCCGCCCAGCCAGTGGAAATAGCGGATATAGGCGGGCTGGTTGAGCCCGAGCTGCTCGCGCAGGTTGGCCAGCGACTCCGGCGTCGCCGACTGTCCGAGGATGGCTTGCGCGACGTCGCCGGGCAGGATCTGGGTGCCGGCGAAGATCAGGACCGAAACGGCCAGCAGAAGGAGGATGCCCAGCGCGATGCGCTGGGCCACCAGTTTCACGAGGGGCGAGGACATCTCCGCAGGGCCGTGCTCAGGCTTCGAGCCAGCACTTCGCCAAAGCGTAGCCGTTGCACAGCTCCTGGTGCGGATCCTCCACCCAACCGGCGACTTTCGGTCCCGTTGCGTCGATGAACTGGTTGAACATCGGCAGGATCAGGCCGCCTTCGTCGCGCACCATGACAGCCATGTCGTGGTACATCTGCTTGCGCTTGGCCTCGTCGAGTTCGGCGCGCGCCGCCAGCACCATCTTGTCGAAGTCCGGGCGCTTGAAGCGCGTGTCGTTCCAGTCGGCCGTCGACAGATAGGCGGTCGAGTACATCTGGTCCTGGGTCGAGCGGCCGCCCCAGTAGGAAGCGCAGAAGGGCTGCTTGTTCCACACCTCGTTCCAGTAGCCGTCGCCGGGCTCGCGCTTGAGCTCGATCTTGATGCCGGCCTTGGCCGCGCTCTGCTGGAACAGCTGGGACGCATCGACAGCGCCCGGGAAGGCGACGTCCGAGGTCCTCAGCAGCACTGTGCCGTCATGGCCCGACTTCTTGTAGTGGAACTTGGCCTTGTCGGGATCGTATTTGCGCTGCTCGATTTCGGTGAACAGCGGATAGGACGCGTTGATCGGGAAATCGTTGCCGAGCGAGCCGTAGCCGCGCAGCACCTTGTTCAGCATTTCCTCGCGGTCGATCGCCAGCTTCAGCGCCATCCTGAGGTCGTTGTTGTCGAACGGCGCCGTGTCGCAATGCATGATGAACACGTAATGGCCGGGGCCGGAATGGTTGCGGATGGTGACGCCCGGTACGCGCTTGATCAGGTCGACGATCTTCGGCTCGACGCGGTTGATCATGTTGACTTGGCCGCCCTGCAGGGCCGCCGTGCGCGCCGTCGCGTCGTTGATGACGACGACTTCGACCTGGTCGGCATGGCCCATCTTGTCGCCCTGCCAGTAATTGGCGAAGCGCTCGCCGACATGGCGCACGCCAGGTTCGTTGGTCTTGACCTTGTAGGGGCCGGCCGAGATGCCGGCGTCGGGCTTGTCCTTGCCGCCGTTCGGCTGGACGATCAGGTGATAATCACTGAGCAGGTACGGAAGGTCGGCGTTGGCCTCCTTCAGGGTCAGCACCACTTCCTTGCCGTTGACCTTGATGGTGTCGATCCCCTTCATGTAGCCAAGCGCGCCGGATTTCGACTTCTCGTCCGAATGGCGTTCGAGCGTGGCGGCGACGTCCTCGGCAGTCACGGTCTTGCCGTTGTGGAATTCGATGCCGTCGCGGATCTTCAGCGTCCAGACCTTGGCGTCCTTGGATGAGCCGATGTCTTCGGCGATGCGGTTCTCGAGCTTGCCCTCGGGCGACAGCTCGACGATCATTTCGCCCCAGCATTTGCCGAAGGCGAACGGCACCTGCGTCATCATCAGCGCCGGGTCCAGGCTGTTGGTGGATTCGCCGCCGACCAGGCCGGCCTTTAGCGTGCCGCCCTTGACCGGCCCCGCCGCCCGCGCCGCGCTCGAAAGCAATGCGTTGGCGAAGGGTGCGGCGATGCCGAGCGCTGCGGCCCGGCCGAGAAAATCACGACGGCTCAGTTTGCCCAACGCGACGCGCCGGCTAAGGAATTCCAGTTCGTTTGACATTTGAGTTCCTCACTCTGTTGGTTCGACTCTGTGGTCGATTTTCTTGCTTGTTGTTAAAGGGAATAATGACCGCAAGGGAAAGCGGTAAGCAAGACCGAATGCGACATGCCGTGGCGTAAATCGTACGTCGCATTTGGACCAACGGTTTCAGCACTCAAACCAGCGCGCGCGGGACCTTTTCGTCGAAATCTCGCTCGAAGACGAGGTTTTCGCCCTCGTAAGCCTCGATTCTGGCGCTGACGATGAAGTTTTGCGCATCCGACCGCATTTGCGCCCGTGTCTCGGTGCGGACCGACCATCCGTTTCGCGACAGGGTCTGCGTCCAATGTGTTTTTCCCGAGGCTGACAGAGGATCGTCAGGATGGATGGTCCAGGTTTCGCGGGCGATGCTGCCGTTGACAAGGCCATGGTCGAGATCGCGCACCTCGCCGAAGTCGTCCGTTATGGAAAGCGTGACGATTCCCGTCTTTTCGTCGCGGTCGACATGGCGTTCTGAATTGGCGGCACGGATCGTCTCGGTTGCCCAGGGCGCAGCACCTTCCGGCTCGCCGAAAACAGCTTCGTCGCCTGTTGCCAGCAGGCGCAACGGCACCGATAGCGTGGCGTCCGACAGGGTCAGTCGTGCCGGTTCCGGCGAAGGCCAGATCATTGGCCAGTAGGCGGTCGAAATGGCAACGCGCAGACGGTGGCCGGCCGGCACGCGGTAGGCGCATTGATCGAGCACGACACGCACCGAAACTGTCTCCCCGGGGACCAGCGCTTCGGGGAATTCATGCGAGTTGCGGTGCGTCAGATTGAGCACGCCATAGGATATAAGTTCCGAGGCACCGTCGGGATGCACGTCGCAAAGCCGGACCGCGATGTTGGCCTGGGGCCGATCGGAGGCAAGCTGGATCTTAAGCTCCGGCGCCCCGACAATCTCGATCGGCTTGGTGAGCTCAGGCTGGTCGAAACACGCCGACAGCGCATCGTCAGGGCGCTGATCACCCGGCAATTCCGGCCCGAAGGTGAACGGAAAATATTCGCCGCCGGCGAGCCCGCAGGTCTGCGGTGAAGCGACCGTGGAAGGCCCTGCATCAGGGGGAATTAGTTCGATCGCTTCGACCGCTATGTTGGACGACGGCCACTCCTGCTCGGCTATCCAGCGGCCGGGCCGCTCGGGATGCCAGCGGGCGGGACGCACGCTGTCCATCACATAGGCGCGGTAGTCGGGATCGGCCTCGACGCCGGTCTCGACTCCCTTCAGCCAGTGGTCCCACCAGCGCAGCGCTTCCTGCAGGAAGCCGATGGCGGGCTTGGGTCCGGCATAGTGCGGGTATTTGTGGATCCACGGCCCGACGATGCCCTTGACCGGTGCCTCGATATTGGTGACGAGGTGCGAGATCGTGTTGCGGTAGCCGTCATGCCAGCCGCCGATCGACAGCACCGCGGCATGAACAGCGGAAAAATCCTCGCAGATCGAGCCGCGCTTCCAATAGGCGTCGCGATGCTGGTGGCTCAGCCACAGCGGCAAAAGGAACGATTGGTTCTCCAGCCGTCTCAGCCACAGGTCGCGCCATCTGTTGTCGCCGGCAAGCAGCGGATCCGGTGGCCGCGACGAGTAGGACAGCATGGTCGAGGCCCAGCCGAAATTCTCGTTCAAAAGGCAGCCGCCCTTGTAGTGGATGTCGTCGGCATAGCGGTCGACGGTGGAGCACAGGCTGATCACCGCCTTGAGCGCCGGCGGCTGTTTGGCCGCCACCTGCAGGCAATTGAAGCCGCCCCAGGAAATACCCATCATGCCGACATTGCCGTTGCACCAGGGCTGCGCCGCCGCCCAGGCGATGACATCGCAGGCGTCCTGCAGTTCCTGCTCGGAATATTCGTCGTCCATCAGCCCTTCGGAATCGCCGTTGCCGCGCATGTCGACGCGGATCGAGGCGTAGCCGTGGCCGGCGAAATAGGGATGGGTAAGCTGATCGCGAAAGATCGTGCCGTCGCGCTTGCGGTAGGGCAGGTGCTCGAGGATGACAGGTACCGGGTCATCGCCCGCATCCTCCGGCATCCACACCCGCGCCGACAGCCGGCAGCCATCGGGCATGACGATGCCCATGTCGGGAAATTCGACGACCTTGCGGGGAAATTCGGTGATGGTTTTCATGGCAGGCATAACGCCCCGCGGCACGAGAACTTTCAATCGTCATTCGCGACTGGAGCAGCGAAATATGCGACCTATGCCGCTACCGCAATTCGTCGAGCAGTTCGGGATGTTTCTCCAGCAGTGTCATCAACTGAATTGTCGGGCCACTCGGTTCGATCAAGCCTCTTTCGTACTTGTCGAAGGCATTTTCTCCGACCTTGAACAGGGATCCCGCCTCGCGCTGCGAAAGCTTGAGCTTCGCGCGCATGCGGCGGATGGTTGACGGGGCCGGCACGCCGTCGATCTTCTCCTTGAGGGCGCGCAAGGCGGCATCGACAGCGGCCATGTCGTCGCCGACATGTACACCCTCGCCATCCGATGGCGGATAGTAGCCGGGCAGGTCGACGATCATGCTCTCGCCCTTATAGGTTACGGTGAATGGACGGACCCCGCGCGCCAACGTTTCTCCGGTTTCGGGAGAAATCATGGTTCTATTTCCCATGTCTCAATTTGCCACCATAAAGGTGGCAGTTCAAGCTTCCTATCATAGGACGTCCGCATCAATTTAGCGGAATGTCGTTTTCGGCCTTGTTGGCCTGGTAGGCGCCGGACAGCTCGTCATAGCGTGCGGAAATCCTGGCGATGCGCGCCTCCAGCCGCTGGCGTTCGACCTCGGGCAGTGCGCGCACCAGCCGACGGATGGAAAAGCTTTTCCAATAGGCATTCTCGGCATTGTAGCCGCCGGGGTCGAGGGTGAAGACCTCTTTCAGGATTTTGAGATCATGCGGAATGGCGAAACTGTCGCGCGAATCCTCGTGGCTGAAGAGGTAGTAAAAATTGTCGAAGCCGGTCCAGGTGATCGCCGACAGGCAAAGCGAGCAGGGCTCATGCGTGGCGATGAAGATGGCGTCTTTCGTGTCGACACGTTCGGCCTTGGGCATTTCGTAAAAGCGCTTCAGGCAATGCACCTCGCCATGCCAGAGCGGGTTTTCCATCTCGTTGTTGGTCTCGGCTAGTACCAGCGACCGGTCGTCCTTGCGTAGGATCGCCGCGCCGAACAGCTTGTTGCCGAGCGCGACGCCTTCTGCCGTCTTCGGCACGATATCTTGCTCGATGACGTCGAGCAGGCGGTCGATCAGCGAAATGTCGGTCATCACAAGCTCTCGTCGGGAAGATGGATCTCGTAGGCGTGCGAGAAATGGAATTCTTCGAGGTTGGACCCGTCGCCGCCGCGGTCGACGATCAAAAAATCCTGCGCCTCGCCGAGCGGCGTCAGCACGCCGTGCCACAGATTGCGGGAATAGTTGATGCCTTGCCCCGGCGCGGTGATGAAGGCATGCGGCTCGTCCGGCCCCTCCTTGCCGTCATGGCAGACGACGACCAGGAACCGACGCGGCGACAGCGGGATGAAGGCCTGGCTGCCCAAGGGGTGGCGCTCGACCATGGTCAGCTTCAGCGGCATCTCATAAGGCGTGCCGCGCACCATCGAGATCAGCACGCGCGCATTTGGTCCTGTCGCCTGCGCGGTAGCGAGGTCGTGGTAGCGCTCGGCCTTGCCGCCATTGATCGGGTAGTGGTTGTCGCCGCCCATGTCGATGACGTCGCCGAATTCGGCAAAGGCCTCGCGGGTCAGCGGCCGCGCGACGATGCGGGTCATGACGTGCGCTTCGCGATATCTGCCCCGCCGAGTTTGGCGTGCCGGTTGACGTCCTTGTAAAGCAGATAGCGGAATTTGCCGGGGCCGCCGGCATAGCAGGCCTGCGGGCAGAAGGCGCGCAGCCACATATAGTCGCCGGCCTCGACTTCGACCCAGTCCTGATTGAGCCGGTAGACAGCCTTGCCCTCGAGCACATAGAGCCCGTGTTCCATGACATGCGTCTCGGCGAAGGGAATGACCGCGCCCGGCTCGAGCGTGACGATGGTCATATGCATGTCGTGGCGCAGATCGGCGGGATCAACGAACCGCGTCGTTGCCCAGCGGCCCTCGGTGCCCGGCATCGGGGTCGGCGCGATCTCCTGTTCGTTGGTGAAGAAAGCCTCGGGAATCTCGAGGCCGTCGACTGCCTCATAAGCCTTGCGTATCCAGTGGAAGCGGACAGCCGCCTTGCTTTCGTTGCGGACTGTCCAGCCGCTGGCCGGCGGCAGGAAGGCAAAGCCGCCGGGCCTCAAGCTATGCTTCTTGCCGTCGAGCAGAACCGTCAGTTCGCCCTCGACCACGAACAGGGCGCCTTCGGCACCGGCATCGGGCTCCGGCCGGTCGCTGCCGCCGCCGGGCGCGACCTCGACGATGTATTGCGAAAACGTCTCGGCGAAGCCGGACAGCGGCCGCGACAGGATCCAGACGCGGGTCTTGTCCCAGAACGGAAGGGCGCTGGTGACGATGTCCTGCATCACGCCCTTGGGAATGACCGCATAGGCCTCGGTGAAGACGGCGCGGCCGGTCAGAAGCTCGGTCTGGCCGGAATGGCCGCCCTGCGGGGCATAATAGGTGCGCTCGGGCATCCTGATCGTATCCATGGTTCAAACCTATTGTGGAAGCATGTCCTTGAGGCGGAGCAGCGCGATGCGCTCGACCTGTTTACAGGCGGTCTCGAACTCGACGCCGCGGCTGTTGCCTATACGGGCTTCGAATTCGGCGAGGATTTCCTCCTTTGTCTTGCCCTTCACCGCGATGATGAAGGGGAAGCCGAAGGTGGTGACGTAGGCGGCGTTGAGCTTGGAGAACAGTTCGCGTTCCTTGTCGGTCAGCGCGTCGAGGCCGGCGGAAGCCTGTTCCCTGGTCGATTCCGCCGTCAGCCGCCTGGCCTTGGCGAGCTTGCCGGCGAGGTCGGGATGGGCGTTGAGCACGCCGAGCCGCTCGGTCTCGCTGGCGGAACGGAAGATGCGGCAGAGCGCATTGTGCAGGCCGCCCGCCGTGTCGTGCGCCGGGCCAAGCTCCAGCTCGTAGGCCCGTTCCGCGATCCACGGCGAATGCTCGAACACGCCGCCGAAGGTGTGAACGAACGTCTCGAATTCCATCTTCGACGGGCGCAAAGCGGCCGGCTTGTAGGGATGGTTCTCCTGCCAGTGCTTGGCGATGTCGATGCGCCGTGCCAGCCAGACCTTGTCGTGCGACTTGACGTAATCGACGAAGCGCTTCAGCGCCGCTACCCGGCCCGGCCGTCCGACGAGACGGCAATGCAGGCCGATATTCATCATGCGCGGCCTGCCTGCCTTGCCCTCGGCATAGAGCGTGTCGAAACTGTCCCTGAGATAGGCGAAGAACTGGTCGCCCGAGTTGAAACCCTGCGGCGTGGCAAAGCGCATGTCGTTGGCGTCGAGCGTGTAGGGGATGATGAGTTGCGTGCTGCCGCTATGCTCGAACCAGTAAGGCAGTTCGTCGTCATAGGCGTCCGAGACGTAGTCGAAGCCGCCTTCTTCGGCCACCAGCCGCACCGTGTTGACCGATGTGCGGCCCGTATACCAGCCGGTCGGGCGCTGGCCGGTCACCTCATAGTGCAGCTTGATCGCCGCTTCGAGATCGCGGCGCTCGTCCTCGGCGTCGTGGTCGCGGTAGTCGATCCATCTCAGTCCGTGCGAGGCGATTTCCCAGCCGGCTTCCTGCATGGCCGTGACCTGGTCGGGTGAGCGCGCGAGCGCCGTGGCGACGCCGTAGCAGGTCACAGGCACCTGCTCTTCGCTGAACAGGCGCAGCAGCCGCCAGAAGCCGGCCCGCGCCCCATATTCGTAGATCGATTCCATGTTCCAGTGGCGCTGGCCCACCCAGGGCGCCGCGCCGACGATTTCCGACAGGAAAGCTTCCGAAGCCTTGTCGCCGTGGAGCACGCAGTTCTCGCCGCCCTCTTCGTAGTTGACGACGAACTGCACGGCGACATGCGCGCCGCCAGGCCATTTCGGATCCGGCGGATTAGCTCCGTAGCCACGCATGTCCCTGGTGTAACGCATCGTCCCTCCGCACCCGGCATCACCGGAAGTATGATCAGAATATCGAAAGGGTGCTTCTCGCATTCCCCTCAAAATTTTTGAAAGTGTTTTTGTCGCACTCCGCTCGACCGGGACTTATGCATCGCCTTTAATTGGCGCACAATTCATCGTTAGTGCTCGATTGTACCGGCCAATTTGTTCGTATTGGAAAATGGGAGGCGGCCAATGGCAGAAACGTCGAAAGCCGATGGCGGGCGTCTGACGACCCATGTCCTGGATACCGCGACCGGCAGGCCGGCGGCTGGATTGTCGATCGCGCTCTACCATTTGGAGGCTTCCGCCCGGACGCTTCTGAAGACGGTCGTCACCAATGCAGACGGCCGCTGCGACGCGCCGCTGCTGGCAGGCGCCGACTTCCGCACTGGCGAATACGAACTGGTGTTCGCGGCCGGCGACTATCTGCGTGGCCAGGGCACGAAGCTGCCGGAGCCTGCCTTCCTCGACAGCGTGCCGATCCGCTTCGGCATGGCGGAGGCGGTGCACTATCATGTACCATTGCTGATCTCGCCATACGGCTATTCCACTTACAGGGGGAGCTGAGGCATGGCCAAGGTCAACATTCGCGACGAAATCCGCTTCATTCTGAATGGCAGGGATGTCGCGCTGTCATCCGTGGCGCCAGACGCGACCTTGCTCGACTGGCTGCGGCTCGACCGTTCGCTGCGCGGCACCAAGGAAGGCTGCGCCGAGGGCGATTGCGGCGCCTGCACCTTGCTCGTCGGTAAGCTATCGGCCGCCGGACTGGTCTATGAAAGCGTCAATGCCTGCATTCGCTTCCTCGGCTCGCTCGACGGCACCCATGTCGTGACGGTCGAGCATCTGCGCGGCGAAGCTGGTCAGTTGCATCCTGTGCAGCAGGCGATGGTCGATTTCCATGGCTCGCAATGCGGATTCTGCACGCCGGGTTTCGTCATGTCGCTCTATGGCTTGTGGATGAAGTCGCCGGACCCGTCGGATGCGGCGATAGAAAAGGCCTTGCAAGGCAATCTCTGCCGCTGCACCGGCTATGAGGCGATCATGCGCGCCGCGCATGCCATCTCGAGCTATGGCAAGGCGGCGAAGGATCCGCTGGCGGCGGAGCGCCGGGACATCACGACACGGCTGCGGGCGTTGCGCGATGGCGCCAGGATCGAGATTGGCTCCGGCAAGACTCGGCTGGTCGTGCCGGCCGATGCCGACGATTTCGCTTCTGTCTTCGAAAAAGAACCCACCGCCACCGTCGTCGCCGGTTCGACCGACGTTGGCCTGTGGGTGACCAAGCATATGCGCGACATCTCGCCGGCGATCTTCATCGGCGATCTGCCGGGGCTTTGCACCATCACGGAAGAAGATGGCGTCATATCGATTGGCGCCGGCGTCACCTACACCGAAGCCTTTTCGACACTGTCGAAACGCATCCCGGCGCTGGGGCCGTTGTTCGACCGCATCGGCGGCGAACAGGTTCGCAACATGGGCACGATCGGCGGCAACGTCGCCAACGGCTCGCCGATCGGCGACACGCCGCCACCGTTGATCGCGCTCGGCGCACGGATGACATTGCGCAAGGGCAAGAAGCGGCGCACGATCCCGTTGCAGGATTTCTTCATCGCCTATGGCAAGCAGGACCGCCAGCCAGGCGAGTTTGTCGAGGCTGTGCATGTGCCCGTGCCGGCAAAGGATGTGAAATTCGCCGTCTACAAGGTCACCAAGCGCCGTGACGAGGACATCACCGCGACCTTGGGCGCCTTTTGTCTGGCTCTGGCCAAGGACGGCACGGTAGCCGATATCCGCATCGCCTATGGCGGCATGGCGGCAACGCCGAAGCGGGCGTCGGCGGTTGAACAGGCTTTGATCGGCAAGATTTGGAGCGAAGCGACGGTGGAGGCAGCGATGGCCGAATACGCCAAGGACTTCACGCCGCTCACCGACATGCGCGCGAGCGCCGAATATCGAGCGCTGGCGGCAAAGAACCTCTTGCTGCGCTTTTACGTCGAGACGACAGGAACGAAAGCGCCGTTCCAGGTGTCGCGCGACGAGGCGGCCTGATGCGAATCAAGGCGAGTGAGCAGACAGGCAAACGGTCGCGGGTAGCGTCCTTCTCCCCGTTCACGGGGAGAAGATGCCGGCAGGCAGATGAGGGGCGGCGCCAGCGTCGATCGCTTCTGGTAAACTCGTCAATGTCGGCGCTGCCCCTCATCCGGCCCTTCGGGCCACCTTCTCCCCGTGAACGGGGTGAAGGGAAGGAGGCTGAATGAACGACCACGCTACATCAAAGCTCAAGGCGGAAAAGATCGTCGGCGGCGTCGCTACCGACCGGCAGCATGATTCCGCCCACAAGCACGTCAGCGGCGGCGCCGTCTATATCGACGACATGCCGGAACCGGCAGGCACGCTGCATGCCGGCCTTGGCCTGTCCAAGGTGGCGCATGGCGTTCTGAAAAGCGTCGATCTCTCGGCGGTGCGCGCGGCCCCTGGTGTCGTCGACGTGCTGACTTATGCCGACGTGCCGGGCGAAAACGATGTCTCGCCCAGCAACATGCATGACGATCCGGTGCTCGCGGAAGGCAAGGTGCAGTTCTTCGGCCAGCCGATCTTCGCGGTGATTGCCGAGACGCGCGAGGCAGCCCGGCGCGCCGCGCGCCTGGCCAGGATCGAGTATGATGAGCTTCCCGCCGTGATCGACATCTGGGACCTTGATCCGACGAAGGACAAGCAGGTGACTACGCCGCTGATCCTGAAGCGCGGCGATGCGGCCGCGGCAATCCAGGCAGCGCCCCGCCGCATCAAGAACCGCATGTGGCTTGGCGGCCAGGACCATTTCTACCTCGAAGGCCAGGTGTCGCTCGCGATTCCCGGCGAGGACGACGAGGTGACTGTCTACTGTTCGACTCAGGGTCCGAGCGAGACGCAGCATCTGGTCGCCCACACGCTCGGCGTGCCGAGCAACGCGGTGACGGTGGAGGTGCGCCGCATGGGCGGTGGCTTCGGCGGCAAGGAAACACAGGCCAACCAGTGCGCCGCGATCGCCGCCATCGCGGCCAAGAAGCTGAAGCGCGCGGTCAAGATCCGGCTCGACCGCGACGAGGACATGACCGCAACCGGCAAGCGGCACGATTTCGCCATCGACTACGAGGTCGGCTTCGACGACGAGGGCAACATCCTCGGCGTCGATTTCACCTACGCCTTGCGCTGCGGCTTTTCCGCAGACCTGTCCGGACCGGTCGGCGATCGTGCGCTGTTTCACTGCGACAACGCCTATTTCTATCCTGCGGTGCACGCCAAGTCGGCGCCGCTCTTTACCAACACCGTGTCCAACACCGCCTTTCGCGGCTTCGGCGGCCCGCAAGGCATGGTCGGCGCCGAGCGCGTCATCGACGAGGTCGCCTTCGCGGTCGGCAAGGATTCGCTCGAAATCCGCAAGCTGAATTTCTACGATCCGATGGAAGCGATCGGCGGCCGCAACGTCACGCCCTATCACCAGAAGGTCGAGGACTGCATCATCCAGCGCATCGTGGCGGAACTGGAGGAGAGCGCCAGCTATGCGCGCCGCCGCCGCGAGATTTCCGCGTTCAACGCCAACAGCCGCTTCGTCAAGCGCGGCCTGGCGCTGACGCCGGTCAAGTTCGGCATCTCCTTCACCAAGACCGAGGCCAACCAGGCCGGCGCGCTGGTGCATGTCTATGCCGACGGTTCGGTGCACATGAACCATGGCGGTACCGAAATGGGGCAGGGCCTGCACCTCAAGGTAGCCCAGGTCGTGGCCGAGGAGTTCCAGATCGACCTCGACCGCGTGAAGATCACCGCCACCACCACCGCCAAGGTGCCTAACACCGCGCCGACGGCGGCATCCTCTGGCGCCGACCTCAACGGCATGGCGGCGCAGAATGCGGCGCGCCAGATCCGCCAGCGGCTGACCGACTTCGCCGCCGAGAAATACCAGATCCCCGTCGACCAGGTGGTGTTCCTGCCCAACCGGGTGCGCGTCGGCAACCAGGAGGTCAGCTTCAACGATCTGGTCAAGCAGGCCTATGTCGCGCGTGTGCAGCTCTCGGCCGCCGGCTTCTACAAGACGCCGAAGATCCATTGGGACCGCAGCAAGGGCCGGGGCCACGCCTTCTACTACTACGCCTATGGCGCGGCCTGCGCCGAAGTGTCGGTCGACACGCTGACCGGCGAATATGTCGTCGAGCGCGCCGATATCCTGCACGATTGCGGCCGTTCGCTGAACCGGGCCATCGACCTCGGCCAGGTCGAGGGCGGCTTCATCCAGGGCATGGGCTGGCTGACCAGCGAGGAACTGTGGTGGGACGACAAGGGCCGGCTGCGCACGCATGCGCCGTCGACCTACAAGATTCCGCTGGCGTCGGACCGCCCAAAAATCTTCAACGTGGCGCTGACCGACTGGTCGCAGGCCTATGAGCCGACCATCCATCGCTCCAAGGCGGTCGGCGAACCGCCGCTGCCGCACGGCATGGCGGTGCTGCACGCCCTGTCGGATGCCGTGGCCAGCGTCGCCGACCACAAGATCTGCCCGCGCCTCGACGCGCCAGCGACGCCCGAACGCGTTCTGATGGCGATCGAGCGGCTGAAGCGGGAGGCTTCAGAGCCTTCCTGAGGCGCCAGAACGTGCAAATCGCGCCGAAAACACTATATTTCCTGGATGGAAGTGCAGACGATGAACTCGAAGGTTCAAGAGCTGAAGGTGTTTCTCGACCATGCCGGTCGGGTCGCGCTTGTCGAAGTCGCGGCGACAAAGGGTTCGACGCCGCGCGAGGCCGGTGCCTTCATGCTTGTCTCGGCATCGGCGATTTTCGGCACCATTGGCGGCGGCCAGCTCGAATATATGGCGATCGACAAGGCGCGGCAGATACTGGGCTCGTTGCGCTCCGCACCTTCCAGCGAATTTGCCGATGTCGGCGCCGCCCCTCATCCGCCTGCCCGTCCTCCGCAGCAGCTGCGCAGCAGCTGCGGAGGGTGGACCGGCACCTTCTCCCCGTATGGTGACGGGGAGAAGGGAAACGGCCCTAATGCCGGCGACCCCCCGTCCTTACGGGAAGAGGGCAAGGGTGAGGAGCAGCGCGACGCTGACGAAGCTGTCGTCACGCTCGACGTTCCGCTCGGGCCGGAAATCGGCCAGTGCTGCGGGGGCCGGGTCGAGGTGTTGATTCGCTTGGTCGACGGCACAATCGAGGAACAGCTGATAGCGAACGCTCAATCGGAAGAGGCGCACCTGCCGCATGTCTATATCTTCGGTGGCGGCCATGTCGGCCAGGCGTTGGCCGCGTCGCTGGCGCTGCTGCCGATCCACGTTGTCGTCGTCGAGACCCGATCCGAGGCGCTGGAAGGCATGCCGGAAACCGTCGAGACGCGGCTGACGCCGCTGCCGGAGGCCGAGGTACGCAACGCTCCGGCCGGCGCCGCCTTCGCCATCCTCACCCATGACCATGCGCTCGATTTCCTGATCGTTGCCGAAGCGCTGAAGCGTGGCGACGCGGCCTATGTCGGCATGATAGGCTCGAAGACCAAGAAGGCGACATTCAGGAGCTGGTTCCTGAAATCGGCGGATGGCGGGGAGGCGGAGTTTGCCCGCCTCGTCTCGCCGATCGGCGGCGACGCCGTCAAGGACAAGCGCCCGTCCGTCATCGCCGCGCTGGCGGCCGCCGAGATCATGACGGCGCTGGTCATTCAGCGGGCCGTGTCGAACGCCGACCATCAGGACCATCAGGACCATCAGGCCGGGATCATGGCCGGTTAGCCGAGGCTGCTCGCTGGCGGCCTTTCCGTTTTCAATCGCCCGAAGCACGCATTTGCTATATGCAACCGGCGTTGCAGCATGAGGCGAAGGCATATGGGCGTACTCAAAATCGCGGCTTTTTCGGATGGCAGCTCCGGCGGCAATCCAGCCGGAGTCCTGATAAATGACGCCTTGCCCGATGCCGCCGAAATGCAGCATATCGCGGCGGAGGTCGGATTCTCGGAGACCGCCTTCGCCGCGCCCGATGGCGACAGCTGGCGCGTCCGCTATTTCTCGCCGGAATCCGAGGTCCCCTTCTGCGGCCACGCCACCATTGCACTGGGCGCCGCGTTGGTTCGGCGGTTTGGCGATGGGCTCTTCCCACTCAAGCTCGCCCAAGCCAGCATTACCGTTGAAGGCTTTCGAGATGGCGCGAACGTTGCCGCCGCGCTACAGTCGCCGCCCACACGCAGCAAGCCCGCCGCTTCGGAGCTGATTGGCGAATCGCTGGCGCTATTCGGCTACGCTGTGGCCGATCTCGATCCGGCCATTCCACCGGCGCTGATCCATGGCGGCGCCGACCATCTTGTGCTGGCTTTCAACTCGCGCGAGGCGCTGGCCGCCATGCGCTACGACCTTAAGGCCGGACAGGTCTTCATGCGGAGGGAAGGGCTGGTGACGATCCTGCTCGCCTACGCCGAAACGCCGCGCTTGTTTCACACGCGCAATCCCTTTGCATCCGGTGGGGTCTATGAGGATCCCGCGACGGGCGCGTCGACAGCCGCCTTTGCCGGTTATCTCAGAGACATTGGCTGGCCGCATGGCGGCGCGATAGATGTCGTGCAAGGCGAGGACATGGGCATGCGCTCACGCCTGCATGCCGATATTCCTGTGGAGATAGGCAGTTCGATCAGGGTTTCCGGCACCGCACGGATGATGGACGAGGCATAACCGCACCTGCCTCAGTCAGGCCATTTCAGGCCGAGATGCGAGCGCAGCGTGGTGCCTTCATAGTCCTTGCGGAACAGGCCGCGCCGCTGCAGTTCCGGCACGATCAGGGTGGCAAAGGCATTGAGTTCACAGGGCAAAAAGGACGGCATGACGTTAAAGCGGCCATTTGGCTGCCCGCGACGGCAGCCATCCGGCTACCAACCCCGGCTGGCTTTCACGCAAGGCACCCGGATCAGATGGACCAGGAGGCCATCACTTGCCGCCCAGTTCGGCTCGTCCGCTATTTGCCGGCCAGAAGATCCTTGATCAACCGCTGGCAGCGCTCGGCCATGAAATCGAGCAATAGCCGCACCTTGGGGTCCTGCAGCTTCTTGTGCGGATAGACGGCCGCGAACTGCACCGGAGTCGGCGGGGTGCTGGTCAGGATCACCTTCAGCCGCCGGTCGCGGATGAACGGCTCGACCTCGAAGCGCGGCTTGTTGATGATGCCGCGTCCCGACAGAGCCCAACCCGTCAACACGTCGCCGTCGTCGGTGTCGTAGGGGCCATGCACCTCGAATTTCTGTGGGCCGGCTGGCGTTTGCAAGGTCCAGACATATTCGAGCGCTCCGGAATAGCGCAGCATAAGGCAGTCATGTTTCCTGCCGATCAGCTCCTGCGGCTCCATAGGCTCGCCGCGCGCCTCCAGATATTTGGGTGCGGCGACCAGCACACGCTCGCATTCCATGATACCGCGCATCCTGAGACTGGAATCCTCGATGATGCCGAGCCGGAAGGCGACGTCAATGCCTTCCTTCATGATGTCGACATTGTGGTCCGAAAGCCTGAGCCGCACCTCGATGTCAGGGTATTTGTCGTGGAAATCGGGAATGCCCGAGGCCACCAGCCGGCGCCCGAGACCGAGCGGCGCGGTGACGCGGATGGTGCCGCGCGGCTGGCCCGACAGCGCCGAGACGGCCGCCTCCGCTTCGGTGATCGCCTCCAGCACCTGCTTGGCGCCGGAATAAAAAACAGTGCCGTGTTCCGTCGGCATCAATTGCCGGGTGGTGCGGTTGAACAGCCGCACGCCGAGATGCTTCTCCAGTTCCTTGATGCGGTTGGAGGCGACCGCCGGCGAAATGCGCATGTCGCGCCCGGCCGCCGACAGATTGCCGAGCTCGACGACGCGGACGAAGACGGCGATGTTGTCGAGATAGGCCATGTGGAGCACCTTCGCCGGTTTGCGGCCATCAACCTAGTATTTTCCAATTTTTTTTGAAAGTCATCGTACACCTCGCCTCTTTTCGTTTGCGCGCCACACCGTAAAGTCACCCGATCGGCAGGGACGACTTCAATGATGGATTTCGCGATTTTCTGGGACTGGCTGAGCTTCGCCGTGCGCTGGCTGCACGTCGTCACCGGCATCGCCTGGATCGGCTCGTCCTTCTACTTCGTCGCGCTCGATCTTGGCCTGCGCCAGCGACCCGGCATGCCGGTCGGCGCCTTCGGCGAGGAATGGCAGGTGCATGGCGGCGGCTTCTACCACATCCAGAAATATCTGGTGGCGCCGGCGGAGATGCCCGAGCACCTGACCTGGTTCAAATGGGAATCCTATGCCACCTGGCTGTCCGGCTTCGCCATGCTTTGCGTGGTCTACTATGCCGGAGCCGACCTGTTCCTGATCGATCCCAACGTGCTGCCGATGTCGGTGCCGGTCGGCATCCTGCTGTCTATGGCCACGATCGGCGTCGGCTGGGTCGTCTATGATCTCTTGTGCCGCTCGCCGCTCGGCAAAAGCGACACCGGCCTGATGCTGGTGCTCTATTGCGTGCTGGTCTTCATTGCCTGGGGGCTGACCCATCTGTTCACCGGCCGCGCCGCCTTCCTGCATCTGGGCGCCATCACCGCCACGATCATGTCGGCCAATGTCTTCATGGTCATCATTCCCAACCAGAAGATCGTCGTCGCCGACCTCATCGCCGGCCGCAAGCCGGATCCGAAATACGGCAAGATCGCCAAGCAGCGTTCGCTCCACAACAACTACCTGACGCTGCCGGTGCTGTTCCTGATGCTGTCGAACCATTATCCGCTGGCGTTCGGCACGCAGTTCAACTGGGTCATCGCCTCGCTGGTGTTCATCATCGGCGTCCTGATCCGGCATTATTTCAACACCGTGCACAAGCGCGCCGGCAACCCGCACTGGACGTGGCTGGGCGCCCTTGTCCTGTTCCTCATCATCATCTGGCTGTCGACCGTGCCGAAGGTGCTCACCGGCGAACCGAAGGCCTCCGCCTCGGCGGACATCTATATCGCCTCGGCGCATTTCCCGGCCGTGCGCGACACCGTGCTCGGCCGCTGCTCGATGTGCCATGCGCAGGAGCCGGTCTATGAGGGCATCTATCACGCGCCCAAGGGGGTGATGCTGGATACGGACGCCGGCATCGCCGAGCATGCCCGCGAAATCTACCTGCAGGCCGGGCGCAGCCACGCCATGCCGCCCGCCAATGTCAGCCAGATCACCGACAAGGAACGGGCGCTGCTGGTGGCCTGGTTCGAAGGCGCGGGGAAATAAGCATGACCTCGACACTTCTGCGTGGCCGCACGCTGTCCTTCGTGCGCTGGCCGCAAACCATCGACGACCACTCCGCCTGGCGCTACGAGGAGGATGGCGGCCTGCTGATAAGCGACGGCAGGATCGTTGCAGCAGGCGCCTATGCCGAGGTCGAGAAACAGGCCGGCGAGACGGTGAAAAAAATCGATCACCGGCCGCATCTGCTGCTGCCGGGCTTCATCGATGCCCATGTGCATTTCCCGCAGATGCAGATCATCGCGTCCTATGGCGCCGAACTGCTCGACTGGCTGAACACCTACACCTTTCCCGAAGAAACCAAATTCGCCAACGCTCAGCATGGCCGCCGCATCGCGCGCCTGTTCCTTGACGAGACGGTGCGCCACGGCACCACGACGGTTGCCGCCTATTGCTCGGTGCACAAGGCCTCGGCGGAAGCCTTCTTCGCCGAGTCGCATGCGCGCGACATGCTCAACATCGCCGGCAAGGTGATGATGGACCGCAACGCGCCCGAAGGTGTGCTCGATACGCCGCAATCCGGCTATGACGATACCAAGGCACTGATCGCGGAGTGGCACGGCAAGGGAAGGCAGCACTATGCCATCACGCCACGCTTCGCCATCACCTCGTCACCGGAGCAGATGGAGATGGCCGGCGCGCTGAGCCGCGAACATCCCGGCCTGCACATGCAGACGCATCTGTCGGAAAACCACGCCGAGATCGCCTTCACGCAGCAGCTCTACCCTTGGTCGCGCGACTACACCGACGTCTACGAGCATTACGGGCTGCTGGGCAAGAAGAGCCTGTTCGGCCACTGCATCCATCTGTCGGAGCGCGAGGCGGACGCGCTTTCGGATAGTGGTTCGGTGGCCGTCTTCTGCCCGACCTCGAACCTGTTCCTCGGCTCAGGCCTGTTTGACTATCAGCGCTTTCGCCGCCGCGACAAGCGGTTGCGCATAGCGTCCGCCACCGATGTCGGCGGCGGAACCAACTATTCCATGCTGCGCACCATGGATGAGGGCTACAAGGTGATCGCGCTCAATGGCGAGAAGCTGAACCCGTTCCAGTCCTTCTGGCAGATCACGCGCGGCAATGCCGAGGCGCTGTCGGTGGCTGACAAGATCGGCACGCTGGAGCAAGGCACCGATGCGGACATCGTCGTGCTCGATGCCCGCGCAACGCCCGCCATGCGGCTCAGGATGGAAACGGCCGAGACGCTGGCGCAGGAATTGTTCCTGCTGCAGACGCTGGGCGACGACCGCGCCGTGCGCGAGGTCTATGTCGCGGGGCGGCCTGCCAAGAGCGACATGGCGAATTAGGCGCTGCTCGTGCGTTCCTTGCTTGACCCGGCGGCAGCCATCGGTCAAAGCGTGCGACGAAGTTGACAGGGGAACGACATGGCCGTTGCTGACGACATCGCTCTGATCAAGAGACAGGAAGAGACCCTTGTCTTCAAGGCTTTCGACGAGCCCGTCGCCTTCGAGATCGGCGCAGCCATCCGTGGTCGTGCAATTGCCGAGAATCTGCCGATCATCGTCGATATCAGGCTATGGGATCGGCCCCTGTTCTATGCCGCCATGCCGGGTTCGAACGCTTCCAACCCCGACTGGGCGCGGCGCAAGATCAATGTCGTGAAGCGCTATCTCAGAAGCACTTATCGTCTGGTCCTGGAGCAGCAGCGCTCCGACCGCACCTTCAAGATCGGCGAGGGGCTGGATATTTCGGACTATGTGCTCGCCGGCGGCGGCTTCCCGGTCACGGTCAAGGGCGCTGGTGTCATCGGCGTGATCGCGGTGTCCGGCCTGCCGGAGCGCCAGGATCATGGCGTGGTGGTCGATGCGCTGTGCGATCACCTGGGCATGGACAGGCGCGGACTGGCGTTGTCCGCGGACCCCGAATGACCGTGCCCGATCCCAAGGTTTTTCTTACCTCGATCTTCAATGCCGCTGTCGCCGCCGCCGATCCGGAGCGCACCATCCGCGACCATTTGCCGGCCAGGCCCAGGGGCCGCACCATCGTCATCGGCGCCGGCAAGGGCTCGGCGCAGATGGCGGCGGCGTTAGAGAAGGTCTGGGATGGCCCGATCGAAGGGCTGGTCGTCACCCGCTACGGCTATGGCGCCCAATGCGAGCGCATCGAGATCATCGAAGCGGCGCATCCGGTGCCGGACGCCGCCGGGCTCGAGGCCTCGCGGCGGCTGCTGGAGAAGGTGCAAGGGCTGACGGCGGACGATCTGGTCGTAGCGCTGATTTCCGGCGGCGGCTCGGCGCTGCTGCCGTCTCCCGCTGCCGGCCTGACACTGGCCGACGAGATCGCCGTCAACGAGGCGCTGCTCGCCTCGGGCGCGCCGATCGCGGCGATGAACACCATCCGCAAGCACCTCTCCACCATCAAGGGCGGCCGGCTGGCTGCCGCCGCCTGGCCGGCCAAGGTGGTCTCGCTGGTGGTCTCCGACATTCCCGGCGACAATCCGGCCCTGGTCGCATCAGGCCCGACCGTTCCCGATACCGGCAGCCGTGAAGACGCGCTGGCCTCGATATCCGCCTATGGCATGAACCTGCCGGCCTCGGTGATGGCGCACATCCAGTCGCCGGCGGCCGATGCACCAGATCCCGACGATCAGCGCTTTTCGCGCAACGAGGTGCATCTGATCGCCTCTGCCGGCGTGTCGCTGGAAGCGGCAGCAGTGGAAGCGAGGCGGCAAGGCATAGAAGCCGTCATCCTTTCCGATGCAATCGAAGGCGAAGCACGCGAGGTCGGCGGCGTCCATGCGGCAATCGCCCGCGAAGTGTCGACGCGCAGCCGGCCCTTCCAAAAGCCGGTTCTGATCCTTTCGGGCGGTGAGACCACCGTGACGTTGCGGGCAAAGGGCAAGGGTGGCCGCAACTCGGAATTCCTGCTCGCCTTCGCCATCGGCATCAGCGGCGTGGAAGGCATTCACGCCTTGGCGGCCGATACCGACGGCATCGACGGTTCTGAAGACAATGCCGGTGCCTTCGCCGATGGTTCGACGGTTTCGCGCATGCGCGCGGCGGGCGTCGATGCCAAGGCGATGCTGGCCGGCAACAATGCCTGGACAGCCTTCAACGCCGTCGGTGATCTTTTCGTACCCGGCCCGACCGGCACGAACGTCAACGATTTGAGGGCAATTCTCGTTCGTTAGCTTCACAGCCTCAAACGTTCGTCATCCTCGGGTCTGCGTTGCGTTGCGTCGCTACGCTCCTTGCTCCGCCCGTGGATGACGAATTCAGAGAGGCTTCCTTTATGCTCAAGCGGCCATCAGCTTCTTCACCTGCTTCATATCGCGCAAAAACCGCTCGCGTTCAGCTTCCTTGTCGGCGTGATCCCGAATGCGCAGGATGAAGGAGGGATGGACGGTGATGAAGACACGCAAGCCATCCTCGCGTTCGATCATCTGGCCGCGCATTTTCGTCACCGGTGTGGCTTTGCCGAGCAGCGACAATGCTGCCGTGGCGCCGAGCGCCACGGCGAGGTTCGGCTTGATCAGGTCAAACTCCTGGTCGAGCCACCAGCGGCAGGCTTGAACCTCGCCGACATTGGGCTTGGAATGGATGCGCCGCTTGCCGCGCGGTTCGAATTTGAAGTGCTTGACCGCGTTGGTGACGTAGACCTTCAGGCGGTCGACCCCGGCATCATCCAATATGGCATCAAAGATCTTGCCGGCCGGCCCCACGAACGGCTGGCCGACGAGGTCTTCCTGGTCGCCCGGCTGTTCGCCGACAAAAATCACCTTGGCATTGTCAGGCCCTTCACCGAATACGGTCTGCGTCGCATCGCGCCAAAGCGGACAGCGGCGGCATCCCTTCGCGGCCTCGCGCAATTCGGGAACCGTGTCCGCGGCATCGTCATCAGGCATCTCGGCTGGCTCACGCTTCGGCCAGTGCCTCGCCTGCACCTTGGCATGGTGCGGCGCAGGCGTTGTCGGCATCTTCGCAATCATATCTCTGGCGGCCTTGTCCGCTCCCGCGATCACGTCAGGAATGAGCGAGGCCTCGGGAAGGTTCCGCCGATATTTCTGTCTGGAGGGCCGGTACGCCACCTGATTTGAGGGTGACGGCGAAAAAGCGATCGCCGTCGGGTCGTCCAGCCATCAGACTTCGTGCAGGTAGAGATGATAGTCCAGCTCGCTGACCGTACGCGCCACGCGCAGGTATTCGGACTGCTTGATCGCCACGAAGGTGCGGTGCAAGTCCTCGCCGAGCGCGCCCTTCAGGAAGCTGGACGCCTTGGCCGCTTCGATGGCGGCGCGCCAATCGGCGGGCATCGTCGTACGGGTGACGGCCGCCTCATAGCCATTGCCAGTCGTTTCAGGACCTGGATCGAGCCCTTCGTCGAGGCCTTTGACAATGCCGGCGAGCACCGTCGCGGCGATCAGATAGGGATTGGCGTCGACGCCGGACGGCCGATGCTCGATGCGCCGGTTTTTCGCGTCGCCCGCCGGCACGCGCAACGCCACCGAGCGGTTGTTGACGCCCCAGGTCGGTGCCACCGGCGCATAGGATTGCGAGACGAAGCGGCGCCAGGAATTGGCGTGCGGCGCAAACACCAGCATCGATTCCGCCATGGTCTGGATCAGCCCGCCGAGGCCACGCAGCAGCGGCAGCGACCAGTTTTCGCCGGCGGCTTCCGAAAAGACGTTTCGGCCGTCCTTGTCCTGCAGCGAGACGTGGAAATGCATGCCGGAGCCGGCATATTTCTCGATCGGCTTGGCCATGAAGCAGGCGGTGACGCCGTGGCGGCGCGCCTGCGCCCGCACCAGCCGCTTCAGCATGACCAGATCGTCTGCCGCCCGCATCACGTCCTTGCGGTAGTTCAGCGTCAGCTCGTACTGGCCAGGCGCATATTCGGAAATCACCGTCTCGGCCGGAATGCCTTGCGCCTTGGCGGCGGCGTAGATGTCGGAGAACAGAGGCTCCATGCCGTGCAGATGATCGACGGAATAGACTTCCGTCTTGCCCGAGACGCGGCCGTCGAGCACCGCGCGCGCCGGCTGCACCTTGCCGTCGGCATCGCGCTCATTGGCCAGCAGAAAAAACTCGAGTTCAAAGGCGCCAGCCGGATAGAGGCCCTTGGCAGCCAGTATGTCGACCTGCCGGGCAAGCGCCAGCCGCGGGTCCGATGACATTGGCTGGCCGTCGAGATGATACATCGCCATCAGCACCTGGCCGCGCGGCGGGTTCGTGCCGTAAAGCGGCACCAGCGTGCCGGGAATCGGCCAGGCCCTGAGATCGCCGTCGCCGCTGTCCCAGATCAGCCCGGTTTCATGCACATCCTCGCCGGTAATGTCGAGGCCGAGGATGGAGATCGGCATGTGCCGGCCGCCTTCGAAAATGCTTTTCAGCTCATGCCGGCGCACGATCTTGCCGCGCCCGACGCCATTGGCGTCGGTCAGCACGATATCGAAGGCCTCGATCTCGGGATGGGCGTCGAGGAAGGCTTGCGCCTCGGTGGGCGTGGAGCCCGAAGGTGAACTCATGATGGAACTCGGGTTTGGCTTGGTGGCTTGTCTCATGCCGCAAGCTTTGCCGCAACCGCGCCAAAAGCGGTGATCAGCCGGCTGACCTGGGCGCCTGACGTCGCCGGCGAGATCAACATCATGTTGTGGAAGGGTGCGATCAGCACGCCGCGATTGACCAGCGCGACATGGATGGCGGCTTCCAGTTCCGGCGCATGCGCGCCCTCGGCCTCGGCGCCATTGCGCAGCGGGCCGGGCACGCAGATGAACTCGACGCGGGCCCCGACACGGGAAACATGCCAGGGCAGGTTGTAACGATCGATCACGCCGGTCAGTCCGACATCGAGCCGCCGCGCCAGATGATCCATGCGGTCGTAATTCTCCTGCGTCATCACCTCCTCGAGCGTGGCGCGCATGGCGGCGAATTGCAGCGGGTTGGCCGACAGCGTCGTGCCCATGCCGGAATAACCCGGTTCTTTCGTCCTGTTGTAGTCGGCATAGCGCGAGGCGACTTCATCGCTCATTCCCCACACGCTCGCCGGCACGCCGCCGGCAATCGGCTTGCCCAGCACGAACAAGTCCGGCTCCAGCCCATATTTCCTGGTGTAGCCGCCCGGGCCGGTCGAGATCGTGTGCGTCTCGTCGATCAAAAGCAGCGTGCCCGCTTCGCGCGTCAACTTTCGCAGTGTCTCGTGGTAGCCAGGATCGGCCAGCACCATGCAGGAATTGGTCAGCACCGGCTCGGCAATGACGCAAGCGACATCCCTGTCCTTCAGCGCGGCTGCCAGTGCGGCGACATCGTTGAATTCGATGACCTTGGCCGTGCGGGTCAGGTCGCGGAACTCGCCCGCCAGTCCTGGCCGGTTGACGGGCTTGCCGTCGATCAGCCGCACCATCGTCTCGTCCACCGAGCCGTGATAGCAGCCGTTGAAGACCAGGATTTTTTCTCTTCCGGTGACGGCGCGGGCGACGCGCAGGGCGAACCGGTTGGCGTCGGTCGCCGTCGTCGCGATCTGCCAGAACGGCAGGCCGAACCGCTGCTGCAGCAGCGGCCCGATGGCGAGTGCGTCTTCCGAAGGCAGCATGTAGGTCAGGCCGCGCCCGGCCTGGCGGCGAATGGCACGCGCCACCGGTGGCGGCGAGTGACCGAACATCGAACCGGTGTCGCCGAGGCAGAAGTCGTCGAGCTTGTTGCCGTCCATGTCGGTGATCGTGGCGCCTCGGGCGCTGTCGACCAGGATCGGAAACGGCGTCGGCCAGTCGTTCATCCAGTGCATCGGCACGCCGCCGAAGAAGCCGGGCAGGCCGTTGCCGACCTTGGCTTGCGATCTAGGCCGCGCCTTGCGGAAGGCAGCGCCTTCCGCCTCGCGCAATTGCGCAATGCGGTCGCGGCTGATGCCGCCTACGGTCGTCGAACTGTCGCTGTGCATGAAAACCCCTCTGGCCCGTCCCTCTTAGCCAATCCACCTCCGCATCGGCAATCGGCCGCGCGTCCGTTCTGCATTGGCTCAGCCCGTGCTGGGCGCGCTTGACGCTCTGCGCGAAGTCGGCGTCAATGGGACGGCAATTGGGGCAAGGGAAATGCGGACGATCATCTGCGTGGCGGCACTGTTCCCGTCAGCTGGCACGGCGTTCGCGACCGGCGGCATCTGGTGCTCCGTCGATGATCCACAGGTGAAATTCCAGGTCGATGCCGGCGTCACCACCGGCATGGGCGGCCCGACCTTCAATTTTCGCGGCGACCTCGAAATCAAGGCAAGGCCCATCGGCGATCAGTTGCGAAAGACCACTTTTGAGAACCCCAACCTCACCCAGTACTGGCTCGACAACAAGGAACTGTGGCTGAACATCTATCATGAGCAGGAGATGGCCAAGACCTTCAGTTCGATCGAACTGACAATCCTGACCAGGGCCAGCGACGAAGGGGTCTATGATGGAGATTGCAAGCTCGCTGTCTATGACGGCACGGCCGACAAGGACAGCGACGACAAGCCAGTCGATCTGATTGGCAAGATGTCCTGCGGCGCCGAGTGATCGGCCATCCGGACTACGCAGTGATGTCGATGACGCCGCAGTCGCCGGCGGCACTGCCGAAGGCGACACGGCGTTCTTCCTTGTCCCACATCATCGCGGTGATGGCGCCTTTGCCCGGGCGCCGCAAAAGCACTTCCTTGGCATCGGCGAAGCGCACCGCCATCACCATGCCGTCGTCATAGCCGACGGCCACGACATCCTGGCTCGGGTGGCAAGCGACCGCCGTCACCATGGCATTGCCTCGCGTGCCGAGTTCCAGCGGCGCCTTGCCCATCGGCCCGTCCTTGGCCGAAAACGGCCAGACGATCGCC
Source organism: Mesorhizobium sp. ESP7-2 (assembly GCF_020164715.1). NCBI lineage: Bacteria > Pseudomonadati > Pseudomonadota > Alphaproteobacteria > Hyphomicrobiales > Phyllobacteriaceae > Mesorhizobium > Mesorhizobium sp. ESP7-2. The sequence goes on from NZ_JAIUGQ010000007.1 coordinate 182,706, forward strand.
GCCGGCGCGCCGGAACTGGCCAGCCACTTGCCTTTCACGCTCCACGACAGGCTTTTGACCTTGCCGGGATAGCCGCTCATGCGCATGTGCTTGCCGTCGGCGAGCTTCCAGCCATGCAGGGCGTTTTCCTGCATGGTGGTGACCAGAAAGGCGCCGTCCGGCGAGAAGGTTATGCCTGTGTGCGCGCCCGCCCATTCCAGTTCCACCGGCTTGCCCTCCGCGGCGGGGAAATGCAGCGTCGCGCCATTGTAGCGGGCAACGCCGAAGCGCATGCCCTTTGGCGAGAAAGCCAGGCCCTCGACCGAGCGCGGATGGGCGAATTCCCGGGTCTTGCCATCGGCGAAGCGCACGAAGGCGGTCTTGCCCGTGGCATAGGCGATGGCGCCTTGCGGCCCGGCGGCAACGCTGGTGATCCATTTCTTGCCGGCGCTTGCCACCTCCCGGGTCTCACCGCCGGCTTTGACGGCAAACACCTTACCGTCCTCGCCGCCGGTGATCAGCCGGTCGTTGGACGCGTCATGAAAGGCGGCAAGCAGCCCATCGTTGGCCTGCACCGTCTTGTGGCCATTGTCGAGCCGATGGACAGCGCCATCCGCCAGCGCGAAATGCGGCACGTCGCCGAGGAAGACGGCGGCGACGCAATGGCCTTCGAGATCAAGCGGGGCGACTGTGGGCATGATTGTCTTCGTTCAACTGGATGAGATTACAGAGTCGGCTTACTCGACGTTTGCGGTTCCGGCAACCGGCAGATCAGATGGCGAGAGGCTGTCATCAAAGCAGCCCTTTCGCCCGCAGATCGGTTGCGAACGTCGCCAATGGCATGACCAAGATCAGGTTCGATCCCTGGAGGCGCTCGGCCCCGTAGCTGGCATACCATCTTTCGGCCCGCTCGCTCTTGGCATCGATGATGAGCAGGATGCCGCCACCTTCGCCGGCAAGTCGCAAGCAGCGCAACGCGGCGGCGGCAAGCAGTTGACCTCCGAGGCCTTGCCTGGCGACGCTGCGGTCGGTCGCCAGCCGGGCAAGCTTGAAGCCGGAAACCTCGTGCCGCGCCAAGCCTCTCGTCATCGTCTCCGGCACGGTTTCGTGAGCAATGGCTGACGGCGCGATGGTATAGAAGCCAAGGATCCGGTCCAAAGCCGCATCGTCGATCGCACAGAAAGTCTTGGCGGCATTCTGTTCGTGGCTTTGCCGCGCGAACCGCCGCAGAAAATCGTTCATCTGCGCATCGCCGCAATCGAACGAGGCCCGATCATGGCGTTTCGCAATCGGCTCCTCGTGCCAGGCGGGAAGCGTCACAGAGTATCCGGCAAGGCCGCGATCGCTGCTCGGAGCTTGGCATTGGGTTTCGGCGGGTTCTCCAGCAGATCGAGTATACGTGTGAAATCGCGGTCGGACACTTTCGCAACCTCGGCTGCTTCGATTACGGCCTGTGCTTCGGGAACCACCTTGTTGAGAATAAAGTCGGTAACGTCCTGATGAGACAGCGCAGCGGCGCGCGCGATCATCGCCTTCTGTGCAGGCGCGATGCGGATTTGATAGCGCTCGGTTTTGGTGTCGGCCGACCTGGGCATCGGAAATCTCCTCGGGTCCATGTACACATGATATGTGTACATGGACCCATAGTCAATCTCGAAGGTCCATCAACACAGCCTTACGAGGCCTGGCAGGCGTCAAAGCTCTTCTTCAGCCGCTCGGCGTCGAGTTCGCGGCCGATGAACACCAGGCGGCTCTCATGCTTCTCGCCGTCTTTCCAGGCGCGCTGGTGGTCGCCTTCGATGATCATGTGCACGCCCTGGATGACATAGCGCTCGTCATCGCCCTTGAGCGCGATGATGCCTTTCAGCCGCAAAATGTTGGGGCCTTCCATCTGGGTGATCTTCTCGATCCACGGGAAGAATTTCTTCGGGTCCATCTCGCCACCGCGCAGCGATACCGACTGCACCGTCACGTCATGGATGTCGGAAGGATGCGCATGATGGTGGTGGTCGTGCCCATCGTGGTCGTGGCCATCATGGTCGTGATGATCATGATCGTGGTCATGGTGATCATGGTCGTCATGCGCCTCGAGGAAATGCGGATCGTTTTCCAAAGCCTTGGACAGATCGAAAGCGCCGCGGTCGAGCACCTCCGACAGGGCGACGCCGGCGCGCGTCGTGCGGTGGATCCTGGCCGCCGGATTGATGGCGCGGATCGTCGCTTCGACCTTGGCGAGTTCTTCCGGGGTGACGAGGTCGGTCTTGTTCAGCACGACGACGTCGGCGAAGGCGATCTGGTCCTCGGCTTCCTTGGAATCCTTCAGCCGCAGCGGCAAATGCTTGGCGTCGACCAGCGCCACCACCGCATCGAGCTTGGTCTTGGAGCGCACGTCGTCGTCCATGAAGAAGGTCTGCGCCACCGGCACCGGATCGGCGAGCCCGGTGGTTTCGACGACGATGGCGTCGAAGCGGCCGGGCCGGCGCATCAGGCCCTCGACGACGCGGATCAGGTCGCCGCGCACAGTGCAGCAGACGCAGCCATTGTTCATCTCGTAGATTTCCTCGTCGGATTCCACGATCAGGTCGTTGTCGATGCCGATCTCGCCGAATTCGTTGACGATAACGGCGTAGCGCCTGCCGTGGTTCTCCGACAGGATGCGGTTGAGCAGCGTCGTCTTGCCGGCGCCGAGATAGCCGGTGAGAACCGTTACGGGGATCTGCGTCTGTGCGTCGCTCATGGCTTGCCTCGAAATGACTGGGCCCTGAAATTCAGGCCGCGAAAGGGGATTGTCGGTTCCATATAGGATGTGCGCCGGGCTTTTGCACGGGCAAACCATGGGCCAAAGTGACATCGTGGTTGCGGAAAGCGGTCGCCGCCTTGGCGAGGAATGATCAAGGGGCGTCTTGCCAGGGCTGTCGGTCGTCGGATCGCATTCGCGCGGCGGTTGCTCCGAATTCCCTTCACGCGAAACTCGTTTGTCATCTAACTGAAATAAACATCTGGCATCACCACGGCGGACACCTCAAATGCTTGCCGGCAAAGCTGTTTGGTATGCCGGAATCTTTTCGATCGTCGATTGCCAACCGGCCGGCTGCGTCTATGCTGTGCGCACCGGTACGGCCGAAGAGGGATGACCATGGCCAAGGCGGACAAGACTGCAACGATGAGCCGGCTGCATTCAGCGGCAAGGCTGGCAAGGACCGCGCTGGCGGCACGGCTTCTGGCGCACGGCTTCTACGCCGGCCAGGACCAGATCATGCTGGCGCTGGACCGTGAGGACGGCCAGACACCGGGCAATCTCGCCGGGCGTCTTGGCGTGCGTCCGCCGACCATCACCAAGACCATCAACCGGCTGCAGGCGCAGGGTTTTCTGGAAAAACGCGCCTCCGAGGCCGATGCCCGCCAGGCGCACATCTTTCTCACCGATACCGGGCGTGAAACCATCCGCGCCATCGAGAAGTCGGTGAAGAAGACCGAAAAGCAGGCGCTGAAAGGTCTCGACAAGAAAGACCAGAAGGCGCTGTTCAAGCTGCTTGCCCGCATCGAGGCCAACCTCTCCAACGAGGAACTGGTGCTGATCGATGACGACGCCGAGACGGACGACTGATCTCTTCGACAATCAAGCCGCCGTGGCAGTTCCGTGGGTTAAGGACGACCAGCGTCCTGGCGTCATGCCGAACGCCTTCTTGAATTGCCTGTTGAAATGGCTCTGGTCGCTGAAGCCGGCTTCGATCGCGATCTGTGCCAAGGGCTCGCCGGCGGCGATCATCCTGCGCGCGCTCTGAAGCCGGCGCATCACCAGGAAACGATGCGGACTGGTCGAGAAGGCCGCGCGGAAATGTCTCGACAGGGCATAGCGGTCGAGACCCGTGATGGCTTCCAACTCGTCCGAACGCACGGGCCGGTCGAGGTTTTCCACGAGATATTCACGCGCCAGTGTCGCCGCCCGCCACGCCGTCCCGGCTAGTGGCTTTGCCGGCTTGCCGGCATGCCGGGTCAGGCTTTGCATCAGTTGAGCCAGGAAGTCGTCGACGAACAGCTCGTCGAGCTCCTGCTCCAACGGCCCGAGCGCCGAAAGCAGCGTCGCGCAGAAGGCATCGTCCGTCACCACCCCCTCCCTGACGAAGGGTAGCGCCGTGCCGCCGAGACAGTCGAGCATCAGTGACGGCTCGAGATAGAGCATCCTGTAGCGCAGGCCTTCCTCGGTGCCGGCGCCACCATCGTGCAATTCGTCCGGATGCAGCACGATGACCTGACCGGGCAGGCTCAGCCTTGCCGCGCCGCGATAGCGGAAGGTCTGCACGCCGCGCAACGTCACTCCGATCGCATAGGTGTCGTGGCGATGCGGATCGAAGGCGCTGCCGTGAAATCGGGCCTCGATGCGCTCCATCCCCGCAGGGTCTGGAGCGGAGATGATGCAGTTTTCAGCGGCATCGGCGCACAAACGTCCAAGACCCTCGAAGGCCTGGCGGTCTAGTTCGAACGACATCGTCTCCTTCAGCCTCGCAACACGGGGTCCAACCTCGAATGGTCCATTTTCTCATGTTCGATACGAAATTTGCAATCGTACTGCGGGAAGACTTGCCCGTCTGGCAGAAACTCAACGTCACCGCCTTCCTGACCAGCGGCATCGTCGCGCAATTTCCCGACATCATCGGCGAGCCCTATCGCGACCGCGCCGGCAATCTCTACAACCCGCTGTCGGTCCAGCCGGTCATCGTGCTGTCCGCGGACCAGGCAACGCTCGCCGCGATCCACCGGCGCACGCTGGAACGCGGCGTCGCCACCTCGCTCTATGTCGAGGAGATGTTTTCCACCGGCTTCGACGCCGCCAACCGCGCCGTCTTTGCCGAATTCGCGCCCGAAGACGCCAAGGTGGTCGGCATCGCGCTGCGCGCCGACAAGAAGGTCGTCGACAAGATCACCAAAGGCGCCCGGATGCATGCGTAGAGGCAAACTCACAAACTCAATCGACTGGCTGCCGCCGATCGAGAAGAGCGGCATACAGTGCCGCCAGCAATGCGAATCCCGCCGACACCAGCATCATGGAAAAAAGCGCTGGAGCTGAATCTGCAAGAAACAGCCCGGCGATGGAGGCGATCCCGCCGCCGATCCTCATTGCGGCGGCTAGTCCTGCCGCGGTGCCAACCAGATCCGGCCGTACCGACAGGAGGCGTGCAAAAACAAGTGTGGCGCTCAGCGAGATCTTCGAGGCGTAACGCCCCGCCAAATAGCTGCCGAGAATGAAGCCGGTCGGGATTAATCCCATGTAAAAGCCGAGCTTCATGCTCGATCCACCGAGCGCAGCACCGACGATCAATGGCGCTCCTCCGAGGAACACATAAAGCACGCCCATCGAGCAGGCCATGCACAAGGTGTGTGTCCAAAACCGCGCTGACCGGAGGAGCAGTCCATACGAGGCAACGTAGTTCCCATTGGATCGCGACAATGGGATGGCCGTTCTTCTGAGCTCGCGCATGGACAAGGCCAAGGCGGCCGCGCCGAGGATCGCGAAGACAATGAAGCTCGATCGCCATCCGAACAGTTCGTCCAGCGACCCCCCAAACAAAGGACCGACCATGGGTGCGAGCGCCCAACCCATGGCAAGATAGCCAAATTTGCTGGCGGCTTCGCGCTCACCTGATGTCTCTTTGATGATGACCAGGGCGACGGAGTAGCAGGGGCCAATGCAAGCTTGCATAGCGCGAAACAGAAGAAAAATGCCGATGTTGGGGGCCAGGGCGCAGCGGATGGACGCGGCGATGAAGATCGAGAGAGATGCCAAGACGACCAGCCTGCGCCCAAATCGGTCCGATATCATGCCTCCGACGGCCTCTATGAGGGCGGTGATAATCGCAAACCCGGCAACCGACAGATTGACCAACGCGAAATCAGCTTGGAACGCTGCGGCAATGTTCGGCAGCGACGGCAAAATCATGTTCACCGGCAACACCGCAAGAGCCGAAAGCAAGATAAGAGTAGTTAGCCGGGGTGGGACTGCCGGTTCGGAGAATGTCATTTTCCTGATTGTGTCCGTGGTCGGACTCGGAATGGGGTTATCGCTCGCCATGATCTCGTTCGCCTTGTCAGTGGGATTAAAGTGAGGGTCTGACGGGGCGGCCTAGATTCCGGGCATAAAAAAAGGCCCCGTCAGGAGCCTGCTTACCGCGCATGGGTGCTTTTCGCCGGACGGTTACACCATCCTGCCCATGCGCTCTCCTACCACGATGAAAATCATTGCGATGTTCATGCTATCAGGGCTAGGCGGAAAGGTGCATGTCGTCAAGGCAGCATGCTTTCGGCGTCGATCAACAAAAAAGACCACGGAGCCTGCACTCAGACTTGAGCTGAGCGGGTACTAAGCCTGTCCTGGCGTCTCGTTGTGCCAGACGCTTTTGGCTTGCCGGCAAGCCGCAATTCCCGCAAAGGTGGGGCTCCAGCCCAGCTTTTCCCCGGCCTGCACGTGAATCCTTCCCAAAGATATGTCGAAAGCGCGACGCCGCCGGTGGCGATCCTGTGCATGCTGACCACCTATGTCTTTTTCACCTTCCTCGACACCTCCAGCAAGTATCTCGTCCTGGCTGGCGTCTCCGTCCTGATCGTCGCCTGGGTGCGCTTTGCCGTGCATGTCGTGCTGGTCGGGGCGCTGCTGCGTGGCTGGCGTGAGCCGGTGCGATTTCGCCCGGTCAACCTGCCGGCGCATGTGATGCGCGGCGCCTTCCTGTTCGGCTCGACCATTTTCAACGTCCTGGCGCTGCGCTCCCTGCAACTGGCCGAGACGACATCGATCTATTTCTTCGGGCCGATGGTGATCACCGCCCTTGCCGGCCCGCTGCTCGGCGAATGGGCCGGCTGGCGGCGCTGGCTGGCGATCCTCGCCGCTTTCGCGGGGGTCTTGATCATCACGAGGCCGGGTGTCGGTGTTTTCGGCATCGGACATCTCTTCGCGCTCGGCTCGATGCTGTCGAACTGCTTCTATGTGATCATGACGCGCCGCATGTCGGCGACCGAGACGCCGGAAAGCCTGATCCTGTTCTCGGCGCTGGCGCCGGCCGTGCTGCTCTTGCCCTTGCTGCCGTTTTCCTTCTCCTTGCCGCATGATGGCTGGCACTGGTTCGTCCTGCTCATGCTTGGCGTGTTCGGCGGCGTCGGCCACTGGCTGCTGGTGCAGGCCTATCGGCTGGCGACGACGACGGCGCTCGCCCCCTATCCCTATTCGCAGATGGTGTGGATGATCCTTTCCGGCTGGATCGTCTTCAAGCAGTTCCCGGACCGCTGGACGCTGGTCGGCGCCGCCATCATGGTCGCCAGCGGCCTCTACATCGTCCATCGCGAACATCGGCTTCGGCTGCGCAGCCGCGCGGCCTCCGATGTGGAAGCGGAAGCGCTGGCAAAAAAACTTTGATTTGCCTCCGATCGGTGGCATAACGCCGCCTTTAAACAGTTTAGGTCTGGAATTCAGGCCTTCGGGGAGCGCGGGTCACTGGCACAGAAGATCAAGCTTTCGACGATCGCGGATGCGCTCGGCGTGTCCACGGCCACGGTTTCGCTGGCGCTGCGCGACAGTCCGCTTGTCGCCGGCTCGACACGCGACCGCATCAAAGAACACGCCCGCACCATCGGCTATATCTACAACCGCCGCGCCGCCAGCCTGCGCACCTCGCGCTCGGGCATCGTCGGTGTCGTCGTGCACGACATCATGAACCCGTTCTTCGCCGAGATCCTGCGCTCGATCGAAGGCGAACTCGACCGCAGCCGGCAGACTTTCATCCTGTCCAATCACTATGATCAGCTCGAAAAGCAGCGCACCTTCATCGATACGCTGCTGCAACTCGGCGCCGATGGCGTCATCATGTCGCCGGCCATTGGCACGCCCGCGTCCGACATCGTCATGGCCGAGGAGAACGGTCTGCCGGCGGTACTGATCGCCCGCACCGTCGAGGGCGCCGACGTGCCGGTGTTTCGCGGCGACGATGCCTATGGCACGGGCCTCGCCACAAACCATTTGATCTCACTCGGCCACAAGCGCATCGCCATGATCGGCGGCACCGACCAGACCTCGACCGGGCGTGACCGCTACCAGGGCTATGTCAACGCCATGGAGGCTGCGGGGCTCGAGGTCAGCCCGTCCTGGCGTATCGCCGGCCCGCGCACCAAGCAGGCCGGTTTCGAGGCCGCCGGCCAATTCCTGGCGCTGAAGGACAGACCGACCGCCGCCTGCTGCTGGAACGACCTCGTCGCCATCGGCCTGATGAACGGCATTGCGCGCGCCGGCCTTGTGCCGGGCGTCGACATCTCCGTCACCGGCTATGACGATCTCGAAGAGGCGGCGATCGCCACGCCGGCGCTGACCACCGTCTGGAACGGCCAGCGCGAGGTTGGCCGCCGCGCCGCCAGCGCGCTGCTCGACAAGCTCAACGGGCAGACGGTGCGGCCCTCGCAGGAATTGATCAAGCCGGAACTGCATGTGCGCCAGTCGACCGGCAAACCGGTGGAGCGTGCATGACCAGGGCCGAAAATCTGCAAGCCGTTGCCATTCTGGTGCCGGCGGACTTCAGCGACCACGCCGTCGGGCGCATCGAGCGGACATTCAGGCGCGTCGGCATCGAGCGCGCCGATCCGGCGTTGGTCACCGAGGAGATGCGCCGCACCGTGCGCGGCATTGCATCCTTTGCCGGCATCAGTGCGGCGATGATGGATGCGTTGCCCAACCTCGAACTCATCGCCTCTTTCGGCGTCGGCTACGATTCGGTCGATGTCGGCCATGCCGCGACGAAGAATATCATGGTCACCAACACCCCTGACGTCCTGACCGAGGAAGTCGCCGACACCGCGATTGGGCTGCTGATCAACACGGTGCGCGACCTGCCGCGCGCCGAGACCTGGCTGCGGGACGGCAGCTGGGTGCGCAGGGGCAACTATCCGCTGAGCCGGCTGACCTTGCGCGCGCGCCGTGTCGGTATTTTCGGCATGGGCCGCATCGGGCAGGCCATTGCACGGCGGCTGGAGGCGTTCGGACTGCCCGTCGCTTATCACAACCGGCGTCGTGTCGAAGGTCTTGCTTACCAGTACCATCCAACGCTGAAGAGCCTTGCCGAGGCAGTCGACACGCTGATTTCCGTGGCGCCCGGCGGTGCTTCGACACGGAAAGCGGTCAATGCCGAAATCCTGTCGGCGCTCGGCGCCAATGGCGTCTTCGTCAACATCGGCCGCGGCAGCACGGTCGACGAGGCGGCGCTCGCGGCCGCTCTCGCCAACCGCACCATCGCCGCCGCCGGGCTCGATGTCTTCGCCGACGAGCCGAATGTCCCCAAGGCGTTGCTCGACCTGCCAAACACCTCTCTGTTGCCGCATGTCGGCTCGGCCTCGGAGCACACGCGCCGCGCCATGGCCGATCTTTGCGTCGACAATCTGGTGTCATGGTTCAGCGAGCGTCGTCCGCTGACACCGGTGCCCGAGACGGCGCATGTGAAGGCGCGCGCTTGAGCGCCGGGCTTTGCCCTATTTATTAACGCCCGTTTAACCCTTTGAAATCATTCTTCATCCTGTGTATGCGTGGGTGTAGATCAGGATGAAGACGCTTTCCATATTGATCGGGGCCGCCGCCCTGTTCGGCGGCGTTCAGCTGTTTCATGGCGGCGGTGTTGAAAGCGTCGGCGAAGAGGTCACACCGTCCAACACCTACAGGCTGGTCGCCAATGGCGACGAGGGGGCCTGCGCTGTCACGCGCGGCGCCTCGGTCTCGGATGGCTTGTCGCTGCTGGAGGTGGCGCCGAATTGCCACCGGCTCCTGCCGAGCCTCGACCAGGCGAAATTCTGGCACGAGCAAAACGACGGAACGGTCGCCTTCAGCGCCAACGGCATCGATCCGATCGTCACCTTCGCCGTGGCTGACGGCGACGGCTACGAATCCTACGCCCCGGCGCTACCATTGCTGTCGCTCGCGGCCGATGGTGACTTGAAGCGGCGAGACTGACTACTCGGCCGCGGCCCGCGCGCCGGCTTTCGCCGCCGCGTGCAAACGCACCGCATCGCCGAAAGCGCGAAAAATCTTGGCGGAATTGCTGTCCGATTTGACCCAGTATTCGGGATGCCATTGCACGCCGACGGCGAAGGCGCGCGCACCCTTGACCGAAACCGCTTCGACGGTGCCGTCTGTGGCGACAGCCTCGATCTCGAGCTTCGACCCCAGCCGGTCGATCGCCTGGCGATGCAAGGAATTGACCTTGATGTCGCCCGCGCCGAACACGCCGGCCAGACAACTGCCTGGCTTGATCGAAATGGTCTGGTGAATGGCGAAGCGCTCGTCCTGTTTGTCGCTTACCGCCGCACGGTGGTCCAGCGACCCCTCGCGCTCCTGGATCTCGGTGCCCAGCGTACCGCCAAGCGCCACGTTCAGTTCCTGAATGCCGCGGCAGATGGCAAGCAGCGGCACGCCGCGCTCGATTGCCTTGCGGATCAGCGGCAGCGTCGTGGAGTCGCGCGCGGTGTCATAGGGGCCATTCGCTTCGCTGGCATCGCCGCCATAGAGCGAGGGGTCGACGTTGGATTTCGAGCCGGTCAGCATGACGCCGTCGACCGACGACAGGAGTTCGTCGAAATCCAGCCGGTCGCCGAACGAGGGCACGAGCAGGGGGAAAACGCCGGCACCTATGATTGCGGCTTCCAGATATTGTTGGGGGGCGGCATGCCAGGTGTAGTTGTCGAATTGACGGACGTCGGTCGATATGGCGACGAGCGGCTGCTGCATTTTGGGTCTGTTTTCCATCTGGCAAGGGATATCCTGCCTTTAAAATAAGCGATCCCCGGGCATTTTTCCAGCCAAGTTTCAGCGCGTCGCATGGGCCACGAAATCGGCTATTAGACTATAGTTGCAGGCTAGCATGGCTTCGCCGCCAATTACGGCCGCCGTGCTGGACTCGACTCTTTGCCCGTGTATTGTTCCGTGCGAACCGATGCGGGGAGCCGAGGATTTCCCGAGCGTCGGTCTGTTGATCCAAAAGGGAGGAACTGCATGGATCGTCGTTCATTCATCCGCAAGGCCGGCGTCACCGGCGTCGGCGCAGCCGCGGCAGCGGCCACGCTCGCCGCACCGGCAATAGCCCAGTCCAATCCCAAGGTGACATGGCGGCTTGCGTCGTCCTTCCCGAAGTCGCTCGACACCATCTATGGCGGGGCCGAAGTGTTCTCCAAGATGCTGTCTGAAGCCACCGACGGCAATTTCCAGATCCAGGTCTTCGCCGCCGGCGAACTCGTCCCCGGCCTGCAGGCCGCCGACGCCACCACGGCCGGCACGGTCGAGGCCTGCCACACGGTGGCATATTATTACTGGGGCAAGGATCCGACATGGGCGCTGGGTGCGGCGGTGCCCTTCTCGCTCAACGCGCGCGGCATGAATGCTTGGCACTACCATGGCGGCGGCATCGACCTGTTCAACGAGTTCCTCGCCACGCAAGGTCTGTTCGGCCTGCCGGGCGGCAACACCGGCGTGCAGATGGGTGGCTGGTTCCGCAAGGAGATCAACACCGTCGCCGACCTCTCCGGCCTCAAGATGCGCATCGGCGGCTTTGCCGGCAAAGTGGTGCAGAAGCTCGGCGTCGTGCCGCAGCAGATCGCCGGCGGCGACATCTACCCGGCGCTGGAAAAGGGCACCATCGATGCCGCCGAATGGGTCGGCCCCTATGACGACGAGAAGCTCGGCTTCTACAAGGTCGCGCCCTATTACTACTATCCCGGCTGGTGGGAGGGCGGTCCGACTGTCCACCTGATGTTCAACAAGGCGAAATATGAAGAACTTTCGCCGACCTACAAGTCGCTGCTGCGCACGTGCGCCCAGGCCGCCGACGCCGACATGCTGCAGAAATACGACTATGTGAACCCTCCGGCGGTGAAGCGGCTGGTGGCCGGCGGCGCCAAACTGCGCCCGTTCAGCCAGGAGATCATGGCCGCCTGCTTCGAGAAGGCGAACGAGGTTTATGCCGAAATGGAAGCCTCGAACGCGCCGTTCAAGAAGATCTGGGAATCGATCAAGGGCTTCCGCAAGGAGCACTATCTCTGGGCGCAGGTGGCCGAATACAATTACGACACCTTCATGATGGTCCAGCAGCGCAACGGCAAGCTGTAGGCGTTTTTGCCTTAAGTCGGGGTGGCCAACTACAGAAGTTTGCGCCGCCCCTCATCGCCCTGCCGGGCACTTCTCCCCGTATAGCGACGGGGAGAAGGGGCTGGCCGCAACGCCGATGCCTTTCTTGCAAAGAAAGCGATTGGCGAAACCGTCGATGACAGCGCCCCTCTCCCCGTCACTATACGGGGAGAGGATGCCGGCAGGCAGGTGAGGGGCGGCGCCAACATACGGACGGTTTCGAAGACCAACCGCCTACCTTCACTCCGGCACCACCACCACCTTGACCTCGCCCGGCGCCGGCGGATTGGCGATCACGCCAGGCGCCTCTTCCAGCGACACTTGCCTGGAGATCAGCCGATCTATCTCGATCGCGCCTGACGCGACGAGCTCGGCGGCGCGGCGGTGTGTGTAGGGATTGAGGAACGAGCCCAGCACCTTCAGCTCCCGGAACAACAGGTCGAAGGGCTCGAATTCCGCCTTCATGCCTTGCGGCGTCACGCCGACGATGACGACGATGCCGCCGGCCCTTGCCAGCCGCATCGACTGCTCGACGGTCTCACGCACACCGGCGCATTCGAACACCACGTCGGCGCCACCGGGCGCCAGGCCGGCCGGACCGGCGATCGCATCGATCACATCGGCGGCTGTGGGATCGACCGTCGCCGTCGCGCCGAGTTCCCTGGCAAGCGCGCGTCGCGAGGCTTGCCTTGTCGACAGGATGATGGTGGTGGCCCCGGCAAGCCGCGCCAGTTGAACGGTGAGCAGGCCGATGACGCCGCCGCCGAGCACGACCACCGAACTGCCTGGCTTGATCCCGGCAAGGTCGACGCCGTGCAGGCAGCAGCCGAGCGGCTCGCAGAAAGCGCCATGCGTCGGTTTCAGATCCGCGGGAAGGACAAAAGCCTGTTTCTGCGGCATCACCAGATAGTCGGCAAAGCCGCCGTCGCGGTGGATGCCGATGGCGGTGAGATTGCTGCACAGATTGACGCGGCCGGCATGGCAATGGCCGCAGCGTCCGCAGGCGATGTTGGGATCGCCAGTGACCCGGTCGCCGACAGCAAAGCTGGAGACGGCATCGCCGACCGCCTCGACGATGCCGGAGAATTCGTGCCCGGGCGTCACTGGCGGCCTGCAGGGGAACTCGCCGTGGAAAAGATGCCGGTCAGTGCCGCAGACACCGCAGGCCTCGATCCGCACCAGGAGGTCGTCCGGGCCGGGAACAGGCTTGGCAACCTCGCGCAGCGCGATGTTGCCCACTTTCTCCAGCCGGACGGCTTTCATGGCGTCTTCCCCTCCGACCTCAGTTGAAATTCGGCGGCTGCGACAGGTCCGGCGCCGGTGCCGCCGGTTTGGCCGGCGGCGCATCGCCGAAATTCGGCGGTTGCGACAGGTCGGGCATGCCGGGCGCCGCCGGCGCGCCACCGCCATTGGCAGGCGCGCCGCCGCCTTCCGGCGTGCCAAGCGGCGACAGGCTGGGCATTTCCGGCACCTTGTAGTCGATCGTGCCGGAATCGACCGCCGCGCCCTTGTAGCGCATCACCATTTGCGGGAAGGCGATGGTCAGGGCGATCATGATCACCTGGATGCAGACGAACGGCACCGCGCCCCAATAGATCTGGCCCGTCGTCACCGGCGCTATCTGCTTGCCGGTCAGGCGGTCGAGGTAGGGCACGCGCGAGGCGACCGAGCGCAGGTAGAACAGCGCGAAACCGAACGGCGGATGCATGAAGCTGGTCTGCATGTTGACGCCCAGAAGCACGCCGAACCAGATCAGGTCGATGCCGAGCTTGTCGGCGGCCGGCGCCAGCAGCGGCACGATGATGAAGGCCAGTTCGAAGAAATCGAGGAAAAAGGCGAGGAAGAAGACGAGCAAGTTGACGCCGATCAGGAAGCCAACTTCGCCGCCCGGCAGCGAGGTCAAGAGATGCTCGACCCAGATCTGGCCGTTGACCCCGTAGAAGGTCAGCGAGAACACCCGCGCGCCGATCAGGATGAACAGCACGAAGGACGACAGCCGCGTCGTCGAGGCCAGCGCCTGCTTGATCACGTCCATCGACAGCCGGCCCTTCATCGCCGCCATCGCCAGCGCGCCAACCGCGCCCATGGCGCCGCCCTCGGTTGGGGTGGCGATGCCGAGGAAGATAGTGCCGAGCACCAGGAAGATCAGCGCCAACGGCGGGATCAGCACGATCACGACCTGCTGCGCCAGCCGAGACATCATGTTGATCTTCAGGCCGCGGTCGAGAATCGCGACGACGTAGATGAAGATAACGCCGACGGCCGCGCCGAGAATGTCGGCATTGTCCCCATGAGCGGGCACCAGGTAACGGTAGGCAGCGTAGGCTATCGCCACGGCCGCTATCAACGCGATCAGCAAGGACACCACGCCATGGCCGAGCGTCCGCGCTTCGAGCGGCAGGGCCGGCATCGACTTTGGCCGGACGATCGACATGATCACGATGTAGAGCGTGTATAGGCCGGTCAGCACCAGGCCGGGGATCAGGGCGCCGGCATACATGTCGCCCACCGAGCGGCCGAGCTGGTCGGCGAGAACGATCAGCACCAGCGACGGCGGGATGATCTGGGCAAGCGTGCCCGACGCCGCGATGACGCCCGATGCCACCCGGCGGTCATAACCATAGCGCAGCATGATCGGCAGCGAGATCAGCCCCATGGCGATGACGGATGCCGCCACCACGCCGGTGGTGGCCGCCAGCAGCGCGCCGACGAAGATCACGGCATAGGCGAGGCCGCCGCGGATCGGTCCGAACAACTGGCCGATCGTGTCGAGCAGGTCTTCGGCCATGCCCGATCGCTCGAGCACGATGCCCATGAAGGTGAAGAATGGGATCGCCAGCAGCGTGTCGTTCGACATAACCCGGCTGCCGTAGAAATTGTCCGGCAGCGCATAGAGCAGCGGCCAAGCGAGATTGATCGCGCCGCCCGAATAGGGCGTCAAGAGCACGCCGATGAAGAAGAACATCAGGCCGTTGGCGGCGAGCGAAAAGGCGACGGGATAGCCGATCAGCATGAACAGGATTAGCGAGGCGAACATGATCGGCGCCATGTTCTGGGCGATGAACTCCATCACGAACGCACCTCTTCAGCGAGCGCCTTGGCTTCTTCAGCGAGCGCCTTGGCTTCGAGTTCAGCCTGTTCGTGCACGGAAATGAATGGGTTGGGATCCTCAATGACGCCGTGCATAATGGCGATCTTCTTGATGATCTCGGAAATGCCTTGCAGCGCGAGCAGGAAAAAGCCGACCAGCAAGATGGCCTTGGCCGGCCACACGATCAGGCCGCCGGCGTTGGTCGACATTTCACCGCTGTGGAAGGACAGCGACACATAGGGCACGAAATAGAACACCATCAGCGTCACGAACGGCATCAGGAAGAAGACGTGGCCGAAGAGGTCGATCCGGTGCTGCACGCGGCGTGAAAACAGGCCGTAGACGATGTCGATGCGGATATGCTCGTTCTGCTTCAGCGTGTAGGCGGCGGCCAGCATGAAGGCGCCGCCGAACAGGTACCATTGCAGCTCCAGCCACGCGTTGGACGACGTGTCGAACACCTTTCGGATGACCGCGTTGGCCGCGCTCACCAGGATCGCCAGCAGGATCAGCCAGGATACCGATTTGCCGATGAATTCGTTGGCGCGATCAATGGCCCTGGATAGAGCGAGAAGCCCTGCCATGCATTCCTCCCTGGTGCGGTGACGCGCGATCCCCCTTTTTCGTCGCGCGGCCTGGCCCAACCGTATGCAATGCGTGGTCCGGTTGGTCAACACGGGGAGGGAGAATGCAGGCCATCGGCCCTTGCGGCACGGTGGAAAACCGCAGCCTGACGAAAGGTCATGCAACCAAAGTCTGATGGGGGTTCAGACGACCTTGCCGGTGTCGCGGCCGGCGCCGATCAGGATCAGCATGGCCACCAGGAACAGATACATCCACGCATCGCGCCATTCGACCGGGAAATAGCCGGCCCACAGTGATTCGGCCATGCCGAAAGCGGCCGCGCCCAGAGCGGCTCGTGATGGCGAGAGATAGCCGCCGACAGCCGTCACGAACAGGATCTTCAGGCCGTAAACAAGGCCGGAACCGAAGCTGACATTGCCGTAATAGAGGCTGGCCATGACCCCAGCCAGCGCGGCGCAGGAGCCGCCGAACAGCACGGCACGCCGGAACACGCCACGCACATCGACGCCGCACAGGGCGGCGGCCCTGGGGTCGTCGGAAACGGCGCGCCAGCACCGGCCGAAGTTTGAGCGGGCAAACACCCACGTAGCGAGTGCGACCGCCGCCACGACCACTGCGCAGTCGAGCACCTGGATCAGCGTCAGCGTCGCCTTGAAGCCGGAGCTTTCGGCGAAGACGATGGGCTCGGCCAGCATCGGCGGCAGCCACAGATCATGCGTGTCGGCCGCGATGCGGCTTGCTTCCGACAGGACGAGCAGGATGCCGAGCGTCGTCACCACGATGGCATTGGGCGAGCGGTCGGCCAGCGGCTCGAAGACGCTGCGCGACAGGACATGGCTGATGAGCGCGGCATAGAGGAACGCCGCGACGACGCCGAACAGCACCGAAGCCAACAGCGTCAGCCACAGCACCTGATAGCCGAAGGCGACGCTCAGGATCATTGCCTGGCCGCAGAAGGCAAACAGCGCGCCATAGGCGAGGTTGGTGCGGTGCAGGATGCCGTTGGTCAGCACGTAGCCGAAGGCGAGCAGCGCATAAAGCGCGCCCGAATGCAGCCCGTTCAGCACCTGCTGGAAGAAGTAAAGCATGCTCGACAACACCAGAAGCATCCCGCCCAGGAGCGGATCGGACAGGAGCGGATCGGACAAAGGCGACCATATCGTGCGCATCCGAGGTTTGCATCGCCGAATCTAACTTGTCAAATGCGATTTATCGGTTAGATTTTTGGAAATGACAGTTGCTTGGACTCCTCACCGCTTCACCGGCGGCCTGCTCGCGCTCGACACGGCCAACACCGTCGTGCTGCGCGGCGATCCGAAACGCGCGTTCGACCGCTTCGACGATCCGGTCGAAATCGCCCGCTTCGCCGACGCGGCCAGCGGCTTTCGCGCCGCCGAGCTTGGCAACAGGCGGCTGGCGGTGTCCTCGCCGGCCGCAATCGCGCCCGTCGTGCTGTCGATCCGCGAGACGACCGACCGGCTGTTCCGGGGCGCGGTGTCGAAGGGCGCTGTCGCCACCGCCGACCTGCCCGAATTCCTGCGGGCCTGCGCCGACGGCCTGGCCGCCGGCCGGACCGAGATCGGGGCGCCGGGACGGCCGTTCGGCGATCCGGACACGCCGATCGCCTTCGAGGCGGCGCTGGCGGTTTCAGCCCTCTCACTGCTGCGCGACGACACGCTCGCGAGGCTCAGGATCTGTCCCAACTGCACCTGGCTGTTTGTCGACAGAAGCCGCAATTCGAGCCGCCTTTGGTGCGACATGGCGGTGTGCGGCAACAGGCAGAAGGCAAGCCGTCACTATCGCCGCCGCTTGGCGGCCAATGAGGTCAGGAATGCCTAGAACTCTCTCCCGCTCGATCGTTGTTGGCGCGGCGCTGGTTGCGACGATCGCGCTTGGCGCCTGTCGCGATACCGGCGGTGAAGGCAAGCTGTTCGAGGTTTCCGGCAAGATATTCGTCTTCAACTACCGTCTGGCCCGGGCGACCTATGTCGTGACGCTGCGGCCCTTGCAGCCGATGGGCGAGGGTCAGGTGGCGGTCGCCAGCTTCCAGAACCCCGCCGGTGGTGATCCATTCGTGGTCGAGCAGAAGATCTGGCCGAAGCTCGACAAGGTGAGCCTGGAAAGCCCGGCGCTGACCTGCGTCGTCAAGAACAAGCCCTATGCCATCGCCATCAGCATCAAGGGCGCCGACGGCGCGATCCTGCAGACCATCGACACCACCCTGATGTCGACGGAAGATCAGTCCATCCTGCCCGACCGGCCGCTGGTCATCGACCAGCTCTACACGGCCAATCCCGACCTCGCCGGCCATCCCGACGGCAAGCTGCCGGGCGAGCCGAAGCCGGACTGCTCGAAAGCCGGCTGACGGCATCGATTTCGACTGGAATTTTCGTACGCCGTCGCGCTCTCGGCGCACGCTTTCATGCGCCGTCCAGCGCCCGACGGACTGTTTGTTGCGCGTTGGCTGGTCCTTTCGATTTTGTTTGACCTGTCTTGCAAGGGAAGAAAGGATGCGTCATCCGATCCCGACGTTGGCTGCTGCTCCGCGCGGCCTTCGCAGAGGAAATGCCTGATGACGCTGCATGATGTCGCGCTCGACGACAAGTTCGATCTTGGGAAGGAGCGCATCTTCCTGTCCGGCGCGCAGGCGGTAATCCGCATGCTCCTGATGCAGCGCGAGCGCGACCGCCGCGCTGGCCTGAACACGGCAGGCTTCGTCTCCGGCTATCGCGGCTCGCCGCTCGGCGGCCTGGACATGCAGTTGTGGAAGGCGAAGAAGCAGCTCGCTGGGGCCGATATCGTCTTCCAGCCCGGCCTCAACGAGGAGCTTGCCGCCACCGCCTGCTGGGGCTCGCAGCAGACCGAACTGCTGGGCGAGGGCACCCATGACGGTGTCTTTTCGGTCTGGTATGGCAAGGGACCGGGCGTCGATCGTTCAGGCGACGTGTTCCGCCACGCCAATCTCGCCGGTTCGTCCAGACATGGCGGCGTCCTTGCGCTCATGGGCGACGACCATATGGCCGAATCCTCGACCAATGCGCACGCCACCGAATTCCTCTTCGTCGATACCATGGTGCCGATCCTCAACCCGGCCGGCGTCCAGGAGATCATCGATTGCGGCCTGTACGGCTTTGCCATGTCGCGCTTCGCCGGCACCTGGGCGGCGATCAAATGCGTCAAGGACAACATCGAATCGACAGCCTCCGTCGATGCCTCGCTCGAACGGCTGAACATTGTCGTGCCGGATTTCGACATGCCGCCGGGCGGCCTCAACATCCGCCACGAGATCGATATGCTCGGCCAGGAAGAGCGGCTGCATGAGCACAAGCGTGCCGCGGCCTCCGCCTTCATCCATGCCAATGGGCTGAACAGGATCGTCTATTCGGGCGGTCGCAACCCGAAGCTCGGCATCATCACCCTGGGCAAGAGCTATCTCGACGTCCGCCAGGCGCTGGAGGATATCGGCATCGACGAGGCGGGAGCCAGCCGGATCGGCGTGCGGCTGTTCAAGGTCGGCTGCCCCTGGCCGCTCGACCTGCAGCACATCGCCGAGTTCGCGCGTGGTCTCGACACCATCGTCGTCGTCGAAGAGAAACGATCGCTGATCGAGGTGCAACTGCGCGAGAGCCTTTATGGCACCGCTTCGCAGCCGGTCATCGTCGGCAAGAAGGATGAGCGCGGCGACTGGCTGTTCCCGGCCAAGGGCGCGCTGGACCCCAACGAGATCGCCATTGCTCTCGGCGAGAGGATCGTGAAGACCATCGGCCCTTCCGAAGAGATTTCGGCAAGGGTGGCGAAGCTGCGGCAGTTCCAGGCGATGCTGGCGGACGCCACCGACATCGGTTCGCGCACGCCCTTCTTCTGCTCGGGTTGTCCGCACAATTCCTCGACCAAGGTGCCGGACGGCTCGATCGCCGCCGCCGGCATCGGCTGCCACTTCATGGCGCTGTGGATGGACCGCAACACGCTCGGCTTCACCGCCATGGGCGGCGAGGGCGCGCAATGGGTCGGCCAGGCGCCGTTCTCCAGGCGCGACCACATCTTCCAGAATCTCGGCGACGGCACCTACAACCATTCCGGCACGCTGGCGATCCGCTTCGCCCTGTCGAGCGAAGCCAACATCACCTACAAGATCCTCTACAACGACGCCGTCGCCATGACCGGCGGCCAGCCGCATGAGGGCGGGCTGACCGTGGACATGATCGCCAGGCAGGTACGGGCGGAGGGCGTCGACCGCATCGCCATCGTCACCGACGAGCCCGACAAATATGCTGGGAAGGCCGAGTTTCCGGCCGGCGCCACCATTCATCACCGCGACGACCTCGATCTCGTCCAGCGCGGGTTGCGCGACGTCAAGGGCGTGTCGATTCTGCTCTACGACCAGACCTGCGCCGCCGAAAAGCGCCGCCGCCGCAAGCGCGGCACCTTTCCCGATCCCGACAAGCGCGTCTTCATCAACGAACTGGTCTGCGAAGGCTGCGGCGATTGCGGCGTGCAGTCGAACTGCGTCTCGATCCAGCCGGTCGAAACCGAATTCGGCCGCAAGCGCAAGATCGACCAGTCGAGCTGCAACAAGGATTTCTCCTGCGTCAACGGCTTCTGCCCGTCCTTCGTCACGGTGCACGGTGCCAAGATCCGCAAGGCCGAAGGCCTGGCCGGCAAGACCGACCCGCTCGAAGGCGTACCGACACCAGCCGAATTCCCGCTCGGCGTCGAGGGCTGGGCGGCGATCATCGACGGCGTCGGCGGCACCGGCGTCGTCACCGTCGGCGCCGTGCTCGGTATGGCGGCGCATCTGGAGGACAAGGGCTGCGGCATGATCGACATGGCCGGCCTTGCCCAGAAGGGCGGTTCTGTGTTCACCCATGTCCGCATCGCCCGCACGCCGGACGATATCCATGCCATCCGTGTCTCAGCGGGGAAAGCCGACCTCGTGCTGGGCTGCGACCTCGTCGTCTCAGGCGCCAAGAAGGTGCTGACCGCGGTGCGCGAGGGTCATACGATATTCCTCGCCAACACCGCCGAGATCATGCCGGGCGAATTTGCCCGATCGGCCGATTTCTCGCTGCCGGTCGAACGCCTGAAGAAGGCGATCCGGTCAGCCGCCGGCGACGACAAGGCGCATTTCTTCGACGCCACCCGCACCGCCACCGCGCTGTTCGGCAATTCGCTCGCTGCCAACATGTTCATGCTCGGCTTTGCCTTCCAGCACGGTGGTCTGCCGCTCTCGGCCGAGGCGGTTGAAAAGGCTATCGAATTGAACGGCGAAGCAGTGGCGATGAACATCGCCGCTTTCCGCTGGGGCCGTCGCGCCGCCCACCAACCGGATTTCGTGCGCGGTCTCGTCGCCCAGCCGGGCCCAACCTTCGCCGGCAAGGCCGGGCAGGCCGCGCCGGTCGCCGAGACCCTCGACGAGATCATCGCCCGCCGTGTCGACTTCCTCGCCGCCTATCAGAACGCTGCTTACGGCAGACGCTACGCCGACAGGATTTCGACGCTGCGAGCGGCGGAAACGAAGGCCATGCCGGGTTCGACCGACGTGACCGGGGCCGCCGCCAAAAGCCTGTTCAAGCTGATGGCGATCAAGGACGAATACGAGGTGGCGCGGCTCTACACCGACGGCTCCTTCGCCGCCGAGCTTGGCAAGCAGTTCCAGAGCTACGAGAAACTCGAATTCCATCTCGCGCCGCCGATCATGGGGCGCCGCGGCAATGACGGCAAGCCGAGGAAATCGAGCTTCGGTCCTTGGATGATGAAAGGCTTTCGGCTGCTGGCGGCGATGAAAGGCCTGCGCGGCACGGCTTTCGACCTGTTCGGCTACACCGCCGAGCGGCGCATGGAGCGGCAATTGCTGGTGCAGTACGAAGCCGATCTACAGCTCGTGGCCAGCTCGCTGGCGCCGGGCAAGATCGAGGCCGCGGTAGCCCTGGTCTCGGTCCCGGCGCTGATCCGCGGCTATGGCCATGTCCGGCAGGCAAGCGCCGAAAAGGCGGCGGGCGAGCGCTCCAGACTGCTCCAGCGGCTGACCCAAACGATGCCGATACCGGTTCTCAGTGCCGCTGAGTGATTCCCCCACCAAAGCCTTTTTCGGGCTGTAAGGCCCTCTCGCCTTGGCAGGCGGACCGAAGCCGTTGCTTAACCCACTGTTCTAAGCCTTTCTTAAGGCGGTTGTGGCATGACAAGGCCTAGCGTTGGGCCGACCATATGGGCAAAACAAAGACCGAAAGCATCCCCGCGGATGTTTATATCCAATTTGTGCGGTCGTTGTTCGACAACGCGCACATGTTGGTGATTGGTGGCGCGTGCTACTGGATCCTCGGGTTCATGATTTATCTGCGCACGCAAAATCCGTTGTTTCTGGCCTTTTCATTTATTCTACTGCCGATCAGCCTTCTCCGCTATTTCGGTATCCGCAGCTTCCTGAAGACGGGCGGCGTGATTGCCGATGTCGAACACGCACACCGATTGGAGCGCAGCTACATCTTCAAGGGCTGCTTACAGGGCCTCGGTTTGGGTGCGCTGTGCTTCGTGTCGATCTATGTGTATCCCGACCCATTCGCCGAACTGGCGGCGATGTCGCTGACGTTGGCAACCCTGGTCACGGTTGTCGCCCGCAACTACGGTTCTCCGCGCATGGTGCGGATTTTTTCGGTAACCTTCATCGGTCCGATGGCACTTGCGCTCCTGCTGCGTCAGGATGCGCCGTCTGTCGTCCTCGGTCTGATGATCTTCCCGATGACGTTCATTACCATCAATAGCGCCGACCATGTTCGCAATGTGCTGTTTTCCGCGGTCATCGGCCACCAGCAGGCGAAAAGCATAACGCGCAGGTTCGACCGCGCGCTCAACACCATGTCGCACGGCCTAGTCATGCTCGGCCCTGACGGGCGCGTCGCGGTCGCCAACGCCGAGGCCGCTCACCTGATGTCGCTGAAATCGGCCGACGCGCTGCTCGGGCGCTCCATCCACGGCCTTCTGATGCGCGGCGTCGCCGGCGGCATGCTGGCGTCGAAGGACTGCCGCTACGTCGAGGCGCAGCTGACGCGCGCCCTGCGCGAGGGCAGGGACCGCAAGGTGCTTGTCTCGCTCGCCAACGGTCAACATTACGAATTCTCCGCGCGCGAAGGCAGCCTGGAACTCGGCGTGATCACCTTCGAGGATGTCACGGCGCGCGTCGAAGCGGAGGAAAAGATCCGGTTCATGGCGCGCTACGACAATCTCACCGGCCTTCCCAACCGCGCCTATTTTCACGAACTGGTGGGCGAGCTGATGGTCTCCGGCGACCGCGATCGCCTGTGCGGCCTCGCGGTGATCGACCTCGACGATTTCAAGAGTGTCAACGACACGCTCGGTCATCCTGTCGGCGACGGCCTGATCTACGCCGTGGCCGAGCGGCTGGCGGCCATCGCCGGGCAAGGCCTTACCGTCAGCCGCTTCGGCGGCGACGAGTTCATGCTGTTCTTCGATCGCATCGATGACGACAGCCACCTGGCGAGCCTGCTCGACGGGATTTTCGCCGAGCTGCAGGGAGAGGTCGACGTCGCGGGCCATGGGTTGCGGATCCAGGCCAGCGCCGGCGCGGTGCTGTCCAAGGTCGGCGAAAGCGATGTCGACGGCATGATCGTCAAGGCGGACCTGGCACTCTACAAGGCCAAGGAGCTCGGCAAGAACGGTTGGCGGCTGTTCGAGGCGGCGATGGACGCCGCGTTCCGCAACCGCCAGCTGATGAAGGCGGATCTGCGCAGCGCCGTGGAAAGCAAGGGCCTGCGGGTCGTCTACCAGCCGATCGTGGCGATGAACACCATGCGCATCGCCAGCTGCGAGGCGCTTTGCCGCTGGGACCATCCCGATATTGGGCCGATCTCGCCCGGCATCTTCATTCCGCTGGCCGAGGAGATGGGAATCATCTCCGAGATCAGCACCTTCGTGCTCCATGCGGCTTGCACCGAATGCGCCAAATGGCCTGACCAGACCAGCGTCTCGGTCAACCTTTCGGCCAGGGATTTCCGCAACCGCGACGTCATCCAGAAGGTCCGCGATGCGTTGGCGAACTCCGGCCTCGCCGCCGACCGCCTCGAGATCGAAGTCACCGAAACCGCGTTGCTCGACGACAAATCCTTGACGCGCCAATATATCGAGGAGCTGAAGCAGCTTGGCGTTCGCATCGCCCTCGACGATTTCGGCACCGGCTATTCAAGCCTGAGCTATCTCCACAAGCTGCCTCTCGACAAGATCAAGATCGACCGGTCGTTCGTGATCGACGTCACCCAGAATCCGCGTTCGCTCGAGCTGTTGAAGGGCGTCGTCGACCTGACCCGCATCCTTGGACTCACCGTCACCATCGAAGGCGTGGAGACGTTCGAGCAGCTCAAGATCCTCATGCAGTCGGTGAAGCCGGATCTTGTCCAAGGCTTCCTGTTCGGCGCAGCGCTCAGCGCGTCGGGTATCGAGACGATGTCGAACGTCACCTGGCCATTTGCCGCGGATCTGCGTCTCGTCACCAAGCGCACAGCCGGCTAGCTTTCGCCGCAAATTCCCGCCCATCGGAGTCAATAATGTGCGTTGCTTGGATCGTGCGGCGGGCTCGTACGAACCAGCATATTTGAGCACATTTGGTAGCGACTTGGAACAAATCCAAGCAAAGCGCTCAGTAGCTTTCACGCGGACTTGGATATGGACGCCAAAACTGCTCCTTTAGCTAGCACCACTCTGCCGCCAGAATCTCCGGTTGTTAAGGTTAACAAGTGGTAAATCGGCAGGGTCGAATTTTCGGCTTGTGTCTCATTTCAACTCGAATAGCCTGTTCAGAGGCGGATACGAGGACTTGAGAATGGATGCTGCGAGAAACGATGCGCGAGCTGGCGCCGGCGCAAATGCTGGGTCGGCGCTGAACCATTCGATCATGCAATTGCTGGAGCATGTCGACTATCGTCTCATCACTGGAGGCGAGGATCTGGAGGCGATCTACCGCCTTCGCTATCAATCCTACCTGCAATCGGGCATGTGCGGCCCGATCGCCAGCGGGATGTTCGAGGATCGCTGGGACAATCTGCCGAATTCCTATCGGTTCGGCGTCTACTTCGATGGACACCTGGTCAGCACACTACGGCTCCACTACCTTTCCCGAGAGCACCCTCATTCGCCGTCCGTCGACGCCTATCCGGAAATATTGGCCGAGCGGCTTGCCCGCGGAGAGACGTTCATCGACGGGACTCGCTTCGCAACCGATGCCGACAGTGCGCCCGCGCCCGGAGTCCTGCCTTTTCTGACGCTCAGACTAGGCATGGTGGCCGCAAGTTACTTTAACCTCACGGCAGTGCTTACGCCGATCAAGATCGAGCATTCCGCTTACTATGCTCGCATCTTCCATGCCATTCAGAGGACAGAGGGCAAGGTGTTCCCGGGTGTTCTTGCGCCGATCGCTCTGTTCGAAATCCCCTGCGGCGAAAACTTGCGCCAGACACTCGAACGGTTCCCGTTCTTTAAGTCGACGGCGGTGGAGCAGCGGATGATGTTCGCCAATCCGGCCATCAACCGGCTGACGCCGCTGTCCATCGTACCGACGGCGAAATACTATCGCGACGCTGCCTGAACGGGTGCCTTCCTGGCATCATGAACCTTTCCCGCGGATTCGCCGTTATGAGTAGCGGCATCGCCATCGAGTATCGCCGCAATTCTGCCCAACGGGCGTTTCGCCCCGGGCTCATGTCGCATTGTTCGTGGGAAGGAATACGGTCATGACCATCCACTCGCTCGCCCTCACGCCGCTCATCTCGTTGATCGCCGGTGTGTTGATCCTCATCATGCCGCGGCTGTTGAACTACATCGTCGCGCTCTATCTGATTGTCGTTGGACTGCTGGGCTTGTTCCCGCATCTGGCCACCTGAGATTGCCGGGCAAGCGTGCCGCAAAACCGTGGATTGCCCGGATCGGCCCCAGTTTCAATTTTCCCTTGAGGCAGTTGTCGGCTGCGATGCGGCAATAGCGCCATTGCTCTCCGCCCGGCTTTTCGCTATGTGCCTGAAAGATGTCTTCGAAGGGGTATTCCTATGGCTGAGCACACGCCGAGCGGTCCTGTAGAACTGGGCGCGAAGATGGACTATGCCGAGCATGACCGCACCTATGCGGGCTTCCTGGCGCTGGCCAAATACGGTTCGCTCTTCTGCGGCGCGCTCCTTCTGGCGATGGCTTTCGGCTTCTTCGCGGGCGGCTTCTTCTCTGCGCTGATCCTGTTCGTTCTGATCATGGCCGTCGGCGCCTTCATTCTGCGATAGACCTTCCAAAGCCCTCTTGCGGTTGACGTAGCCGGATATCCCGGTCGACACCTTCGCGCAGACAGGTTCCAGCCGAAAGGATTATGCGGTGGGACAGACGGTTTTCATCTCTCGTGAGCTCGACGCGAACGAGCCGCGTGTCGCGGCATCGCCCGATACGGTGAAACGGCTGGCGGGCCTGGGTTTCGACGTGATCGTCGAAGCCGGTGCCGGCACCCGCTCGCGTATCCCCGACGAGGAGTTTGCCAAGGCAGGCGCTGCCATCGGCAAGGCCTCGAATGCCGGCAAGGCCGATGTCGTGCTGAAGGTCCGCCGGCCGACGGATGCCGAGCTGAAGAATTACAAAGCCGGCGCTGCGGTGATCGCCATCATGGACCCCTACGGCAACGATGCTGAAGTCGCTGCCCTTGCCAAAGCCGGCGTCACCGCATTCTCGATGGAGTTCATGCCGCGCATCACCCGCGCCCAGTCGATGGACGTGCTGTCCAGCCAGGCCAATCTTGCTGGCTACCAGGCGGTGATCGACGGAGCCGCCGAATATGACCGGGCGCTGCCGATGATGATGACGGCGGCGGGCACGGTGCCGGCGGCGAAGGTCTTCATCATGGGTGTCGGCGTCGCCGGCCTGCAGGCGATCGCCACTGCGCGCCGCCTCGGCGCGGTGGTCACCGCCACCGACGTTCGCCCCGCCGCCAAGGAACAGGTCGCCTCGCTTGGCGCGAAGTTCCTCGCCGTCGAGGACGAGGAGTTCAAGGCCGCCGAGACCGCCGGGGGCTACGCCAAGGAAATGTCGAAGGAGTATCAGGCCAAGCAGGCCGCGCTCACCGCCGAGCACATCGCCAAGCAGGACATCGTCATCACCACGGCACTGATCCCCGGCCGGCCGGCGCCGAAGCTCGTCTCGGCGGCCATGGTCGCCTCGATGAAGCCGGGCTCGGTGATCGTCGACCTCGCCGTCGAGCGCGGCGGCAATGTCGAGGGCGCCGAGGCCGGCAAGATCGTCACCACCGCCAACAATGTGAAGATCGTCGGCCATCTCAACGTGCCAGGCCGCATCGCGGCATCGGCCTCGCTGCTCTATGCCCGGAACCTGTTCGCCTTCCTTGAGACGCTGGTCGACAAGACCACCAAGACGCTGGCCATCAACCGTGATGACGACCTGGTCAAGGCGACGATGCTGACCGACGGCGGCAAGGTCGTTCATCCGGCCTTCGCCAAGGCCGACCAGCAGCCTTATATCGAGCCGCCCGCGATCCCGGCCACGACCATGGTCACCGATGCTTCGGCTGCGCCGAAGAAGTCCGCGCCCAGGAAGACCGCCGCATCCAAGTCACCCTCGCCGAAGCCGAAAGGGACCGCGTGATGGACCAGACCTTGCGGAAAGCCCTGGACCAGCTCGACCAGGCGAGTGCCGCCGTCAGGCTCGCGGTTCAGAACCTGGCCAATGCCCCGGGCACTGAGGCCGCCGGTAACGCCGCGCACGCGCTGTCAGGCGGTGCCATCGACCCCTTCGTCTTCCGTTTCGCCATCTTCATTCTGGCGATCTTCGTCGGCTACTACGTCGTCTGGTCGGTGACCCCCGCACTGCACACGCCGCTTATGGCGGTCACCAACGCCATTTCCTCGGTTATCGTCGTCGGCGCGCTGCTCGCCGTCGGCATCGCGGCTTCCGGCGTCGCCGCCGGCTTCGGCTTCGTCGCGCTGATGCTGGTCTCGGTCAACATCTTCGGCGGCTTCCTCGTCACCCAGCGCATGCTGGCCATGTACAAGAAGAAGGACAAGTAGAGCGCCATGAACGCCAACTTCGCGTCCTTCCTCTATCTGGTGTCCGGCGTCCTGTTCATCATGGCGCTGCGCGGCCTGTCGCACCCGACGACCAGCCGCCAGGGCAATCTCTACGGCATGATCGGCATGGGCATCGCCATTGCCACCACGCTGGCGCTGGCAACCCCGTCCGCTGGCCGCTTCGGCCTGATCGTGCTTGGCCTCGCCATTGGCGGCGGCGTCGGCGCCGTCACCGCGCGCCGCATCGCCATGACCTCGATGCCGCAACTGGTCGCCGCGTTCCACAGCCTGGTCGGCCTCGCCGCCGTCATGGTGGCGGCCGCCGCCATCTACGCGCCCGAAAGCTTCGGCATCGGCACGGCCGGCGACATCCATGCCCAGGCCCTGATCGAGATGAGCCTTGGCGTCGCCATCGGCGCCATCACCTTCACCGGCTCGGTCATCGCCTTCCTGAAGCTCGACGGCCGCATGTCGGGCAAGCCGATCATGATCGGCGGCCGCCATTTCATCAACGCGGCGCTGGGCATCGCCCTGATCGTGCTGATCGTGCTTTTGGTCACCACCGAGGCCAAGCTGGTGTTCTGGCTGATCGTCGCCGCCTCGCTGGTGCTCGGCGTGCTCCTGATCATCCCGATCGGCGGCGCCGACATGCCGGTCGTCGTCTCGATGCTGAATTCTTACTCGGGCTGGGCAGCGGCCGCACTCGGCTTCACGCTCGGCAACCTGGCGCTGATCATCACCGGCGCGCTGGTCGGCTCGTCGGGCGCGATCCTGTCCTACATCATGTGCAAGGGCATGAACCGAAGCTTCATCTCGGTCATCCTCGGCGGTTTCGGCGGCGAAACGGCGGCGGCAGCCGATGATGGCATCGAACGCACCGTCAAGCAGGGTTCGGCCGACGACGCCGCCTACCTGATGATGAACGCGCAGAAGGTCATCATCGTGCCGGGTTACGGCATGGCGGTCGCC
Source organism: Mesorhizobium sp. ESP7-2 (assembly GCF_020164715.1). Lineage (NCBI taxonomy): Bacteria > Pseudomonadati > Pseudomonadota > Alphaproteobacteria > Hyphomicrobiales > Phyllobacteriaceae > Mesorhizobium > Mesorhizobium sp. ESP7-2. The sequence goes on from NZ_JAIUGQ010000007.1 coordinate 211,531, forward strand.
CAGGCGCAGCACGCGTTGCGCGAAATGGCCGACAAGCTCAAGGCCAATGGCGTCGACGTCAAATACGCCATCCACCCGGTCGCCGGCCGCATGCCCGGCCATATGAACGTGTTGCTCGCCGAAGCCAACGTGCCTTACGACGAAGTGTTCGAGCTTGAGGATATCAACTCGGAGTTTGCCCAGGCCGACGTCGCTTATGTCATCGGCGCCAACGACGTCACCAACCCCTCGGCCCGCGACGACAAGTCCTCACCCATCTACGGCATGCCGATCCTCGACGTCGACAAGGCGCGCACCTGCCTGTTCGTCAAGCGCTCGCTCGGTTCCGGCTATGCCGGCATCGACAACACGCTGTTCTACAAGGACGGCACCATGATGCTGCTCGGCGATGCCAAGAAGATGACCGAGGAAATCGTCAAGGCGATGGACCACTGATCCGGCCGATCTTGATCCCCGAATAGACAGAGCCCGGTCGATGCCGGGCTCTATGGTTCTGGCGTGATGCTGCCTTCAACCGTTGGTCGCCGTCGCGCCGCCTGCCCGGAAAACCGTTCCGCACTTTCCTGGAATTGCCTCGGCGCGCCAATTATGGTGGTCGGTCAAATATCCAGATTGGCGACCGATAGCGCGTTGTCCTGGATGAATTCGCGCCGTGGTTCCACCTCGTCCCCCATCAGGCGCGAGAACAAGCTGTCGGCATCGGTCGCGTCATTGACCTTGACCTGCAGCAGCGAACGCACATTCGGGTCGAGCGTGGTCTCCCAGAGCTGCTCGGCATTCATCTCGCCGAGCCCCTTGTAGCGTTGCATGGTCAGTCCCTTGCGCCCGGTCGCAAAGACCGCGTTAAGCAGCGCCAGCGGCCCCGAGACGGTTTCGGACACATCCTTGCGGCGCAGCACCGGCGGCGTCCCATAGACCTCGCTGAGGCGCTGTGCGTAGCGGTCGAGCTGGCGTGCGTCGGCGGAATTGATCAGCGCCATGTCGAGATGGGCGTATTCCTTGACGCTGCGCACGGTGCGTTCGAAGACATAGCCGCCGATACCCTCGTTCGAGGTCGACATGCGGCCGGTCCAGCCGCGCTCGGTGTCCTCGGCGATGATGTCGAGGCGTTGCGCGATCCGCTCGGCCATCGCGTTGGCGCGGCCAAGATCGGCGAAGACATCGGGATTGAGGCCGCCGGCGATCGCCGCCTGCTCGACGACGTCGCGGTTGTAGCGCGTGTGCAAGCCGTTGATGAGCTGGCGCACGGCAAGCGCATCGGCAACGGCGCCGTGCAGATCCTGTCCGGTCCGCACCTCCCCTGAGCCAAGCGTAAGCGACGCTTCCTCCAACCCTGAATCGATCAGGAATTCCTCGAAGGCGCTCTCATTCTTGATGTATTGCGAGCTCTTGCCGCGTGTCACCTTATAGAGCGGCGGCTGGGCGATGTAGAGATGGCCGCGCTCGATCAGCTCCGGCATCTGCCGGAAGAAGAAGGTGAGCAGCAAGGTCCTGATATGGGCACCGTCGACGTCGGCGTCGGTCATCAGGATGATCTTGTGGTAACGCAGCTTGTCGGCGTTGAATTCGTCCTTGCCGATCGAGGTGCCGAGCGCGGTGATCAGTGTGCCGATCATGTCGGAACTGAGCATGCGGTCGAAGCGGGCCCGCTCGACATTGAGGATCTTGCCGCGCAGCGGAAGGATCGCCTGGTTCTGGCGCGAACGGCCGCCCTTGGCGGAGCCACCGGCCGAGTCACCCTCGACGATGAAGATTTCGGACTTCGCCGGGTCACGTTCCTGGCAGTCGGCCAGCTTGCCGGGCAACGAGGTGACGCCGAGCGAGGTCTTGCGGGTGATGTCGCGTGCCTTGCGCGCGGCCTCGCGCGCCGCAGCGGCCTGGATCACCTTGTCGACGACCACCTTGCCCTCGGTCGGATGCTCTTCGAGCCACGTGCCGAGCGCTTCGTTGACCAGCCCTTCGACCACGGGACGGACTTCCGACGAGACCAGCTTGTCCTTGGTCTGCGACGAGAATTTCGGATCGGGAACCTTGACCGACAGCACCGCTGTCAGGCCCTCGCGGCAATCGTCGCCGATCAGCGAGACCTTTTCCTTCTTGGTCAGGCCCGAGGATTCGCCGTAGCCGGTGATCTGGCGGGTCAGCGCGCCGCGAAAACCAGCCAGATGGGTGCCGCCATCGCGCTGCGGGATGTTGTTGGTGAAAGCCAGCACATTCTCGTGGTAGCTGTCGTTCCACCACATCGCCACTTCGACGGTGATGCCGTCGCGTTCGGCCCTGATGGCGATCGGCTTGTCGATCAGCGGTTTCTTGACGCGGTCCAGATATTTGACGAACTCTTCCAGGCCCCCGTCATAATGCAGTTCATGCCTCACGACGTCGGCATGACGGGCATCCGTCAGCACGATGCGCACGCCGGAGTTCAGGAAGGCGAGTTCGCGCAGCCGGTGCTCCAGCGTGCCGAAGTCGAACTCCACCATGGTAAAGGTCTCGGCGGATGGAAAGAAGGTGATCTCGCTGCCGCTGCGACCCTCATTGGTGCCCGGGCGCTTGTCCTGCTCATAGCTGCCGGTCGCCTTCAGCGGCGCGTCGGCATCGCCGTGGGTAAAGCCCATTTCGAAGATCTGGCCGTTGCGGCGGATCTTGAGCTTCAACCAGGCCGACAGCGCGTTGACCACCGAGACGCCGACGCCATGCAGACCGCCAGACACCTTGTAGGAGTTCTGGTCGAACTTTCCGCCTGCGTGCAACTGCGTCATGATCACTTCGGCCGCCGATATGCCCTCGCTGGGGTGAATGTCGGTCGGAATGCCACGGCCATTGTCGATAACCGTCACCGAGCCATCGGGATTGAGCGTCACCGAAACCAGGTCGGCATGGCCCGCCAGCGCCTCATCGATGGCGTTGTCGACCACCTCGTAGACCATATGATGCAGGCCCGAGCCGTCATCGGTGTCGCCGATATACATGCCCGGCCGCTTGCGGACAGCATCCAACCCCTTCAAAACCTTGATGGAATCGGCGCCGTATTCGGCTTCAGCGCCGTTGGCATTCTCGGTCTGGTCGCTCATGAAAACCTGTTGTCTAGATGCCGCTATTATAGCGCGAAAAATCGGCCCCGAATCGCGCTTCTGATATCGATTAGATATAGGCGCTAAAGGCGGTTTTTCCAAGGTTTGCAGGCATTTCCCGGGAGATTGAGCCGGCTGTCCACATAGGGCTCTCGCCGCGCTCTATTCGCCTTGGGCCACGCGGTCCCTGAGAGACTTGATCACCAACTTTAGCCGCAGCGACAGCCCGCCCGCTCCGGTCAAGTTCCAGCGTCATGTCGAGCGCCTGGGAAAGCACCGCCGGCGCGAGCAAGCCGGGTTGAGAGCGGCTCTTTCAGGCTGCGCGCATTGGCTTCAACGCCTCGCTCCAGCGCAACAGTTCGTCCAGCATGGTCTTGGTCCCGCCCCGCACTTGCTCGCTGGCATCGAAGGCGCCATTCTCGTCGAGCAGTTTCTGGTACAACGGCAGCGCGACGCCTTCCGGAATCGGCATGATCCCGACCGAGGTCAGCAGCGGCTTCAGCGCCTGCGCCGCGCGCAGGCCGCCGGAGACACCGCCATAGCTGAAGATGGCGGCGGGCTTGTATTTCCATTCGCGGGCGAGATAGTCGATCGCGTTGACGATCGCGGGCGCCACGAAATAATTGTATTCCGGCGCCACGAAGACAAAGGCGTCTGCGGCGTCGACCGCCTTCGACCAGGCCTTGGTGTGGTCGTTCTGATAGTTGCCGAACCTTGGATGGTGCGGCTCGTCCAGAACCGGCAGGCCGAACGCGGCGATGTCGGTCAGCACCGGCTCGAATTTTCCATGCTCGCGCACGAACGTCTCCAGCCACTCGGCAAAAACCGGGCCGGCGCGGCCGGGCCGTGTGCTGCCGATGATGATGTTCAACTGCTGCTTCAAGACAGGCTCCTTTGTCGGGCGGTATCCGTTGGTGACTGTCACTACGGCAGAGCGTTCCAGCGGACAAGGTCGGAGCCCTGACGGAACGGTCACGATCGGATGAACGGACTGCATGCCCTGGCGTTCCTTCCGCCATGGTCCGCCCTGCCGTTCGGCCACATGGACGCCCGCTGTGCCAGCCACTACATTGATGGGAATAGCGGAGCACTTCATGGATACTCAGCCCGCCCCCTTTGTTCCTCCCGCTCCGAAGCCGCGCACATCGCCGCCTTCGACGCTGGAGATGATCCGCATCGTCTATCGCAATCCGCTCGAACTCTGGGGCGAGCCCACCTACAACGAACCCTGGATTTCGGCCAAGGGGGCCGGCGGACCGCTGGTCATCGCCAATGATCCCGGCCTAATTCGCCATGTGCTGGTCGACAACGCCAAGAACTACAAGATGGCGACGGTGCGCCAGAAGATCCTGCGGCCGATCCTGCGTGATGGCCTGCTGACCGCCGAGGGCGAGGTGTGGAAGCGGTCGCGCAAGGCGATGGCGCCGGTGTTCACGCCGCGCCACATTTTCGGCTTCGCACAGCCAATGCTGAAGCGGACGCTGGAGTTCGTGACCCGTTACGAGGCGGGCGGCACGTCCGATATCGCCCATGACATGACGCTGCTCACCTACGACATCCTGGCCGAGACGCTGTTTTCCGGCGAGATCGCAGGCGAGCCGGGCAGTTTCGAAAACGAGATCGACCGCCTGTTCGAGACCATGGGCCGCGTCGATCCGCTCGACCTGTTGCGCGCGCCCGACTGGCTGCCGCGGCTGACCCGCATCCGCGGCCGCAAGACGATGGCCTATTTCCGCAAGATCGTGACCGACACGGTCAAGATGCGCGAAGAGAAGTTCAGGCGCCACCCCGACGCCGTGCCCCAGGATTTCCTGACGCTGCTGCTCGAGGCCGAAGGCCCCGACGGACTGACGCGCCCGGAAGTCGAGGACAACATCATCACCTTCATCGGCGCCGGCCACGAGACCACGGCGCGCGCGCTCGGCTGGACACTTTATTGCCTGGCCGAATCGCCCTGGGAGCGCGACCGCGTCGAACAGGAGATCGACCAGGTGCTGGCGCGCGAGCCCGATCCGACGAAGTGGCTCGACGCCATGCCGCTGACACGCGCCGCCTTCGACGAGGCGCTTCGGCTCTACCCGCCGGCGCCGTCGATCAATCGCGAGCCGATCGTGCCGGAAATGTGGAAGGATCTCTATATCCCCAAACACGCGGCCGTGCTGGTGATGCCGTGGGTCGTCCACCGCCACAGGAAGCTGTGGGATCGGCCCGACGCCTTCCTGCCCGAACGCTTCCACCCGGGAAACCGTGAAAAGATCGACCGTTTCCAGTATCTGCCCTTCGGCGCGGGTCCGCGTGTTTGCATTGGCGCCAGCTTCGCCATGCAGGAGGCGATCATCGCGCTCGCCATCCTTTTGTCACGCTTCCGCTTCGATGCGACCGCTGAAACAAAACCCTGGCCGGTGCAGAAATTGACCACGCAGCCGCAAGGCGGTCTGCCTATGCGGATCACGCCTCGCTAGGCATGCCGATATTCACGTGATGCCGGCCTGCGAACGACGGCTTCCTGTGCTTCCCCGTTCTACTGCGTCGCAGTAGAACTGTGCTCACGTACTTTAAGTACGCTCCGCTCCGGTTCTCGGAAGCCACCGTTCTCGACTCGGCCTGACCTGAATCTCAGCACGCCTTGCGGCTGTTGCGCCCGCTCACACCGCGGGCTTGCGCTGCTGGAACTGGCCGGCGGCGCGGAAGCGCCAGAGGTAGCTGGGCAGGATCGTCGCGATCGATTGCGGCTGAATGCCGAGCCCCGCCAGTGTCCGGTTGGCCTTGGCGGCTTCGTCCGAAACGATGTTGTGCTCACGCAGCAGCATCACCTGGTCCTTGGTCAGCATCGGGTTGGGCAGCAGGCCGAGGATCGAGGCCTGGATGTTGGCCACCCACCACGGCACCGGCACCAGCAGGCGCTTGCGCTCGACCACGGTGAGCATTTCCTGCATGCACTCCTTGAAGCTGAGCACGTTGGGGCCGCCAAGCTCGTAGACCTGGCCGCCATCGACCTTATCGTCGACCGAACGCGCAACAGCTTCAGCAACGTCGCCGACATAGACCGGCTGGAACTTGGTCTGGCCGCCGCCGATCAGCGGCAGCACCGGCGAATAACGCGCCATGTTGGCGAAGCGGTTGAAGAACGCGTCCTCCGGCCCGAAATTGATCGATGGCCGGAAAATGACGGCGTCCGCGATCGTCTCCAGAACGGCCTTCTCGCCCAGCGCCTTGGTGCGCGCATAATCCGATTTGGAGTCCAGATCGGCGCCGAGCGCCGAAATATGGGTGAGGCCGGCACCGACCGCGCGCGCGGCCTCGGCGATGGCGCGAGCACCGAATTCGTGCACGGCGGAGAATTTCTGCCTGCCGCTCTCATGCAGCACGGCGACGAGATTGACGACGTGGTCGGCGCCCTGCACGGCGCGGTCGACCGACCAGCGTACGCGCACATTGGCCTGCACCGGCTGGATCTGACCGACATTGCCGAGCGGCTGCAAATGGCCGGCAAGATCGGGCCGCCGGCAGGCGACCCGGATGCGATAGCCGCGCTTGGCAAGCGCCCGCACGACATGACGGCCGACAAAGCCTGACCCGCCAAAGACGACGACGAGCTTTGGGGTCTGCAGGATTTCGGTCATGGTGGGCTCCGGCGCGCGTTGCAGATGGCTTGGCTGAGCCGTTTCATAGTCCGTTTTGCGCCAAAGGCAAAGGGTGACGCGTCGTCGCCTCATCCTTGTTTTTTGAGCAATTCCAGGAAAAGTGTGAAGCGGTTTTTCACGAAAAGCGCATGGCGCTTTCATCATTGTTTGGTGTCATGAACGACAAACGCAGAAAACCCCGCCGAAGCGGGGTTTTCCGGGTGAAGTTCATGTCGAAACCAGGGTCCGATGAGGCGGCCTGACCTGAGACGGTATCAGCATGGCGTGAAGCAAGTACGCCCGCCCCAGCCCTGAACGCATCCGACAGAAGACACCGACCGGGCAAACCCGACCCGGACAGCCATTGGTCGTCGGGACGCGCGGGAAGGTTCACCGACGCGCGGAAAATTTCGTCAATCTTCAGCTCTTCAGGCCGAATAGCGCTCGGCGAATTCGGAGATGCGCTGGATCACCGCCTTGGGCGCGGTGATGCCGCGCGCCTGCGCCTTCTCGACCGCTTCGGCCCGGGCGCGGCCGGGCACATGCACGCCATAGCGCCGGCGCAGCCGGTCGAGCTGGTCTTTCATACGCTGCTCGAAATCCGGATCGAGCAGCTTGGGCTCGACCGCGAGCACGAACAGGCCGGTTCCCGGACTGTCGGGACCGCCGCTGAACCACGGCGCGTCGAGCGACCAGTTGGCGCCCGACAGGCCGGCCGCCAGCACTTCGACCATCAGCGCGATGTTGGCGCCGCGCTGGCCGCCAAAGGCAAGCATGGCGCCCTTCATGGCGGCGGCCGGGTCGGTTGTCGAATTGCCGCTCGCGTCCAGCGCCCAGCCTTCGGGGATTTTCTTGCCGTCTTCCGCGGCCTTGCGGATGTTGACGAAGGCGGTCGCGCTCGACGACTGGTCGATGACCAGCGGCGGGCCATCGGCGGCGGGCGCGGCGAACGACATCGGATTGGTGCAATAGACCGGCTTGACTGAGCCCGAACCGGCCAGGACGGCCGGACCGTTGGTGGCGGCGAAGGACACCAGCCCCTGCGCGGCCAGCCGGCCGGTGAAGTAGCCGAGCGCCCCGCACGTATAGGCGTTCCTCTGCGAGAAGATGGCGACGCCGAACAGTTTTGCCGCCTTGGCAAGGTCGTCGATGGTGCGGTCGAAGCCGGTATGCGCCAGCCCGCCGCGTGCATCCGAGAGATAGATGGCCAGCGCCGGCCGCGTAATCACCGGATCGGCATTGCCGTCGATGCGCCCGGCCTCGAGCGCTTCGAGGTAATCGATGAAATGCGACAGCCCGACGGTGGCAAGTCCCTCCGCCTCGGCCGCGATGATCGAGGCGGTGAGCGATTGCGCCGCTTCCTCATTGGCGCCTGCGCCAAGTGCCGCCATCCGGCACAGTCCTGTTGCCTGGTCGAGAGTGAGTTGCATTGTGCATGCCTTCAGTGTGTGGTCGTTAGTGAGCAGTGAGTAGCGAGTAGTGAAAGGGCTGGCCAGCCGGTCACCACTCGCTACTCACTGCTCACTGAACTTACCCGATCTTGACCGGGATCCGCGCCTCGATCCGGCTGAAGGCGAAGACCAGAATGCCGGTGATCGCCATATAGATCAACGCCAGGAGCAGCAAGGGCTCGTAGGTGAGGTAGGTGTCCTGCCGCACCTTGGACGAGACGGCGAAGATGTCGATGACGCTGATGGTCGCCACCAGCGGCGTCGATTTCAGCTGCAGCACGGTCTCGCCGGTCAGTGTCGGCAGCGCCCGGTAGAAGGCCTGCGGCAGCCAGATGCGGCGGAAGATCTTCCAGCGGCTCATGCCGAAGGCGCGGGCGGCTTCCAACTGCCCCTTGGGCACGCCGGCGAAGGCGCCGCGCATCACTTCGCCCTCGTAACCGGCGAAGGACAAGGTCAGCGCCAGTACGCCGTATGGCCACGCCTGCCTGAGATAGGACCACATCCACGATTCGCGAATCCACGGATATTGCGGGAACAGCGAACCCAGACCGTAATAGAGCAGCCATAGCTGCAGCAGCAGCGGCGTGCCGCGGATGATGGTGCAGAAGACTTTCGCCGGCGCCGCGACCCATATCGAGCCGGCCGCCTGCGCCAGCCCGACCGGCACGGCGATCGTGAAGCCGAGCGCGCAGGTGACGGCCAGGATCCACAGGGCACGCCAGATGCCCATCAGGCCCATTTCCCAATATTGCGGCAGCCAGTCCCAGCGCATGAAGTAGGCGGCCGACGCCACCAGCCCCAGCGCGATGAGGATCAGCACGATGCGATGTGGCTGCAGCCAGAGCGAAGCGCGCGCCGCCGTGTCGATGACGGCTGTTTCGCTGGTCATCAGCGTGCCTCCTTGATGGAAGGCATGCCGCGCCGCGCCCATTTCTCGGCTCGGCCAAGCAGGAAGTTCGAAACCAGCGTCACGCAGAGATAGAGCACGCCGGCGGCGAGGAAGAAAACCAGATAGGCCTTGGTGACGCCTGCCGCCTGTCGTGTCGCCAGCGTCAGTTCGAAGAAGCCGACGACGGCCAGCAGCGCGGTGTCCTTGGTGGCGATCAGCCACAGATTGGCGAGACCCGGAATGGCGAAAGGCAGCATCGCCGGCAGAGTGATACGCCGCAACAGAAGGCCGGGAGACATGCCGAAGGCGCGGGCGGCTTCGATCTGGCCCTGCGGAATGGCGAGGATCGCGCCGCGGATGACTTCCGTCGAATAGGCGCCCTGGACGAAGCCGAGCACGGCAATGCCGGCCACCAGCCCGCTTATGTCGACACGCTGGTAACCCATCGCGGCCAGCACCTGGTTTATCAGGTCGGTGCCTGCATAGTAGAGCAGCAGGATCAGCACCAGTTCCGGCACGGCGCGCACCACCGTGGTGTAGACCGCGAAGAGGTCGCGCACCACGGGCCCGCCGTAAAGCTTGCCATAGGCACCCCAGGTTCCAATCAGCAAACCGACTATGGTGGCGCCGACGGCGATCTCGAGCGAATGCAAGAGCCCGAGCAAAAGCGTCCCGCCCCAGCCGACGGGCGCCGGCGAGAGAAGTTCGACGATGCCGGCCGCGGAGGCCGGGAGAAAGGATTCGATCAGCGTCGCCCCCGGATTGCTGGCTCGATCCGCCGGCACAAGCGGCCGGCGGCAAGCATGCGTGGACAGGCTGGCTGGAGGAGGGGGGCGTCAGCGCCCTGTCCTCCAGCCCATGCGAGGGTCGTCAGTTCGACTGCGGGGCGCCGCCATAAATGTCGAAATCGAAGTATTTCTTCGAGATCTCGTCATATTTGCCGTTGGCGCGGATCGCCTTGATGCCGGCGTTGATCTTCTCTTTCAGATCGGTGTCTTCCTTGCGCACGCCGGCGCCGACGCCCGGTCCGAGCACTTCGTCGTCAGGGGCCACCATGCCCTTGAGATCGCAGCAGGCCTTGCCCTGGTCGGTCTTGAGGAACTCCTTGAGCGCGATGGAATCGGCCTGCACCGCGTCGAGACGGCCGGCGGCGAGGTCGTTGTTGGCTTCGTCCTGCGTCTGGTATTCCTTGATTTCGGAAGCTGTGCTGCCAAAATGCTTCTTGGCGTAGACGGCATGCACGGTCGATACCTGGACGCCGAGCACCTTGCCCTTGAGATCGTCAGGCGTGGCGCCGAACTTCTGGTCCTTCGGGCCGATGATCGCGGTCGGCGTGTTGTAGTACTTGTCGGAGAAGTCGATGGTCTTCTTGCGTTCGTTGGTGATCGACATCGACGAGACGATAAGGTCGATCTTCTTGGTCGTCAGCGCCGGGATGATGCCGTCCCAGGCGACAGGGGTGATGACGCAGTCGAGCTTTTCCTCGGCGCACACGGCGTCGATGAAGTCGATCTCCCAGCCGACCCATTTGCCCGAAGCATCTGGCGAGGTGAACGGCGCGTAGGGTTCGGCGGCGACACCGATCTTGACCGGATCGGCCTTGGCCACGCCCATGGCGGCGACGCCGAGCAGCAGCGCCGCGGCGAATGTCTTCAGAACAGTCTTCATTTTCAGAACTCCCAGTTTGTTGTTGGTTCCCGTTTTTCTTCCGTCCCGGCCGTTCCCTAGCCGATGTTGCGGATGAACTGCTTGAGCCTTTCGGATTTGGGCGCGCCGAAGATCTCCTCCGGCGGGCCTTCCTCCTCGACCAGCCCGTTGTAGAGGTAGACGACGTGGGTCGCGACCTCGCGGGCGAATTTCATTTCGTGGGTGACCAGCACCATGGTGCGGCCTTCGCGTGCCAGATCGCCGATCACCTTCAGCACTTCGCCGACCAGTTCGGGATCGAGGGCCGAGGTCGGTTCGTCGAACAGCATGACGCGTGGATTGATGGCCAAGGCGCGAGCGATCGCGGCGCGCTGCTGCTGGCCACCGGAGAGATAGGCCGGATAGACATCGCGTTTCTCGGCAAGCCCGACGCGCGCCAGCAGCTTTTCGGCCTGGGCGATCGCCTGGTCGCGCTTGACGCCCAGCACGTGCACGGGAACCTCGATGACGTTTTCGATCAGCGTCATGTGGCTCCACAGATTGAAGTTCTGGAACACCATGCCGAGCTTGGAGCGGATGCGTTCGATCTGCCTGCGATCGGCCGGAATGGTGTGGCCGTGGCTGTCCGCCTTGAGCTTGATCTCCTCGCCATTGACCCGGATGATGCCGCTGGTCGGGTTTTCCAGGCAGTTGATGCAGCGCAGCAGCGTCGATTTGCCCGAGCCCGAGCCGCCGATGATGGCGATGACCTCGCCGTCACGCGCCGACAGCGACACGCCCTTCAACACATGCAGCTGACCGAATTTCTTGTGCAGGTTCTCGACATGGATGGCTTCTGCGGCGCCGTCCCGCGCCCCGCCGGATGGGACCTTGGCAGCTGCCACAGCGCTCACCAAATGACCCCCATATGGCCGTCGGCAGGTCGTCGAACGTCTATCCGGCTAATCAACATACGCTGTACTGCCCGCTCCAGACTTCAAGCATGGACCCAGCAGAGCGAGCCCGTCAATCCCGCTCATTACGGCACTTGCGGGCTTGTTGTGCAAGTGTATAAATAACCTCTCATGAAATTTTCTGGATTTTTTTCAGCTTAAAAAGGGCATCGATGAGCGCTTTCGGATCACAGTCCATGGCGGCGCCGCTGCGGCGCGTGCTGATGCGGTCGGCGGCCAACGCCATGCGTGACGCCGACCGGGCCGCCTGGCACTATGGCTCGGGATTCAACCCGGCGAAAGCAGCCTCGCAGCACGCGGTCCTTGCTGAACTGGTTGCCGCTTCCGGCGCCGAGATCGAATGGATCGAGGACAAGGCCGACGGACTTTCGGATTCGGTGTTCACGCACGACCCCTCGCTGATGACCGACCGCGGCGCGCTGATCCTGTCCATGGGTAAGCCGTTGCGCGCCAGCGAGCCTTCGCTGCATGAGGAAACCTACAGAAGACTGGGCATTCCGATCCTTGGCCGCGTCGAGGCTCCCGGCCAGGTCGAAGGTGGTGACTGTGTATGGGTGGATGCCCGCACGCTGGCGATCGGGCGCGGTGTCCGCTCCAACCAGGACGGCATCCAGCAGGTCTCCAATCTGCTGACGCCGCTGGGCATCTCCGTCTACGGCTTTGATCTGCCGCTGTGGCAGGGCGAAGAGGCGTGCCTGCATCTGATGTCTGTGATCAGCCCGCTGGCCGACGACCTGGCGCTGGTCTATTCGCCGCTTTTACCGGCGCCGTTCTATCAGACGCTGAAGGCGCGCGGCATCCGGCTGGTCGAAGGCGACGCCGAAGAATTCGCGGCTTCCAACGGCCTCAGCTTGAACGTGTTGCCGACCAGCCCGCTCAACGTCATTGCCGTCGCGGGCTTTCCCAGGACCAAGGCCGCCATGGAAGCCGCCGGCTGCACGGTCGAAATCTTCGAGGCGGATGCGCTCTGCATCGCCTGCGAAGGCGGGCCGACATGTCTGACGCGACCGATCCTGCGCCAATGAATGCGCGCCGTAAGTTCCGTCGCGAGGGCGAGGAGCGGCGGCGGCAGGATCTGATCGAAGCGACTCTGGACAGTGTGGCGGAACATGGCCTGCAAGGCGCTAGCCTGCGCACCATAGCATTGCGTGCCGGCGTCACCGCCGGGCTGATCCGGCACTATTTCCCGGGCAAGGAAGAATTGCTGCAGGAAGCCTATACGGCGCTAGTCGGCCGCATGACCGAGCAGGCGAAGGCGGCATTGGTCATGGATGATGCCTCGCCGCGCCAACGCCTCGCGGCCTTCGTCACCGCCAATCTCAACGCGCCGATCATCGACGCGCGGGTTTTTTCGCTCTGGGCAACCTTCATCGGCCGCGCCAGTGCGGATCCTGCCCTGGCCCGTGCCCACCGCGAAGGCTACCTTGGCTTTCGCAACGAGGTGGAAGCGGTTGTGGCCGAAGTGCTCGCCGCCGAGCAGCACAAGCCGGACGCAAACGAGCTGCGCCACCATGCCATCGCGATCAATGCGATCATCGACGGGCTCTGGATCGAAGGCTGCCTGGCCGGCGAGATGTTCTCGCCCGGCGAACTGGCGGCGATTGGCATCAAGGCTGTCGAGGCCGAGCTCGGCCTCGCGCCGCTGGAGCAATTCCAGGAAAAATGAGAAGCGGTTTTCCCGGGAATAGCGCGTTGCGCTTTCCCTTGGGAATTGCGTAAGCAACAAAGAGACAGAGGGGAGAAAACCAATGACCACCATCGGCGAAGCGTTGATTTCGCTACTCGAGGCCCATGGCGTCGACACCGTCTTCGGCATCCCCGGCGTCCACACGGTCGAGCTCTATCGCGGCCTGGCGAGGTCGAAGATCCGCCATGTCACGCCGCGCCACGAACAGGGCGCCGGCTTCATGGCCGATGGCTATGCCCGCGCCAGCGGCAGGCCGGGCGTCGCCTTCGTCATCACCGGGCCGGGGCTGACCAACACCATCACCGCCATGGGCCAGGCGCGCGCCGATTCGGTGCCGATGCTGGTGATTTCCGGCGTCAATGCCACCGATACGCTCGGCAAGGGGCTCGGCTTCCTGCATGAATTGCCCGATCAGCGCGGCATGATGGAGAAGGTGGCGCTGTCGTCGGAGCGCATCACCGAGGCTGCAGAACTGCCGGGCGCGCTCGCCCGAGCCTTCGCGTTGTTTTCGTCCGCGCGTCCAGGACCGGTGCACATCGAAATTCCGACCGACGTCATGGTGAAGCCCGCCGACGGTCTTGCGGCTGCGCTGAGCAATGCCGCCCCGCCTGCTCCGGAAGCCAGGGCAATTGCCGAGGCGGCAAAGCTAATCAAGGTAGCGCGCCGTCCGTTGATCCTTGCCGGTGGCGGCGCCAGAAAGGCGGAAGCCCCGCTGCGGAGCCTCGCCGAAAGGCTGGACGCGCCGGTCGTCGAGACGACCAATGCGCGCGGTTTGCTGCACCGCCATCCGCTCTGCGTACCGGCAAGTCCGAGCCTGAAGGCGGTCCGCGCGCTGATGGCCGAGGCCGATCTGGTGATCGCCGCCGGCACCGAATTCGGCCCGACCGACTATGACGGCTATGGCGACGGCGGCTTCGTGCTGCCTTCGAACCTGATCCGTATCGACATCGGCGCCGACCAGCTTGCGCGGCGCCCGGTGACGGTCGCCATCCAGGCCGATTGCGCCGACGCGATCGAGGCCCTGCTTGCGGCGATCGATCCTGGCTACAGCGCCGGAGAAGACGGCCATGGCCGCGCCGCGGCGGGGCGAAAGGCCGCCTTTGCCGAGTTGAGCCCGGCCTATGCGGCGCAGGTGCGTGCCGTGGAAATGATCCGCGATGCCTTGCCCGGCGCCATCATCGTCGGCGACTCGACCCAGCCGATTTACGCCGCCAACCTCTACTACGACCACGACCGGGCTGGCGGCTGGTTCAATGCGGCGACCGGCTTCGGCGCGCTGGGCTATGGTCCTCCGGCGGCGATCGGCGCGGCACTCGCCATGCCCGATGCACCGGTTGTCTGCCTGACCGGCGACGGCGGCTTCCAGTTCACCTTGCCGGAGATAGCCGTAGCGCTGGATTCCGAGGCGCCCGTAATCTTCGTCGTCTGGAACAACAGGGGCTATCGCGAGATCGAGACCTCGATGCTCGATGTCGGCGTGGAACCTGTCGGCGTGTCGCCGGCGCCGCCGGATTTCTGCAAGCTGGCCGAAGCCTATGGCATTGGCGCCGAAAGGCTGGCCGACATCGGCGCCCTGCCACAGGCGCTGAAGCACGCCCGGGCAACAGGGCTGCCGCGTGTCATCGAAATCACGGTCGTTTGAACCATCCAGGTCAGCCTTGGTCCTTCGTCCGGAAGCGGACCATTCGCCGGCTTGGTTTTTGCAAGACATGAGCCGCTTCCGGGCGGCTTCGCTATTCGACGGCGTCCTGACGCATGCAAAGACGTGACGGCTGCCATGTCGAGATATCGGTTGAGTGATCGACTGAAAGGCGCGACGCTTCGCGTCGGCGCGGCAAATCAACGACAAAAGTCATAAAAATGACAGGAACGGTCCAGGATGACGGAAACACTTGAAGGCAGGCATATCGTTGTGACCGGTGGAACCGGCGCGCTCGGTGGGGCGGTGGTCGGCAGACTGCTGGAGCAGGGCGCGATCTGCCATGTGCCGAACGCGCACGCCGCGGCACCTTCACACTTTCCCTTCACCACGCACGATAATGTCAAACTGGCGCACAATGTCGACCTGTCGGACTCCGCCAAGGTCGAAGCCTTCTATTCTCTGGTTCCTGCCTTGTGGGGATCGATCCATCTGGCGGGCGGCTTTGCCATGGCGCCGGTGGAAAAGATCGAATCGGCGTCCTTTGCCGAGATGATGGATACCAACGCCCGCACCGCCTTCCTGTGCAGCCGCGCGGCTATCCGCTCGATGCTGGCGTCGGGCTCTGCCGGCCGCATCGTCAATGTCACCGCGCGCGCCGGGCTCGACCCCAGGCGCGGCGCCGGGATGGTCGCCTACACCGCCAGCAAGGCGGCGGTGGCCGCCATGACAGTGGCAATGGCGGAAGAGCTCAAGGCCAACGGCATCCTGGTCAATGCCGTGGCCCCCTCGACGCTCGACACGCCGGCCAACCGCGCCGATATGCCGGATGCCGATTTCACCAAATGGGTCAGCCTCGAAGCGGCGGCCGAGGCCATCGCCTATCTCGCCTCGCCCACCAACCGGGCAATGAGCGGAACGCTGGTGCCGCTCTACGGAAGGGCCTGAGCTTCAAGAGCATTCACCAAAGAAAAACCCCGCCGGAGTGAACTGACCCCGTAAAGTTGGACGGTTCATTGATCTGGTAGATTTAAGGGCTGGGTCCTGTATTGCACAGGGGCCA
>NZ_JAIUGQ010000070.1:0-16071 GCF_020164715.1 Mesorhizobium sp. ESP7-2
GGTGGACAAGGACCATTTCATCAAGATCGAGCCGGACGAGATCAAGAAACTCAAGTTGACATCGGCGCACACGCTCGGCCGCTTTCGGCCGGGGCGCTCTCAGTGGAGACTATGCGACCCGAAAGCTCGTGACACGGCGGCGCCTATTCCATGTCTGGGACATCGCCACTGACGAACAGCGTTGTGGGCGGACCGTAATCGCCTAATGCAGGGTCGGCATCTCGGCTCCACGCGATCACGCCGCCATGCGTCGAAGCGAGCGCCTTGGCTGTCCTGATCGCGCGCTCCTCGCTTTGCTGATCAGTCGGGCCATAGGCCGTGAACAGTTCGCCATCTTCGCCGCGGTCGAAGGCCACGACAACGATGAGTTTCGGCTTTTTCTGGGAAGGCAGGCCGTGGTCGGACATCAATCCACCAACTCAAGGAATTGATAGTTCTCCGGCGCCGCATCACTTGGCCAGTCAGCGCAGCACGCCATGATTGCCGCCTTGTTGGCGCCCATCCAGATCGCCGCCGCCACATCCTCGTCCTCCGTGGGTGCTTCATCATCGTCAAAGCTGGAATCGTCCCAGTTTTCGAGCGCGAACATCCCATCCGTTGCCTCTTCAGCGGATATTCCCGCTGCGGCAAGGACAGCTTTGGCCGCTTCGATGCCGCGGTGCTTCTCTTCCGGCGAAGCGCCTTTGATTTCCAGCTGAAGCCTCATAACTCGCCTCCCGCGGCCAATCTGGTCAACAGTGAACGAAATGAGAACAAAAAGTCAAGAGCGGCCTTGACGAGGCAGGAATATGTTCCTTATTCCTGAAAGACATATGAGCAGGAAAGGCTATGGGAAAGCGCCAGAACGCCCGGGCGGCGAAGCTATGTCGGAGTTGGAAACCGCGGCGCAGCCGGCCATCGCCGCAGCCGGCGGCGACTCCGTACTCGCACTGCTGCACGTTCTATCCAGGAACACTGAACTCGAGCGTGAGCTCGCGCTGTCGCGCGCGGCAGTTTCCAACGGCTTCTCTCGCGGCTGGCACAAGGGACGGACCTGATGGCGAATCCGGCCGAGGACAATTTCCGCATCGAAGTCTGGGACAGGGAGGAAAAGACCCATCTCGAAACGATTTCAACGTCCCCGGATGCGACAGTCAGCCAAGCCGCCTGGCAGGCTGCAATTCGCCGTCGACCCGGCACGCTGCTGATCCACTACAACAGCCGGCATGTCATGGAAAAAATCTTGACGCCTGGGGAGGTGAAGATCCCGCCACGGGCAATTGTTGACGGAAGCATTCATGCCGGTCTGGACGTCTCCCTCGGGGACTTACGCGAATGGCACAAGCTGCGGGCGTGGTGCAAGACTTGCTCCCATCACGCCGAGGTGAAGGCGGCTGCGCTGATCGGGCGATACGGGAAGGACGCGCTATTCAGTACCGTTGAGCGGGCGCTTCTCTGCACGAGCTGCGATCGAGGTGGCCCGGTGAGACTGGAAATACACAGACTTCCCCGGAACTGAGAGGATGTTCAAAATTGCACGATCTGATCACTTTCTTCCAGACCAATGCGGCTCTGGTGATCGCTAACCCTATAGCCTTTATGACTTTCGCAGCTCTTTTTGGAGGCGGAGGGTTCATCGTTGGCCGCTACTTTTTGACAGAGCGCATCGCAAACTTGGAAAGCCGCATCGCGAGGCGTGATGACGAAATCGAAGCCCTGAAAATTGGACGTAAGCGGAAGATTGAAGAGCCGTCACTGATCCCAATAAAAGGCACTTCGGCAATTGACAACGATGCAACGCCGTTGTTGGGAAAATGGCCGGATCGGCGCCGGTCAGGAACACTGTCTGCACCACCACGTCAACGACGCGGCTAACCATCTGGTTGTTTAGGCTCGGTCGCCCTTAAATTCTGAAGCGATCGATTGACGGCGCACTCTCCCTACCGGGCCTGCTAAAGCAGGTCGTTGCTGCGGAAGCTGACGGTGTCGGCTGCCTTTTTCCATCTTGAACCGCCCCCAGAAAAAGTTAACATTCTACCGCTTGGTTGCCGCCGCGAAGGCGCGCTCACCATCCTGTTCGCGATCCTCGAAAGGTCACGAAGCACCTGGATGCCTTTGGACAGGACCACTATGCCGCAGGTTTCCATAGTCATCCCCGTCCACAATCAACCCATGCTAATCCTCGAAGCAGTGGCTTCACTTAAGGCGCAATCCGTCGCCGACTGGGAAGCCATTCTCGTTGACGATGGGTCTACCGATGAAACACCCGCCGTGCTTCAGAATCTCGCGTCCCAAGACGCCAGAATTTCGGTCTGGTTGCAGACGCAGCAAGGTGCTGCTTCGGCCAGAAACACGGGAGCGGCAAAAGCAAAGGCAGATTGGCTGCTTTTTCTCGACAGCGACGACTGGCTTGCTCCTAATGCCCTTGGCTCGCTATTGCGCGCTGCCGGCCAGGATGTGCACCTTGTGCACGCCTTAGGCCTTCGCGTGTGCGGGGACCACAGCCAGGATCCATCGCAGGTGCACCTTCCCGGGGGCGACTTATTCCATCGCCTTGCATCAACGGCCACGTTTATGGTCCACGCATGCATTTTGAAAAACTCGACCTTTCACGAGCTTGGCGGTTTTGATGAAACATTGATGGGCTGCGCAGACTGGGATCTCTGGCAACGTGTCATCCGGTCTGGCGCCCGCTGCATGGGCGTTGATGACTTCGTGGCCTTTTACCGACAAACAGAATCCTCGCTCAGTACCTTCTACGAGCAGGAGTTTCGAGACGGTCTCATCGTCATCGCCCGTGGGCACGGCCCCGATCCCCGAGTTCCCAGACCCCATCCCATGTATGCCGAAGGCGTATCGCCTGCAGAGTTCCCCGCTGCGGCATATCGCTTTGCCAGTTGGCTGGCGGGTCTTGCAGTCGCACGCAAGCACTCAACTCAGGGCATCCTGAGGGGGATGCAAGCTCTTCCTGCCGAGCCCTTGTCAGCTTCTGATATCGGAGCGGCTTTGTTCGACGCCATTCCCATCGGATTAGGCGACTTCAGACCCAATTGGGAAGGCTGCTGGCCTACACTGAAACCTCACCTTCAAGAGTTCATACAGAGAATTGGCACGATTGCCCGCTGTGGGCCTTCTTTCGTGACCGAAGTGCTGGACCATACAGAACGTCTCGCCGCTACCGCTAATGCGTCCGACAGCATCGGCGTTGTTGGAAGTGTGGCCTCGCGGATTGTCCGAATTCCCGGGGCCATTCCGCAGATCGATCTTGGCCCAGATATCAGGTCTTTCATTGCCGTCGTTCGTTCCGATCGAGGCGATGTCGGACAGTTGGAAGTCCTCGTCGACCAGAGTTTCTCCAATGGCCGTGTTAGGGAGATGATCATCGATCGGTACTTGCGAGAAGTATTGTTGAATTACTTAAAAATATTTCCTTTTTCGATAATTTTTGGAACGGCTACTCATTTAGTCGTTCAGAAGGAACTTATCTCAGCTTTGGCTAGGCTTATACGAGAGCGCTCGGTGGGCCCTTTGCTCAAGAAGCAGATCTGCCAAGCTTTGGTGGCGCAGGCTTTCGTGCTTCCGATCGTCGAGACAGGCAAGATCTCGCCCCGACTTGAAGGCCGGCTCACGAGCTGAACAATAACGCTGCGACCGCGCTGCCGAACATGGGCTTGTGCATCAATTTGCCCCGAGATGTCCAACAATGCTCTCGTTTGTCATCATGATCCGCGGCAGCACCAGAGGGAGGTCTGTGTTCGCCACAGTTCTGGGGTAGGCCGACACGGCGCAGACCAGCCCCGACTCTATTGCGCATTCGATGGTCAGGTCGGAATAGTCGCCATAGGGGTAGGCGAATGTGGGACATGGGCGGCACGACAGGTCCTCGCACGTCCGGCGACTTTGTTGGATCTCCTTCAGCTGGATGTGCCGATCCCACAATGGGAGAGAGACGTGGGTTTCTGTGTGACCTGAAATGTCCAAGCGCGACCTTCGCGAGAGCAGTCGGGCTTCATCAATCGTCATAGGTCGGTGGCTGGTTCGAGGCGCCAAGTCACTGCCGACCTGGCGAGCGAGTGATTCGATTGCTTGGTATTGCACATCAAGTGAGACCGGCTTCAGAACTTCCCAAAGCTTGAGATAAGCGTGCTCGCGCGCAGTTCGAGGCGGCTCCTGCATAGCTCGCCACCCTCGGCCCAATTGGTAATCATCGGCGTGTTCACCCAGATCAACATGAGCCTCGCGACCGGCGACGACCATGGAGGCTGGTCCTGCTGCCCTAGGATCGAAGATAACCCGTTCGAGAGCATCGTTCCAGAACTCGTCGGTTTTGCCGAGCATGGACGTTGCCAGAAAGAACGTAGCTGGAAGACCGAGCGTTTCCAGGATAGGCGCCGCGATTAAGGCATTGCACGCGTAGCCGTCGTCGAAAGTAATGGCTGCAGCGTCAGGTGGAAGGCTTCCTTCAATGTGCCTCGATGCGAACTCTAGCAACGGCAGCACACGTCTCGTCTTTCCGAGGTCCAGGACCTGCTTCTCGAAATTGGTTGGCGAAACGGCGAGTTCCCAGGGATCCAAGTCCGTTGCCGCGATGCGATGGTACATCAGGATCACCGGCTTCAAGGCATGGCGACGCAAAACGCCCTGCAGCTTTGTCTTGAGCGTCCAAGCCATCCTATTAGCCCTTTGTGGCGCATATCCCGATGGTGACAGGAAAGTGATGGTCCCGCTCGTGCAGCATTTCTGGCTTGAGCTCTTCCGCGGCAATACCTTCGAGAAAGCATACCGCAGAGCAGACGTTCCCGTAGACAGCAATATGCGTCGAGTTCGCCCCAAAGACATCCGAGAACAATCGGCGAGCTGAAGCTTCCGTCAGCGACCAATACCACGTTTCATATTCCTGATGATGATCAATGGGCGTCAGGCCTGGCACCGTCACAAGCACGGTTCCGCCGCTCTTGAGGAGCCGGAACAGCGCAGAAACGGCCCCCTGCAGATCAAAGATGAGATGCAGGGTTTGGGTCAGTACGATCGCATCGAACTTATCGTTCCACTCTGCGCTCAGGTTCGTGAGGTCGCCGACGATCGTCGCTCGAGTGTTTTCAGGACGCAAGTCGACGATATCACGCTGTGTCGTTTTCGGTCCTCCGAAGCGAGCCGTGTAATCGTCATCGACGACTTCAAGCGTTCTACCGTGGATACTTGACGCGTGTTCCGCCAGAAATCTCTCGATGTAGATCCGATCAATTGGTGTTCCGCGATCATACCCGAAATCTCGGCTGACCGGATCAGTCCGCCCGAAGTCGCCGAAGCGCACCTTTCCGACGCCAGGCGGCCCATATCTCATTAGCCGCCTCAATCGTCTCTTGACAATTTCTGGCAAGATGCGATGGGCAAACATCCTGCATTTTGCGTAGCGAACTCCCCGGGCGCTCTCAGGCATCACATACCGTCGGGTCCTGCCAAGAGGTTTCACGCCTTGGCTTCGCGCTACTGGACTGCGGCTCTAAGCGGTGAGCGGCGTACCTTGGTCATCGACCTAGCTCCAAGATGTGCGAACTCGGCCGATCACGTTTCGACGTGATTTGAAACCGATGTTAGGAGTGTCAGTCGCGGGGCGCAAGACCGTCGTAACCTGGCGAGTGACCGCGCCTTAGGAAAATGGTACGCCCATAGGAAGGCCATGGAAATTCCCACTGTCATTTTGGCTATGCCATAGAGGCCGCCCTGGTCAATTTGCGATGCCGGGGATCAGGATGCAGGCGAGCGCGCGCGAAGCCTCTGTAAATGATACAACACCGATCGACACTCCATAGGGCCTGGGTAAGCTTGTCAGCAGCCCGTCGACAAGTCGCTTGCGCGGCAATTCCAATAGAAGGAGTTCATCTTGAGCGGTAAATTCAAAGTTAGCGTCGTTATTTGTACGTACAATAATTCGTCTGTTCTCGATCGAACTCTGGATCGTTTGGCGCGGCAATACTGCCGTGATCGATCTTGGGAAGTGCTCGTTGTTGACAACAATTGCACAGATGACACCCAGCTTGTTGTTGAGCGCCACAAGAACGCCAAGCGGATAGGACAGCTGAGTGTCGTGAGAGAACGCCAGCAGGGATTGACGCCTGCGCGCCAGCGCGGCGTCAGGGAAACGGCCGGTGAGTGGCTGGCCTTGGTCGACGATGACTGCCTGCTCGATGAAAGCTGGCTGGCGAACGCAATAGCTTTCGCTGATGCACATCCGCGGTGCGGAGCCTTCGGCGGGGTTGTCAGGCCCTACTGGGAGAACGGCGCCGAGCCGCTTCCCAAAGCCGTGGGCTGGACTTTGGCCTGCCAGGACCATGGGCTCGAAGCATGCCGGATTTGGGGGCTGGTCGGAGCCGGGATCGTCCTGCGCCGCGCCGCCCTCGATCAAACAGGCTGGATCGAAACGCCTTTTCTCGCTGACCGCATTGGGCGAAGGCTTGTTTCGGGGGGCGACACGGAGATCAGCCTTCGGATTTCAGCGTGCGGGTGGGATCTATGGTACACGCCCGATTGCGTAATTGATCACATTATCCCCGCCTTCCGGACCACGCCAAGTTACCTAAAACGGCTGGCGTTCGGCCTTGGCATCTCGCAGGTACTTGTGGACGCCTTGGTCTGGGAGAGAGGTTTTGCATCCTGCGTTGGGCAATACGTCCGCTCCGCGTTACGTCAGACGCTTCATGCCGCACACGCCGTGATACTCGATCGGATCAGCGGTCGCGATCGGCGGCCTTCATTCATCAATCTGTATTTCGCCCTAGGAATTTGGGCCGGCATCGGGCGACTAGCCTGCAATCGATCGCTGGTTGGCGCAATAAGTCGTTCTTCCCGTCAAGTTTCGACCTCGAACTTGTAGACGCAGGGGATTAGGCCTTCCGCGGGAAGAACCCTTCCATCAGGTCCGCCCGGCCTAAGGACCTCGACCCGGCAGGCGTGGTGGACGTGATCCAGGATGTCACCTGCAAGGTAGTCACCTGATCTTTGTCCCATCCAGAGTTCGAGGCCGTACGTTCCCGGCAGCAAATGCAACTGATCGATCGTGACAGTCACGCGGTTCTGGCCAGCGCGCAGCCGGCAGGCATTCCCCAGTAATGCTGTATCTGCATTGACCAGTTTCAGGCCCGAAAGGCTATTGATAACCACGGCAAGACTGTCCACGTCGATGTCGTCTTCAGCTTCAATGTCAAGCGTGCAACGGGCCGGCCCATCGGTGCAGATCTGACCCGACGAAGAAGGGTTCCCACTATCGATGGAGATGCCGAGGAAGCGGGCTTTGCCATTGCCGGTCCGAGGTGCCGCGGTAACATCAATTCGATTGCTCGATCCCGCGAAGTCACCCGCCGAGGCGAGATAAGACGTCACGACCTCTCGCGTTTCGCCGAGGGCCTTCACTGATCCGGATTCGAGCCAAAGGCAGCGGGAACACAGCCGATTGACCGTATCCATGTTATGGCTCACCAGAAGCACCGTTCTCCCCCCCTTCGTAACGAGGCTTTCGATCTTGGACAGGGACTTGCGTTGGAAGCGCGAGTCCCCAACCGACAAGACCTCGTCGAGAATGAGAATATCCGGATCGAGGTGGACGGCCACCGCGAAGGCCAAGCGAACGAACATACCACTCGAATAGCGTTTTACAGGTACATCGAGAAAGCGCTCTATCTCAGCGAAGGCGACGATCTCCTCAAAGCGCCTGTCCAGTTCCGCCTTCGACATGCCGAGAATGGCGCCGCTCAGGTAGATATTGTCCCGTCCGGTAAGGTCCCCGTGAAAGCCGGCACCAACCTCGAGCAGGGCGCCCACGCGGCCGCGGATGCGGACTTCTCCCGCCGACGGATCTGTAATGCGCGAGAGAATCTTGAGGAGAGTTGACTTGCCTGCCCCGTTGAGGCCTATGAGGCCGACGACTTCGCCCGCCTCGATCGACAGCGACACGCCGCGAAGTGCCCAGTATTGCGTGCCCTGCGCCTCGGACGCTTCGCCCCGGCCAAGCCACGCTCCGACACTCTCACGCAGCGATGTCGGTCGAGGATGCAAATCGTACCGCTTGGACAGGTTCTTGATCTCGATCGCTGGATTCATGGGATCTGTCTCGGTCAGGCCAAATCGACCGCAGTGCGGGATGCTCTCTCGAAGGCGAGAAGCCCCACCAGAAACAGGCCTAAGCTGATCGCTACCGACACGGCCGACTGAATTGCCGATACAGCTGGGGTATTGAGTGCGAGCGACCTCATGTTCTCGACGATCACGGCAAGGGGGTTGAACCAGGGGAGCCAGCGAAGGTGAGCCGGGAGGCTAGACAACGGCACGAATACCAAGGAGGCGAACATGGCGATCAGGAGCACGTATTGCATGGCGTGGACGAGATCACGATAGCGTGCCGCAAGCGAGGCCACACAAAGGCCTGCCCCCAGCGTGAAAACGACGAGTTCGACGAATAGGACAGGAATGAGGATGATCCGCCAGGAGTGCGATGTCCACACCCCGCTGACGTGGTAAGTGATTAGAACAATTAAGAAAAGGCTAGTCTGAATGGCCAGTGCGACCAGGTTCGACAGACCCACGGCCAACGGAACTGAGCTGCGAGGAAAATAGACCTTCTGGAACAGGTCGGCGTTGTTGACGAATGTGGCCCCGACCGAGCCGAAGGTCTGGGAGAAATAAAACCAAGGCGCGAGGCTGCAGAGATTGAAGAGAAACGGCGGGACGCCTTCCGTCGCGACACCGGCACCGCCGTTTATAGCGACCGACAGGACGATTGCCATCACAATCGGCTGGATGGCGAACCAAAGCGGCCCTAGCATCGTCTGAGCGTATTTGGTGACGAGGTCGCGGCGTACGAGCAGCATGACAAGGTCCCGTGATTGCCACAATTCGCGCCAGTCGATCCACTCCCATCCTGCACGGACTCGAATGCGCGTTTCTTTCACGCTTAGGCCGCCTTACAGCGTGGCATCCGGTCACGCTCGGCGCGACAAGCCTGGTACGCCGACAGAACAGACTGTCCGATCAGCTCGATCACGTCCGCTGTTGCAGCCTGCCATTCGCCTTTAGGAACATAGATGTTACCGCAGCCCATATTCGGGAGTGAGCGGAAATCTTTGAACTCGTTATTCCAAAACAGAATCCCAATTCTTCCCATCAATGTCGGACCCGATGCCCGCACCACCCGAGGTTGGCAGCCTCCACCGGTCGTGCATCCTAGCTTAGCCGAAAGCGACAATGGCCTTCTCAACCTCGTTGATAACCGACCGCTGGTGCGCCCTGGGCGGCGTGAGGCGCAGGCCGCCAACATGTCCTTCGCGAGATCCAATTAGCCTATTTTTCTATCTTGACCAATATGAAAATAGGCAGAGCCCCTTTCCGACCAGTTTGCTGTCCCCACTCGTCATGCGCGTTTCGCTCCCGCCCTGAACGAACAGAAGCGGTCTCGGCACGGCTGAATTTCCGGTTCTGTCGCGAACTGAATGGCAACCTGTTTCCGGCATGAGGACTCTCGATTTTCCGGGAGTTCTCGACGTTCAAGGGCCGCGGCCTAACGCGCGGACTGGTTTGGCTCTGTCATTTTTTGAAATTCTGAAAGTGTTTCCGGGAAATTATGCGCCAGGTATCGGACCACTCGCGCATTTTCCAAAAGTCGGGTGAGATAGCCGGTCGCCACCACCAGATCGAGCGACGACATCCTCGTGTCCAGCATCGATCGCAGTTTCAAGAGCAGCGACCGCACCTATGGCGCTATCCGAACAGAGTTCGGAGCTTCTCCGAAATGGTCACGAAAACTCTTCGAAAGTGCGACGGCGATTCGAAGCCGCAGGCAATGGCAATCTCAAGGATTCGAAGATCGGTGGTGTCTAGCAGCTGACGCGCGCGCGAGAGGCGAAGGTTCAAATAGTGGCGGCTGGGGGTGGTTGATAGATAGCTGTGAAACAGGCGCTCCAGCTGTCGGCGCGATGTACCGATCTTGGTCGCTATCGCGTTCAATAGTTTGCTCGAGATTGCCCTCCATCAGCCGAATGGCCTCGATTAACTTGGCACTGGTTCCGGCCAGTCGCAGACTAGCGGGCATGGCAGGGGAGGAGCCTCCCTCGCGTGCGTGGTCCGTGCTCATGTACCGACAGACGGCGCCTGCCAGCTCAAGACCGGCTTCCTTCTCGATGGTGTCGATCATCATATCGAAGGCCGCGAAGCCGCCAGAGCACGTGACAAAAGCTCCGTCTCTCACGACGAGCGCAGTTTCAACCCTGATGTCATCGAAACGCGGAATTGGCCGGTGAAGGATCGAGTGAATGGACCACTTCGGCATTGTTCGGACGCGCGAGATTGCTAAATGCATAGGCGTCGCAAGAGAGCCCAAGTCGCCTGAAGGGTGGCGTTCAGCGTTAGCAACGATGGAAACCGAGCGAAGCGCCAAGACGGCTATCCTCAGACAAGTGCGGACATGCTCGGAATGGCTCGTTCGGGACGGTCAAGCCTCGATGTGCTCGGCCCCGCCGCCACGCCGCACAATACGCCGGATTCTGGCCGTACCTTGTCAGCCCCGAGCCTGGGGCTTGAGATAGACTGCCAGGCAACAAATACAGATCCCCAGTCCGACGATTGGGTAGTTCAATGCCAGGATAGCTGCGAGCCCAAAAAGGCTGAGCGTAATCACGGCACGCAGGCGCATGAGCCGCCGCACTTCTGGCGACACCTCGTTCTCGGGGATCGGATCAATGAGCTCGCGGATCAACAACAGATATGTCAGGTTAACCAGGAAAAACACGGTCGCATAGAAGGCGACCGGCTGCGGTGCCAACTCACTTACAGCCATCCATGCCGTGGCCAGGGGGAGCAGCGAGACTGAGAACAGATGCGCGAAATTGTACCACATCAAGGACGCCGTGCTCTCTTTCGCGTGGCGCAAGAGATGATGGTGGTTCGCCCAGACGATGGCTATGAAGAGATAACTCACAGCGTAGCTAAGCAAGGTTTCCCACGACGCCAGAAGGGCCTTGAAGGTCGGCACTTCCGGCGGGCGCAAATCCAAAACTAGAACAGTTATCAGAACTGCGAACACGCCATCGGAAAATGCGTTCAGCCGTTCCAGCCCTGATGAAGGTAGCACCTGCGTCCCCCGTTTATTCCTGAGCTAATGTTACCGTGTTCCAAGCGCTGCTCAATAGACCCGCCGGCTTCATCGGTTTGGGACGCCCGCGCTGCCACCGGGACGACGGGCTATGGGAGCTGCCCTGACCTATGCTGAGGGGATCAGATCATTGTATCGGTTGGCCAATTACGGACCATGAGCCATATCGCGAATGCGATCCTGGCCAAAACAGCAAGGTATTCGGGGATGAGCCGAGCAAAGAAGCATAAACGACCGCTTCCAGAAAACGGCAGTTCAGGACTTAGGTTCGGCGGCCATATAGTCACTCCATCCGCAACCAACGCTGTGGTCATTCGTTGACCTACGCTGCTTGATCCCAGCACAGTCTAGAACTTGCCCGCTGCCGAGAGGGGGCGGGGCTTTTTTGCATTTCTTAGCTGGCCCGGCCAACGGGCTCAGGTCCCGGGTAGTTGGCAAGTTGCTGACGGAAAGGACGCAACTCTTCCTCGCCACAAGCGCCCTAAAGCTCTACCGGTCTTGTTTCGGAAGTCCTCCATTACCGACCCCAAAGGCCAGATCACCAGAGATGCAAACCCGATGACAAGCACCTTTGTCGTTGACGTTCACGTCCAGTATTTGGCTGGCGAGCCGAAAGGCCACATCGTTACGGAAGTTCACGACGCGGTTCCTGGCGATCCTGCCGAATAGGCGGCAGTCCTTAGCTAGCCATCGCACTTCGTTTAACGGCGAACGGCAAGGCCGATTTGTCTGATTCGTACCATTTCACTACGCTGGCTTGCGAGCTGCTTCACAAGGGTTACGTTTCGTTTTCGCCATGGAGCATTTGCCATGAATGCCTCGATGAATCGAAAATCCTGATCCAAGCCACCAAGGAAAAGCACGCCAGCTGGCTTGTGGACAAAACCGGCATCACCCTCAGCCAAGCACGCGAGCTTATCGACTTGCTCGGGCTAGGCAGTCTGCCATCGCTGGTGCGCGAAGCGCTCTTGCTGGCGAAAAGGTAGCCGAAGGCTGCTTGGTGCGTTTGACCGCACTTATCTGGGGCGTGCTGCGAGGGGGGTGAACGGCTGGGAACCAAACCGTCATTGGCCTGTTATCTCCGCAACGAGGAGATGTTCCCTCAACTCCTAGCGAAATGGCCCGCTGCACTCTCCCAAGACAGCGGGCTTTCCTAATGTTGGAACCCGAGCTCTCGACCTTGTTTATGGATTGAAAAAAGGAGGCGCATGTGGAACCAAAGTCATCACGCGATGTGCCAGGTCCAGGGCCCAGAAAGGACAAAGGCCGGGACACCCGGGAAGCCGTCGTCAAAACGCCCGAGAAGACGAACGGCTGGGACCGTGATGCCGTGCACGGAAATGGCGACACGATCGACATTCAGCCTGAGCCGGGCGTGGAGTCGAAATAGCCGCCCCGGCACGCTGCCGAACGCGGCAGGTTTTTTGCTATGCGCGGGGACAGCCTGAACAAATGCGAACGCAGCGCTCTCCCGATGTTCCTTTGCGCTGTTGGCCAAGTGCAAACTTGGTCGGCCCGCGCTTTTCCACCGAGGGGCACGGGCGGCTTGCAGTTGCAGGGCTGGACGCGCTGCGGCGCTTGCTGCTCAAACCGAGTACGGCGGCTGGCGATCCTAGCCGTAGATCGAGCTTGTCAGCGCGTCTAGGAGGCTGAGGCCCTTGCTTGGCTGGCCTGAAACAACCATGTCCTGATCTCTTGCGGCTTTGACAAAGGCCTCGAACGCGATGGATTGCCGGCAAGTGCCTGCCTGAGCCTCATCGAGCAAACGCAACGCCTGTCGATAGGAATGCATTTCCTTGTTCTTCCACGCCCCATTCATTGCCGCTCTGGCTTCGGCCACCGACGAGATGGCACTGGTTTCGAAGTTCACAAACTTAATCTGCACAGGTAGGAAAGCAGCCAAGATCAACCCCTCTTTCACGGTCACAAGGTCTTCAAAACTTCAGAGAGTGAGATTGGTTGCAGTCGCTTCGAATTTTATTACAGAACGGCCCTTGCTCGGCGCCGAACTGGTGTCGCAGGCGGCTGACCAGACTCGCTTGAGCAAGGCAAATTTTGCCGCCGCGCAGGTAAAGCGAGGAGCACCGCCATGAAGAAAACCTACGGGAAGCCTGTTCTGACCAGGCGTGAGCGTTTGTCCGCTGTTACGGCCGCGATCCCGCCGTCGGTTATCATCCTCACTTCGCCCGGCTAACGAGTCGCGTTGCTACGAAGAGGCCCGCTGGCTCCGGCCGGCGGGCTTTTTGCTTTTCAGGAGCGTTTGAGGCTTCGGAATTCAGCCGCTCATGCCTCGGCTGCTCGTGCCCGATCACCTGACGCAGATCGTGCACGTCCATCGACTGTCCGCAGATGTTGCACTTATAGAAATTGGTCACCCTCGTCGGAGAGCTCCTGCGGCTTGCGCTTGATGGACGGTCTGAAAGCTTCGTCATGGGGCCTGGCTTATCTAATCACCTGCTCGACAGGATTTGACCCTGCAGTGTCCGAGCTGCAGAGCCAAGCTGGTTAGGGAGGGCTCCTGGGTAAAGTCCCTTGCGATATTCACATGCGAGCGATGCGGTCAGAAGGTACTTCCAGCGAGAAGCTTGAGATTTTTAGGCTGGGCGCCTCCAACTGAGTGGGCCGGACTTAAGCGGAACTTAATATGCGCGGCCGGCTTGTTTAGGCATGAGCACGCGCGGAGTCGATTTTCTTGACAAGTGGCCAGGCAGCAACCTGTCTGGGCTTGCCAGTTCAAACGTGATTTCGGTTGCGGAGGCTATTCAGGAGCTCTTTGCCGACGCGAAGGCAGTTGGGATCAGCAGCACCGAATCGAGGAAGAGATTGGCAGCGTTTATGAAGCGATGTTCGACGCCATCGTGCACCATGACGCTGGGTTCCCGGATTGGCGCTCAATCCCGAGTTGGCGGAAATAGGCGCTGCATCGTCTTCTGCCGAACTGCCGTCTTGCAGGAAATCTAGATTTGTGACGTATGAAACCGAACACAACGACCCTCGAACGCGCGTTTGAACTGGCCCGGTCTGGCAAGCTAAGCGATGTGGAAAGCCTCCGTCGTCAGCTGAAATCGGAGGGTTACGACTTGAGCCAGTTACAAGGCCGTTCCCTCGTCAGGCAGTTGAGGACAGTCTTAAAGTCCTCGGCACCCCTGTCTCAGAGACCAAGGCTCGGTAGGCGCCGTTTGAGCGATTGATCAAGCCGGCGCGATCACAGATATCAAGCGCGCCACCTAATGGAACCGTTTCGTGCCGATGCGCATTGACGGTCGAGTTCAACGGAGGGTAGCGCTGTGTCCATCATCGGTAGCATCACCGGCATTTTCTCTTCGAACGAGGAAGCCGCGAAGAAGGTGCCTGCGAAGAAGCCCGCCCGTAAGAAGGCTACAAAGAAAGCAGCGACTGCGAAGGCGAGCGCGGCAAAAAAAACTGGAGCTGCACCCGCTATGGCAGCCCACTCAAAGGACTCTGCTTCCAGGGCTAAATCTAGTCAGCCCAAATCGGCCGCTAAGAAAAATGCGGCTGGCCGTTGAGGCAAAAGAACCCCGCTTCTGAACTGACCCCGTAAAGTTGGACACAACGTTCGGGGGTCAGTTCATTCGGCGGTTGGGCCGGGGGCGGTGAATAGAAAAGACATTCGGAAGGATCGCTGACGCTGTCGCTCGCGGGGCAGGCCGGCCGATCACCTTCACCCTTTGCATGGCTTTGATCGCGGTCTGGGGTTTCTCTGGCCCTTTCCTCGGTTTTTCGGAAACCTGGCAGCTCATCATCAACACCTCGACGACGATTGTCACCTTCCTGATGGTTTTCCTGATCCAGAATACGCAGAATCGAGATGGGGCAGCGGTCCAGGCAAAGCTTGACGAGCTGGTGCGCGTGAGTACGGGCGAGAACAGCTTCATCGGGATAGACCATTTAGCGGCGGCCGAAGTCGAAGACATCCGGTCTACCTCTAAGGCCGCAGTTGCCCGCGCTCAATCACCGGAAACCGGCAGGCAAAGTGGGGAAGGCGGAAGGAAAGATAACGTCGCCAACGGCAAGCTCGAAACACCTCACAATCCCAAGAGAAACGGCACCAAAGCCGCTCGCCATTCATGGGCTGACTGAATTCCTGCTGGCGACGTCATTCCTCCTGCAGCCAGGGTTGATCAAGGACACCGCGGATTGGTTGTTGCCTCCCGATCGAATCCGACCGCGACGCTTTCCGCTCTCTACCTCCTCTTCCAAAAATTCTCCATGGAGAGGTAAGTGAACGAGGCCGTCCAGCTTAATAGCACCAGACCGGTGAGCGCCTCAGAGGAGGCAATCAGTCGCATCGGACCCTCGGCCCTGATGTCACCGACGCCCAGCGTTGTATAGTTGGTGATGGAGAAATACAGGAAGTCGATCCAGCCATCGGGGATTTTGCCGACGATTTCGCCCAATAGCCCGTAGCTATGGAGGCCCCAGAAGACGAAACCGTAGAATGTAATCTCGACAGTATGCGCGGCAAGCGCTCCAAAGATAACGATCAGCAATCGTCCTCGGCTCGGAAATCCGCCGACCTCGGCTGACCGGGCAGAGCTTGCGACCATTTTGAAGGCCTCGTAGTGGACGAGAACGCACGCGATTGCCAGAACGAGCGATACGAGACTGACTGCGATGACGTTCATGATGATGCACCGTCTGAGTAAGGCTTCGTGTTGATCGCGCGAATCGGTGCTTTTGAGAAGATCTGATTTCTGCGGTGCGGGCTGATTGCCTCGTCCGACTCGCCCCCACGCCGCCGACAAACTCGTCGACCGCCGGCGAGCGTGCTGGTTTCGTTGGGAATTCGAGGATCGTCGCGGGCTCCCAGGCACTCCATGCCAGAAGACCTGACTCTACATGCCCAGTCGGCAAAGTGCGGAAGATCCGTCGACAGGCGTGGCCCGCGCCCCAGAAGGCGCGGGCCGGCCAAGCTGCCCGCGTGGCCAGCA
>NZ_JAIUGQ010000071.1:0-15512 GCF_020164715.1 Mesorhizobium sp. ESP7-2
AGGCCGGATGGAGCCCCGACTACCTCGCCTCAATCCTCGGTCAACTTCCCCGTTAACCTGGATTCGCAGCCCTGGGGTGAAGGTTGCCTTCTCCCCGTTTACGGGGAGAAGGAAAGGGCGCCCTCAAACCGCGATCCTCGGCCTGCCCGAGGCCACCGCTACGACATGCGCTTCGATGAACATGCGCTGCGCTTCGACCGTCGAGACGCGAAACTCCGTCGCAACGTCGATCTCGGCGCTGTCGGTGCCGGCATCAAGGGCACGCTGGGCGACGATGGCGCGCACGTCGGCCTCGGCGGCCGCTATCGCCGCCGCCTCGTCGAGGAAGTCGCGCACCGTCTCACCCGAGGCAAGCCGGAACAGGCCTTCCTTGGGCTGGCTGACGCGGGCCTCGGCCGAAACCCTGACCTGGCCGACGACGGCGCCGAGCGCGTTGGCGACATCGGTATCCCGGGGCACCACGCACTCATTGCCGACCAGGGGCGCCAGGCCGGCGTAGTGCAGGGGGGCCGACGCGCCGAGCCCGATGACCGGCCGGTCGAGCGCGACGCTGAGGCGGGCGATGCCGGGGTGGGCGTCGACGGCGCGCTGGACCAGCGCGTGCGCCACGGTCGCCGCGCCATCGAGCCCGTCCTCGGCAAAGGCGGTTTCCAGGATGTATTCGGCCGACCAGCGCGTCAGCGTCACCAGCACCCGCTCCGAGATCGCTTCCGGCGAGGCAGCGATGGCCTGGCCACGGCCATCGCGCCTGCGGGCGAACAGTTCTGCGCCGAGGCGGGCGGCGGCGGCATCCCAGTTCGCCTGCTTGCCGAGCACATGCGCGGCGTCGGACGGGGTGAAGCCTGAGATATGCACCAGCCCTCGCGAGACCAGCCGGTTCAGCGTGGCGTTCTGGGCGTTCGAGGTCAGCAGCCTGTCGAGGGCGAGCGGCGTCGCGCCGATCGCCTCATAGAGCTTTGTCTCGGGGGCGGTCAGCCCCGCGGCGAGCCGGTCCGGCACGCCGGTGCGGACCGCGAAGCGGCCATCCATGCGGCCGGTGTTGGGGGCGCGCAACTGGCGTTCGAGCTCCGCTGTCACCGCCTCGCCATGCGCCATGCCGGCCAGCGCCAGCGGCACCAGGCGGCGCGGCCCGAGCAGTATCTTCGGGTTGAGCGCGCCATCCTCCAGCGTCACCTC
This sequence comes from Mesorhizobium sp. ESP7-2, assembly GCF_020164715.1. NCBI lineage: Bacteria > Pseudomonadati > Pseudomonadota > Alphaproteobacteria > Hyphomicrobiales > Phyllobacteriaceae > Mesorhizobium > Mesorhizobium sp. ESP7-2. The sequence continues at coordinate 1,177 of NZ_JAIUGQ010000071.1, forward strand.
GGAATCGCCGCCAAGGCCGAACGTGCGCATGGCGACCGCCTCGACCATGGTGCGGAAGCCGCCGACGGTGGCGCCTTCCGGATCGAGCCGCGGCCGGCCGCCATCGAGCACGGCGACGTCGGTGGTGGTGCCGCCAATGTCGGACACCACCGCATTGTCGAGCCCGGTCATGTGGCGGGCGCCGACCAGGCTGGCGGCGGGACCCGAGAGGATCGTCTCGATCGGCCGCTGGCGGGCAAACGCCGCCGAAACCAGCGCGCCATCGCCGCGCACCACCATCAAGGGAGCGGCGATGTTGCGCGCCTGAAGGAACCCCTCGGTCGCCGCCACCAGCCGGTCGATCATCGAGATCAGCCTGGCATTGAGCAGCGTGGTGAGCGCCCGGCGCGGGCCGCCGAGCTTGGCCGACAGCTCATGGCTCGATGTGACCGGCAGACCGGTCCTGTCGCGGATCAGTTCGCGGGCGGCGATCTCATGCGCGGGATTGCGGGTGGCGAAATAGGCGCAGACGGCAAAGCCGGACACCGAAACGCCGAGTTCCGGCAGCATCGCCTCCAGTCCGGACAGGTCGAGCTTTGCCGCATTGCCGTGCACATCATGACCGCCCGGACAAAACACCACCGGGTCGGTGCCGAGCGCCGTCTTCAGCCCATCGCGGGCAAGATCGGCCTCGGAGAAGCCGATCATGACCAGCGCCACCCGGCCGCCCTGGCCCTCGACCAGCGCATTGGTGGCAAGCGTCGTCGACATCGAGACCAGCTTGATGTCGGCCGGATTGGTGCCAGCCTTTTTCAGCACCGCATCGACGGCGCCCGAAATGCCGACGGCCAGATCATGCCGCGTGGTCAGCGCCTTGGCCTTGGCCAGCACCTTGCCCTTGTTCGGCCCCTCTTGTGGGCCCTCGGTCTCGGACCACAGCACGGCATCGGTGTAGGTGCCGCCGGTGTCGATGCCGAGGAAGAGAGGGGCGGGCTTGGATTTGGCGGTCATTGGGTGGATCCGAGGAGTTCTGCTGCCCCGCCCCTTAGCCGATACCGACCGGCCGATAAAGCTATGTGACATGGGCCACGGTGGGATGAGAGATCGATCTCCCCCCTCGTGGGGAGATGTCCGGCAGGACAGAGGGGGGCGCTGTCCCGCCGACCTCGCCGCAATCACGGCACCATCAGCCAAGCCCGGCCTCGATCACAATATGCTGGCAGACATTATCGATGCTGCGAATGACGTCGTCGTTCCAGAACCGCAGGACAGTCCAACCGTCTTGCTCCAGGGGCAATGTCCTGCCTTCGTCGCCGGTGACTGAGTCCGCATGCTGGGAACCGTCGACTTCGACGACAAGTTTCTTATCCGGGCAAGCGAAGTCGACAATGTAACCAGCGATTGGGAATTGTCGGCGGAAACCAAGCCCCATCAGGCGGTGCGCACGAAGCTCGTTCCAGAGCTTCAATTCGGCGGATGTCATGACCTTGCGCATCGATCTGGCGTTTGCGCGATGTCTTGGGGGCAATGGCGTATGAGGCATTGCGATCCTCGCTATTGAAGTCGGCGCTCTACGGCGCCCCCTCTGTCCTGCCGGACATCTCCCCCACGAGGGGGGAGATTGGCAGCTCTGGCGCCGCCTTACCCGACGAATCCGACCTTCTTATGCGACCCATCGCAGAACGGCTTGTTGGCCGAGTGGCCGCAGCGGCACAGGAAGACCTTCGTGGTGCGGTCGACCGTGTGGCCGGTGCCGGTGACGATCTCGACATTGCCTTCGAGCTTGAGCGGGCCGTTCGCGGTCGGCGTCGCCTTCAGCGGGCCGTTGCGGGTCTCCAGCGCTGGCGTATCCTTCAGCGCCGGTTCGCCGGTGGCGGCAAAGCCGGCCTTGATATGGCTGTTGTCGCAGAACGGCTTGTTCTGCGAGGCGCCGCAGCGGCAGAGCGTGGCGCGGAAAAACGTCTCGTCGCCAAGCACGATCTCGGCATGCACCGCCAGCGGGCCGTTTTCGCGCAGCCGCACGGTGTTGACCGCAGGCGGCTTTTCCTGCGGGCCGCCATCCTTGCGGACATAGGTGATGGCGCCCGAGGGGCAGTTCTCGGCCAGCGCGACGATCTTTTCGACGCTGGCCGCCTCGGGATGGATCCATTGGCCCGGCGCGTTGGGCACGAAGACATGCGGGTCGCCAAGCACGCAATTGCGCGAGTGGATGCAGCGTTTGCCGGAAAATCCGACGTCGATCTTGTCGCTTTCGACCATGCCGGCCATTGGCGTGCTCCCTGTTTGCCTGGAGCACGCCGCCTGAATGACGCGGCGTGCCTTAGGTGTTTGGGTAGGCTATGGCTCCCAGCAGGAAAACCGTCAAGCTGGCAAACCGGTCAGGGGACCAGCTCGATCTCCTCGGTCTCGCCGCCGCTGCAGGTGTAGCAGCAATCCTCGCATTTTTCCTTGTTGCCGGGGCCGACGCCCCAATAGGTGCCCTCATCGCCATCGACCCAAGCGCCGTAGCAGATCGATTCGCCTTCATTGCAGGAAATCGGCAGCTGCTTGGTCTCGCCGTCGTCGAGATAGAAATCCTTGCCATTGCCCGGCCAGACATAGTCGCGGTCCTGGCTGTAGAGCTCGAGGCGCATGGCGTTTGGATGGCTGTTCTTGACGGCGAAGGTGACGTCGCCGGCATGGGCCGACGGCACCAGCAACATGGCGAGAGAAAGCGCGGCCAGCGAGCGGCGCGCATAGGCGCAGAACATGGTAACCCCCTGAATAAGCGGCCCATCTGGCCGCGCCGCAACCATCGCATGCCGTGCTGAATCGCGGAAGTGGGGCTGGTGACTGGATCCCTGACTTAATTTGGGTCCGACGCGCTTATGGCCCACCTTGTCTTACGGCACCAGGTCGATCGTCTCGGTCGTGTGCTCCACGCAGATGAAACAGCAGGTATCGCAGGGCTGGTCGTTGTCTGGCCCGACGCCAGCGGAAATCTTGTCGTTGCCGTCGACCCAGGCGCCATAGCAGATGCGTTCGCCCTGATTGCAGGAGATCGGCACCGATTTCTGTGAGCCCGGATCGACAAGGAACACCTTGTCGCTGCCCGGCCAGACGGTCTCGCGGTCGCGGCTGAACAGCTCGACCGCAACCGCCTCCTTGCGCAGGTTCTTGACGAAAAACGCCATGTCGGCGGCCTCCGCCGAATTGGCCTGGACCAGTGCCGCCAGCGCAACCATGCGAAACAGCGTCACCGCCGACCTCCCCCGAATCATCACGGGCAGGATCGCACGGCCGTCCGGAACTAGGAAGACACTGGGCCCTGCGCAGTGATCTCACGTCCCAGCCTCACCACTTCGCGCACCAGCAGATCGACATCGTCGCGCCGGGTGCGATGGTTGGTGATCGCCACACGCAGCCAGTGCTCGCCGTGCACGGTGGTGTCGGAGAGTGCCGCGATGCCTTGCTCCTGCAGCCGCAGCATGATCTCGGTGTTGAGCGCCTTCAGCGCTTCGCCCGCCAAACCGGGCTGGTAGCGGAAGCATACGATGTTGATGGTCGGCGCCGCCGCCAGCTCCAGCGAAGGCTCGGCCTCGATCAGCCCGGCCAGATAGGACGCCTGCGCGATGTTCTGGTCGATCAGGCGGCCGAATTTTTCGACGCCATGTTCCTTCAGCGCCATCCACACTTTCAGCGCGCGAAAGCCGCGCGACGTCTGCAGGCCGTAATCGTGCAGCCATTCGCCGGAAGCGAGGCCGCGTGGCGTCGACTCCAGATATTCCGGCGTCACCGCGAAGCTCCGGCGGTGCGCTGCGGCATCCCTGACCAGCGCGCAGCCGACCTCGAAGGGTGCATGCAGCCATTTGTGCGGATCGAGCGCGATCGAATCGGCCCATTCGATGCCGGCAACGCGGTGGGCGTTTTGCGGCGCGATGGCGATCAGAGCGCCGATACAGCCATCGACATGGAACCACATGCCTTCCTCGTGAGCGAGTTTGGCAAGCGCCCTGAGGTTGTCGATCGCCCCGGTGTTCACCGTACCGGCATTGCCGATGACGCAGGCCGGCGTGAGGCCGGCTGCCCGGTCTTCGCCGATCGCCGCGCGCAGGGCCGATATGTCGATGCGCAGTCCGGCATCCGTCGGGATGCGGCGCAGCGCCAGGTTGCCGAGCCCAAGCGCTTCCATCGCCTTGCGGTGGCAGGAATGGATCTGGTCCGAGCCATAGAAGCGCAGCGGTTTTTCGATGGCGGCGACGCCGTGCTCGCGCACATCGATGCCGGCCTTGACGTTGCGCGCCACGGTAAGCCCAATGATGTTGGCCATCGAGCCGCCGCTGACCAGCGTGCCGGAGGCCGAGGCCGGAAAGCCCAGCATCTCCTTGCACCAGTTCACCACCTGGCTGTCCATCAGCCCGGCGGCGTGGTTGCCGCCGCCGAGGTTGGAGCCCTGGATCGCCGCCAAGAAATCGCCGAGCGCGCCGGTGAAGTTGCTCGACCCCATGTACCAGGACCAGAAGCGCGGATGGATGTTGCCCATGGGATAGGACATCACCGTGCGGGAGACCTCGCCGTAGACATCGGCCAGCGGCGCCGGCGCACGCGGCAGGGATGCCGCGAAAAACGCTCGCACGTCCACAGGCATTTCCCGCCAGACCGGGCGGTCGCGCACGTCGCGCAGATAGTCGACGGCATCGTCGACGACCCGGCGCGACAGGGCCTGGACATCGGCCCAGTCGGCGGGGTCGAGCGTTTCCTCGGCCATTATGCCGACGGTTTCTCGCGCGATGTCCATGACTGCCTCCCGTCAAGCCGCCGGGAATTGGCAGCCAGGCGTCGAGCGCGACAGCGCCAGCTCGTCGGCGTCCATCTCGGCCTCGATGCCGTCGAACAGCGGCGTCGACATATAGCGCTCGCCAGTGTCGGGCAGCATGCACAGGATTACCGATCCCGCGGGCGCCTTCTCCGCGATCTGGCGCGCCACGGCGAAGGTCGCGCCGCCGGAAATGCCGGTGAAGATGCCTTCCTTCTGGGCCAGCGCCCTGGCCCATTTGATACCGTCTGGCCCGGCGATCGGGATCACCTCGTCGTAAAGGCTGGCATCGATCGCCTCCTGCAGGACGTTGGGGATGAAATCCGGCGTCCAACCCTGGATCGGGTGCGGCTCGAAGGCCGGATGGCTGGCCGCAGGGGCGCCATCGGCCCCGCGCTGCTGCGCCTTGCCGCTGCCGATCAGTTGCGCATTGGCCGGCTCGGAGAGCACGATGCGCGTGTCGGGCCGTTCACGGCGCAAGACGCGCGCAACGCCGACGACAGTGCCGCCGGTGCCATAGCCGGTGACGAAGCAGTCGAGCCGCGAGCCGGCGAAATCATTGATGATTTCGCGCGCGGTCGTCGCCTCGTGGATGGCGGCATTGGCGGCCGTCTCGAACTGGCGGGCAAGGAACCAGCCATTGGCCTCGGCCAGCTCGACCGCCTTCTTGTACATGCCGAAACCCTTTTCGGCGCGTGGCGTCAGCACCACCTTGGCGCCGAGCATGCGCATCAGCTTGCGGCGCTCGACCGAAAAGCTGTCGGCCATGGTGACGACCAGCGGATAGTTCTTTTGCGCGCAGACCATGGCGAGGCCGATCCCGGTGTTGCCGCTGGTCGCCTCGACCACGGTCTGGCCCGGCTTCAGCGCGCCGCTGCGCTCGCCCTCCTCGATGATGTTGAGCGCCAGCCGGTCCTTCACCGAGGCGCCCGGATTGAAGAACTCGGCCTTGACGTAGATGGTCGCATGGGCCGGTGCGAGATTGTTGATGCGCACCGCCGGCGTGTCGCCGACCGTGTCCAGAATGCTGTCGAACAGGTGGCCGCGCCCGGCGGTGGTCCTGATTCTTTGTTTGTTCAACATCGTTGATCTCCTCCATCGTGTTCATCTTCACAGGCCGGTTACAAACCGCCGGCCTGGGCGGCGAGGTTTCGAGACCTTGTCGCGCTAGGGCTGACATGCCGGCGATGCGGCATTGACCGCGGCCGGCGCGAAATTTGCCGCCGGATGCGCCGTGTCGTGTTTGGTGATAAAGCAAGGGCCGACAGGCCAGCGTGGGAGCAGGCGTGGAAACGGACGTGGAAACCGCACCATCGAGGCAGGACGGCGGCATGCCGTGCATGTCCGTGCGGCTGCTCGGACCGTTGACGGTCACGCGCAACGGCGCGCCGATGGCGCTGGCGGCGTCACGCAAGCTGCGGGCGCTGCTGGCCTATCTCGTGCTGGCGCCGCACCCGGTGGGGCGCAGCCGCCTGTGCGAACTTCTGTGGGATGTGCCCAACGATCCGCGAGGCGAGCTGCGCTGGTGCCTGAGCAAGTTGCGCGGCGCTCTCGACACGCCGGACCGGCGCCATGTCCGCACGCAGGACGATACGGTCGCGCTCGATCTCGGCGGCTGCCTTGTCGATGCCCTGGAGATCAGCCGTGCCGCCGCGCACGGGATCGACACACTCGATGCGGAGCGGTTGCGAACCCTGGCAAAACTCTTCGCCGGCGATTTTCTCGACGGGCTGGAGCTCGAACGCAATCCGCACTTCAACAGCTGGCTGATCGGCCAGCGCCGCCGCTTCCGGTCCGTCCATGCAGCGGTGTTGGAACGGCTCGTCGCGAGCCTGCCCGCGGACTGCGACGAGGGCATCGCGCATCTCGACAGGTGGGTGGAACTCGCGCCTTTCGACGAGCGCGCGCATACGACGCTGCTGGCGAGCCTCGCCCGGCGCGGCGAGATCGCCGCGGCCGAGAGGCATCTGGCGGTGGCGGCACAATTGTTCCAGTCGGAAGACCTGGATTTCGCCCCGCTGCGGGCAACATGGCGCATGATCCGTGACCAGCAGGCGCAGCCGGCCTGCCAGTCCACGGGATCGCAATTGGCGTCATCGCTAGACCTGCTCAACCATGGTCCGCCCGACTCCGGTCCAGTCGAGCCGAGCCATGCTTCGCTGGCGGTGATGCCGTTTGTGGAGGAAGCCGGCCTGCGCGGCGGGCTGGCCGACGGCCTCACCCATGACATCATCACCCGTCTCGCCAAGCTGCGGGATTTCTTCGTCATCGCGCGCGGATCGGTGTTCGCGCTGGCCGACAAGGGCATCGCGCCCGAGGAGGCAGGCCGCCGGCTGAAGGTCGACTATGTCGCCACCGGCACGGTGCGCAGCATGGCCAGCCGCCTGATCGTCAGCGTCGAACTCGTCGAGGTGCGTACCGCCAGAATCGTCTGGGCCGAGACCTTCGAGCGCCGTCCGGACGACATTTTTGCGGTGCTCGACGACATCGGCGACAGCATCGTGTCGTCGATCTCGGTGGAGATCGAGACGGTCGAGCGCAACCGCGCCCTGCTGAAGGCACCCAACTCACTCAATGCCTGGGAGGCCTATCATCGCGGCCTCTGGCACATGTACCGCTTCACCCAAGCCGAGAACGAAACGGCGCGGCATTTCTTTGCCAGGGCCTTGCAGCTCGATCCGACCTTCGCCCGCGCCTATGCCGGCCTGTCCTTCACCCATTGGCAGAACGCCTTCCAGCGCTGGGGCGACCGCGACCGGGAAAGCGCGCTGGCCTTCGAGAGCGCCGGCCAAAGCCTGCTGGTCGACGACCACAATCCGGCCGCTCACTGGGCGATGGGGCGGGCGCTGTGGCTGCGCGGCGAACAGGAGGGCTCACTGGGCGAACTGGAACAGGCGGTGAACCTCAGCCCCAATTTCGCGCTCGGCCATTACGCGCTGTCCTTCGTCCATTCGCAGTCGGGCGACCCGCGGGCGGCAATCGGCTCCTCCGATCATTCGCGCCATTTGAGTCCATTCGATCCGCTGCTGTTCGGCATGCTGGGCGCGCGGGCCATGGCGCATGTCCGGCTCGGCCAGTTCGAGGAGGCGGCCGTATGGGCGCTGAAGGCGGCGGCGCGGCCGAACGCGCACACCATCATCCTGGCGATCGCGGCACATTGCCTGGCGCTGGCAGGACGGCTCGACGAGGCGCGCGGCTTTGCCGCCGCCATCCGCAAGACGTTGCCGGACTACCGCGCCGACGATTTCATCGGCACGTTCCGCTTCGAGCCCGACGCCGAAGCGTTGTTCCGGCAAGGCGCAAGGCGGATTGGGCTCGGCTGATTTCAGGCTTGAACGCCTGCGTTAACGAAGTCGGAAGGAGTTGCTTAACCGTTCGCGGCTATGTGACCTCGGGGGGTCCATGGCAAAGTGAGTGTGATGAGCGACAGCCCCGACAAGCGCAGCAGCGAATGGCGCGCCATTCTTCATATACAGGCCCGTATCGCCGTGCTGTTCGTTCCGGTCGTGGCCAGCCTGCTGCTCATCGCCGCCCTTGCCGGCAACGACCGCAAATCCGTTCCCGATGTCGACCGGACCGTTACCGGGTCGGTACGATAAATCAGGCCGAATCCGCTTTTCTCCGGGCTGCTCGGTAGCTCAGTAGAAGCGAGGGATCGGGCCGTTCTGCGGCGTCGTGCGGTCGCCGAGGTCGAGAAAGATCTCGTCGACATAACACCAGCCCCAGCCTTCCGGCGGATCATAGCCCTCGATCACGGGATGGCTGGTGGCATGAAAATGCTTGGTGGCGTGGCGGTTGGGTGAGTCGTCGCAGCAGCCGACATGGCCGCAGGTGCGGCAGAGCCGCAGATGCACCCACCACGAGCCGCTCTTCAGGCATTCCTCGCAGCCAAGCGCGCTCGGCGTCACGTCCTTGATATCAGCCGCGTGTCTGCACTCGTCAGCCATCACACTCTCCCGACAGGTCGAGGCGCGTCGGCACGGCTGCCTTCCCGCGCAAGAAATGCATGCAACGCCGCCACCACCTGGGCGCCTTCGCCGACGGCAGCCGCGACGCGTTTGACCGAGCCGGAGCGCACGTCGCCGATGGCGAACACGCCGCTGCGGCTCGTCTCCATCACGCCGTGCGCCGATGCTGTGTCCGAGCCGGTGCGGATGAAACCCCTGGCATCCAGCGCCACGTCGGATTGGGCGAGCCAATCGGTGTTCGGATCGGCGCCGATGAACAGGAAGAGATGGCGGATCGGCCGCGTCGTCGAGGCGCCGCTCGAGCGGTCGCGCCAGCGGACCGTGGCAAGATTGCCTTCCTCGCCGTCCAGCGCCTCGATCTCGGTGCCGGTCAGCACCTCAATGTTCGGCTGCGCCCTGATGCGCTCGACGAGGTAACGCGACATCGAGGCCTCGAGACTGCCGCCACGCGCCAGCAGCGCCACTTTCCCGACATGGCTGGCCAGGAAGACGGCCGCCTGGCCGGCCGAATTGCCGGCGCCGACCAGCGCCACTTCCTGGCCGCCGCAAAGCCGTGCTTCGATGGGCGAGGCCCAATAATGCACGCATGTGCCTTCGAACTCGGCGAGGTTGGCGACATCGAGGCGGCGATAGCGCGCGCCGCTGGCGATCACCACCGAGCGCGTGTGCACCGTCTCACCGTCGCCGACCGCAAGCTTGTAGCGCGCGCCGTCGGTGGCGGCGCCGAGCAGCTTCACCTCGTCGGGGATGACCATCTCGACGCCGAATTTCTGCGCCTGGTTGTAGGCGCGCGCCATCAGCGCCATGCCGGTAATGCCCGTGGGGAAGCCGAGATAATTCTCGATGCGCGCGGAAGCGCCAGCCTGGCCGCCGAAGGCCCGGCAATCGAGCACGATGGTCGACAGCCCTTCGGACGCCGCATAGACCGCCGCCGCCAGCCCGGCCGGTCCGGCGCCGACGATGGCGACGTCATAGACCTTGCTGGCGTCGACCGGCCGCAGCAGGCCGATGCAGCGGGCGAGGTCTTTCTCCGCGGGATTGAGCAGCAGCCTGCCATTCGGGCAAAGTACGACCGGCAAATGGTGCGGATCGACATGGAAGTGCTCGAACAGGGTTTTTGCACAAGGATCGGTTTTTGAATCGAGCACGCGGTGGGGCTGGCCGCTGCGGGCGAGAAAGCCCTGCAGGCGAAGGACGTCGCCATTGTCGGCCGGTCCGACGATGATTGGACCGATCGTGCCGCTCTCGAGCAGCCCGACGCGGCGCAAAATCAGCGCCCGCATGATGCGCTCGCCGAGATTGGCCTCCTGCACCATCAAGTCGCGCAGCCTCTGCGAGGAGATGACGAACGCTTCGACCGCCTCGGCCGCTTGCGCATTGACCAGCGAGGGACGGGCCGAAAGCTGCGCCAGTTCACCGACGAAGCTGCCGGGACCATGCGTGACGAGCGTCTCGCGCCGGCCAAATTTGCCATCCTGGGTGATGTCGACCTTGCCCGACAGGACGACGATCAGCCCCGGGGACACATCGCCGGCCTCGAAAATGTGCTCGCCGGCGGCATAGGCGCTGGCCTCGCCGAACCGGCGCATGCGATCGATGTCCGCCCCGGCCAGAGTTGGAAACGCCTGGTCGCGGCGGGCGCCGAAGATCGCGGTGCTGGATTGAGACATGGCAGCGAGCGTAGCGAAGCGGGCGCGCGGTTTGAAGCGGTTTGTTCGCGGACTAGCCGGGAGGGGAGGTTGGGCCAGTCACCACGCCGTCGCTCCGGGATGACCAGGGCCGGCCCACTTGAGAATTTCGAAACTCAGGGTTCGCCGCCCAGAGGAATGATCGCCTTGGGCCGCGGCCGCCTCTCAGGAGCCAGCCGCTTCCGGCAACATACGCTTGAGCACATCGTCCTTGCGGATGAAATGATGCCACAGCGCCGCCGCCGCATGCAGTCCGGCAAGGATGAGGATCAGATTGGCGCAGAGGCTGTGCAGTTCCCTTACGAATCGGGCCGCGTCGCGGTCGGGAGAAACCGGCGCCGGGATGGTGAAGAGGCCAAAGAAGCTCAACGCATCGCCCCTGTACCACGTCAGCACGATGCCAAGAACCGGTATGGCCACGAGCAGTGCGTAAAGCACCAGATGCGCGACCTTGGCCGTCCATCGTTCCAGCTCTGACATTTGCCGCGGCAGCCCCGGGGTTCCCAATGTCAGGCGCAGGCTGACGCGGACAACGATCAGCACGAACAACAGCATCCCAAACGAAATATGAAGCCACCAGACGAGCGCACGGCCGGGGTCGCCGCGGGGAAAAAGCTCCTCAACATAGGTCAAGCCATAAAGACCGATAACCAGCACGAACACGGCCCAGTGCATGGCCTTTTGCGCGCTTGTGTAGGTGGGATTCATGCGAAGCATCCAGTTTTGAATGTTTCTAAACTACGCGCGATCATGTCAAAGCTTTGTCGGGACAGTGGTCCTTTTTGGTCGCGCCGGGCAGGACGCGATGCGTCCTTTCGGGAGGCGCCGGGAGATGAGGCACTGAGCCGTAGCCGAACCGGCGCATGCGATCGACATCCGCCTCGGCCAGCGTTGGAAACGCCTGGTCGCGGCGGGCGCCGAAGATCGCGGTGCTGGCGGGAATTGCGGCGTGGATGGTGGGCGGTGCGTCGTGCCTGTGTCGCTGCCTAGCGGCGAGGCCTGCCTCGACGGTGCGCATTTTGATCAAGTCAAAGTAACCTATAAGTAAGATAGGCCCGGTATCGATAAGGTACTTTGAATAGTATCAAACATTAGAGATAGTTAAAATACAATGGTCCTAACTACTGAAGTTTCTCAGTACAGCCCGCCGGCAAAATGGTCAGTGAGACTGGCATTCTGCGTAGGCATCTATGTCCTGGTCGCATTCTTCCTGGACCCGCAATCATTCGTAGCTCTAAGTCAGATTTACGCCGAAAAATTCGTCGTCGCCATTCCTATATTGTTGGTTGGTGGCGTTGGCACCGCGGCGCTCATTTTCGGGCGTCAGGCTCCGACGCGATACGCCGTCGAACTGCTTCGAGCGCGCTGGCGGGGCTGTGTGCCGGTGCTCCTGTTCTTCCTCGTCGGCATGACTGCGTTTTCCACCCACAAGAGCATGATCCCGGGGATCGTTCCGTTCTATGCCGACCCATGGCTTGCCGACCTGGACGAGTGGATACACGGAGCGGCGCCATGGGAATTGGCGCATCGTCTCGATCACGATCTATGGGCATTCTTCGTTTTTAAGAATTACGATGTGCTTTGGTATGCGCAATGGTTTGGAACGGTTCTTTTCGTGGCGATGTGGTCGGATCGGATCGCACGCATTCGCTATCTCTGGGCGCTGGCGTTGACCATCTCGATCATTGGTACCTTGCTCGCCCTCTTCCTGTCGTCGGCGGGTCCGATCTACTATGATCACTTCGTCGGCGATAATCGCTTCGGTGGTCTCGGGGTCGCCATGTCTGCGCTGGAGTCCAGCGTTATCGTGCGAGAATACGCCGATTATCTCTTGACCCTGCACACGACAGGGAATGCAGGCCTGGGAGGCGGCATCTCGGCCATGCCCAGCCTGCACGTCGCCCTTGCCGTCCTGAACGCATATTTCCTTTCCTCCCTCAACCGCTGGCTTGGCGTTCTCGGCTGGATCTTCGCGGCCTTGATCATGTACGGGTCGGTATACACCGGATGGCACTACGCGGTGGACGGCTATATCTCGATCATAGCGGTATCGGCGATCTGGTGGGGGAGCGGGCGCCTGGTGCGCGAATAGCTTTTGCCGACTCGCCGTATCATACCGACGCGAAACCTTCGAATACCTGGTATTTGTCCATGGCTTCTTCTGAAACCACGCGAGATCTTTCGCAAGCAAAGCGGTTTCGTCTGTGGCTCGCATACGCGAGGCGCCGCGATGCGACGCTTCACGCAACCGTCCTTGCGTTCGTCGTCCTGACCTTTCTGGTCGCAACAATCAGGGGCGAATCGATCCTGCCCCATGTCTTCGAATATGCCGGCCGGGTCGTGCGAGCCTTTGTGCTGTTAAGTTCCGCCCTTGTCCTCTGGGCTTGTTCATGCGCGCTCGTCCGGGGTCGCCATGGATCACCCGTCAGTCTCGCGACGGCTCAGCTGCGAAGCTTGGTTACGTCGAGCACGTTGGTACGGTATCTCTACGCTTGCGCCATATTGGCCCTCTTCATGGCAGCCTTCCTCTACAACAAGATGATGATCCCGGTTGTGGTCCCCTTCCAATGGGACGAAACCTTCTCCCGCTGGGACGCAAGTCTCTTGGGTGGATACCAGGCATGGCAAATCATCCAGCCGATCGTTGGCGTACCCTGGATCACCCTGCTGTTCGACATTGCGTATTCATCATGGGTGCCGATGGTCTTCCTGTTCTGGGGAGGGCTGTTCGCCAGCCCGCGCGTGCCGCAGCCGATGCGTGTCCGCTACTGGAGGGCGACGGTCATTTCCTGGCTCCTGATAGGCCTCGTGATGGCAGCCATGTTCTCTTCCGCGGGACCCTGTTACTTTTCGAAAATAGTCCCGGGCACGCCCTCGCCGTATGTCGATCTCATGCGTTATCTTGACGAGGTCGCAGCCGCCTATCCGTTGTCTTCAGCCTTGGCCAAGAATCTTCTCTGGCAGGTCTATATTGGCAATGTCGACCTGCCCGGAGGCATCTCGGCCATGCCCAGCATGCACAACGCGCAGGCGGCATTGTTTGCGGCGGTCGCGTACTCCATCAACCGCAGGTTCGGCCATGTCATGCTGGCCTATGCCGTGCTGATCTTTCTCGGCTCCATTCATCTTGGATGGCACTACGCCGTGGATGGCATTGTCGGCGTTGCCGTAGCGCTCGCCATCTGGCTGTGTTGCGGAAAGCTTGGCCAGGAGCGAACAGTGGCACTCTCTTGAGCGTCGCGCGCGAGAGAGGTGCGGCAATGTAAAGGGAGTTGGCGCGCCCGGACCGGTTTATCCTCCGGCAAGCCCGGGGGCGCCGCGTAGGAGTTCTGCGGCCATCGTCGTCCCTCCCGCCGCACCATTCGATTGGCGGCAGGGGTGCACCGCGTGCTCGTGCCGTAGCAGCCTTTTAGTTCAACAGGCGGGCACGCCAAAAATGCACAAAAAAGTGGGCGCAATAAACCGAATGGCTTGTGATCCCGTTGGTAGTCGGGAAAAAATGGTGCCCAGAAGAGGACTCGAACCTCCACTCCTTGCGGAACACGGACCTGAACCGTGCGCGTCTACCAATTCCGCCATCTGGGCTGGTGCGGGCTCAATAAGCGGGCAAGCGATTGCTGTCAACGCGCTTTTTTCGAAGGCCGCCACTCGCCGACTCAGTTTCGGGCGCCGGCGCTGCCCCTCACCTGCCTGCCGGCATCCTCTCCCCGTATAGGGACGGGGAGAGGGGCGCTCTCACCGACGATTTCGCCAATTATCGGCGTTGCAAAAAGAGCGCCAGCGTCGCGGTCGGCTTCTTTCTCCCCGTCACTATACGGGGAGAAGTGCCCGGTGTCCGAACCGGATAGATAGGTAACAGAATGGACCGATAGCATGGGTGACAGTTTTCTTGTCCGCCGGGAGGAC